>NZ_JBFBJZ010000047.1:0-60831 GCF_040686255.1 Kitasatospora sp. NPDC085879 | reverse complement strand
GGGCGGCCCCCCGAGTCCGTCCGACCGACCGCGGGCGCCTCCGCCGCCGGGAGTCCTGCGGAGTGCGCCGCCCACTGCCGGCGAGCCGACCGGGCACCACCGATCGTGGAGTCTGTGCTGATCAGGTGACAGGCCAGGGCACCGGCCATATATGACCGGCCGTCACGGTAGGCTCGCCGGCGACCGCGCTCGGTGGTCGAGGGGGTGGTGACATGACAGATCAGCTCGGCACGCTGCTGCGCAGTCTGCGGACTCGGTCGGGGTTGACGCAGGAACAGGTGGCGGAGAAGTCCGGCGTCAGTGTTCGCACCATCCGCAGACTGGAGACCGGCAAGTCCAGCGATACCCGCCTGGGGACGCTGAACCTGTTGGCGGATGCCCTGGAGGTCGGCCACGAGGACCGCCAGAGGCTGGCGGCCACCCTGGCCAAGGCGCAGACCGTGCCGGCCCCCGCGACGCCCGAGCCGGCCCCCGTCACACCTTTACCGGCCCCTGTCACGCCCGAGCCGGCCCCTGTCATGCCCGAGCGCGTCGCCGCTGCGCCCGGCCCGGTCGGTGGAGCGCCCGTACCTCTGCCCGGACCGGCTCGGCCTGCGTCGCCGATGCGCGACGCCCTCGCCGCTGCCGCCGACGAGCTGGCGAAGGAGGTCAGGCGTCGTTGGCAGCGCGAGGAGGAGCAGCGCCGGGTTCACGATCCGTTTCCGCTGCCGGTGCGCTGGCGCGAGGCGCCCTCGCTCCTGACGGACCATTCGGAGAACATTCAGCGCCTCCCGCCCGGAGCGACCTCCCCCCGTGTGGACCTGAGCGGTGATCTGCGGAGTGTGACCGAGGTCTACCGACGGATATCGTCCGGGCGGCTGGTGATTCTCGGCCGGGCCGGCTCGGGCAAGTCGATCCTGACGATCCGGTTCGTCCTGGACTTCCTGGAGTCCCCGGCGCTTGACGACCGGGTGCCGGTGATCTTCAGTCTCGGATCCTGGGACCCGACGACCACCACGTTGCGGGACTGGATGATCGACCTGCTGTTGCGTGATCATCCGCATCTGACCCGCCGGGCCCCCAGCGGATCGACGCTGGCCGCCGCTCTGGTCGACGCCGACCTCATCCTGCCCGTCCTGGACGGGTTCGACGAGATCGCGGAAGGCCTTCGGCGGGAGGCACTGGAGGCGCTCAACACCAGCTCGCTGCCGCTCGTCATGACCAGCCGACACGGCGAGTTCGCCGAGGCGGTCAACACGGCCCGGGCGCCACTGGTCTGGGCCGCCGGTATCGAGCTCACCGACCTCACCCTCGACGACCTCGCGGCCTACCTGCCCCGGACCGCTCGGCCGGTCACCCGCGGCGACGGCGGGACCGGGGCGGTGTGGGATCCCGTCCTGAAGGAACTGCGGGCTCAGCAGACTCGGGGAAGCGTGAACCTCGCCCGGGTTCTCGGGACCCCGCTGATGGTCATCCTGGCGCGGACGATGTACAGCGAGACGCCCGACCGGGATCCGGCGGAGCTCCTGGACACCGGGCGGTTCCCCGCCGAGAACACCCTTGAGGAACACCTGCTGGCCGGCTTCGTACCGACGGTCTACCAGCGCCGCGTTCCCGAGCGGACCGCCGGAAGCCACCGGCGCCGGGAGCGGAACTGGGACCCGGAGCGCGCCGAGCTCTGGCTCGGCTACCTCGCCCACCACCTGGCTCGGCTCGACCGCGACCAGCAGGACCTCGCATGGTGGCAGATCGGCGACTCACTGCGGCGCTCGACCCGCGTCATGGCCGTCGTGGTGACGACCGCACTGTGCGTCGCCGTGTCCGAGTGGCTGGTCGCCCTTGCCGTCGCCCAGTTCGGGCTCGGTGAGGCGATCCTGCAGGGGGCGCTGATGGGGCTGGCCGCCAGCCTCGCCTTCGGATCCGTGTACGGGGCCATGGCCGCGTCCGGCGGCGGGGTCTTCGAGCCGACCCACGTGCGGCTACGGCTGCCCGGCACCCACACCGGTATCGGCCGCAGACCGATCCGCGCCTTCAGCGCCCGGTTCGGAGCCGTCCTGGTGGGCGGATTCGTGATGGGGGTCGGGTGTGCGAGTGCCCTCGCCCTCGAGCGCAGGCTGTACTACGGGGTTCCGCTGACGAACAGCGCGGTCATCGAGGGCACGCTCATCAACATGCTGGTCTTCGGGCTGATCTTCGGATCGGGCGCCGGGCTGGTCTTCGGGATCCTCGCCTCACTCGAAGCCCCCTTGGACGTCGCCTCGGCGGCCACTCCGGTCACGGTGCTGTCCTCGAACCGCGCGGAGGTGCGCCGGCAGGTCCTCGTCCTGGTGCCGATGCTCACCCTCGCGATCGCCCTCGGCGGCGACCTGATCGTCGACGGGCTCCGAGGGCCTCTCGGCCCGATGAACTGGCAGCTGTCGGACGGGATCTTCATCGGAGCCATCGCCGGGCTCGGCGGCACGCTCTCGTACGCGCTCTCCTTCACCGCCTGGGGTCAGTGGGTGGTCCTGTCCCGGATCTGGCTGCCCCTGACCGGCAGGCTCCCCTGGAACACCGTCGCCTTCCTGAACGACGCGTACCACCGGGGAGTACTGCGTCAGACCGGCGCGGTCTACCAGTTCCGCCACGTCCGGCTCCAGCACCACCTTGGTCGCTCGTTCCGCCGACAGCAGGCGAACTACGCACCGGCCCGGCTGGAGCGACGCAGGACGTAGCCCTCACGGGCCCGGGACGGCCGACGGGTCAGATCGTGGCCCGGACGCGCCCCCTCGGATCGGCGCACCTGCCGTCACGGGTGTGCGGCTCGGTCCTCCGGCATGCGCCGGGAACCGATGCGGCAGAGCGATCGGTCCGATCCCACCGCCGGTTTGACGGACGGCCACGCCGACGCGGTCCTCCTGCGACTGCCGCCGGGTGGGCCTTGCCCGGGCCAGCCGCAGGAGACCCACCGCGGCCGTCCACGATTTCGTCCACGCTTCCCTCGCTCCGCGAGGACGGCACGGACGTGATGGCTGAAACCGCAGCTCTGTCACCGATCGGTGGCCGCTCTGAAAGGGGCTCAATGAACCATGTCAGAGCGACCACCGATCGGTGACGGCCGGGCGGTCGTGGACCGAGGCAGAACGGACAGGACCCCCAGGCAGTCGAGTGAGGTATCTGACGTCTCAACTCTTCTGCCGGGGAGCCCTGGTGATCACCGCGACGACCTCAAGGTAGCTGCGCGATCACCCGACACTTCCTCAGGCGTCCTGGTCGCCGGCGGCACGTGACGGCGGCGGTGCGGCGAAGAGTTTGGCAGGGTCCTCGGCGGGGTCGTCCTGGCGGGGGCGGGGGGCACCGTTCGGCGGCGCCGAAGCCGCGTCTCGTACCGGCCCGGCGGCTCCCTGGCCACCTGCACCAACCGGACCACCCTGGTGCGGGCCCCCGCCCGTCTGGCCGTACGGGGCCGGGCCGGGCACTCCGGGTGTCTGCAGCGCCGGCCCGCGGTCGAGGGAGCCGGGTTCGGTTCCCCGGTGGCCGGCGCCGAATCCGGGGTCGCTCCTCGGCGGAACCTGGCCGGCGCCGTGGTGAGGGGCGGCGGGGTGCGGGCCGCTCGCCACGCCCCGCGGTTGTTGCGGCGGGACACCGGCGCGGCCCGTGTCCGCCGCGGGCCTGTCCGCGACGGGCCTGTCCGGTGCGGGCCGGTCTGACCCGAACGGGCCCGGGGCCCGGCCCGTGCCTGTTCCGCCGCCGACGAGGATTCCGGCCGCGCCGCCGTGGTGGGGCCCGGGGTGCGCCCCGTCGGTGGCGGCGGGGCCCGCGTGGTGCGGGCCGCCCGCGGCCGTGTCGCCTGCCCCGCCCGCGAGTTGGAGCGGGCGGGGAGAGGACGGGGACTCCTTTCCGGACAGGATGCCGTGCATCTGCCGGGTGTGTGAGTCCTCGTGCTCGGTGAGGTTCTGGGCCACCTGGTCCATCCGGTCGGCGGTGCCTCGGAACGAGCCGAGCAGCCGCTTGAGCACCTCCACGCCGATGCTGGTGGCGATCTGCTCGGCGGCCGCGATCACCAGCCTGCCGAACGCGTCACCGGGAATGCCCACATCCAGGTTCTCGACGACCTGCCGGAACGAACTGCCGTGGGAGTCGATGTCGTCGGCGTGGCTCCGCAGTTCGAGCGCGCAGGAGGCCAACTGGGCCAGGTCCACCCCGAATCCGGCCCCCGGACCGCCCGCCGACCCCGACCCGCCGCCGGGCACCAGCTGCTTGACCACGGTCTCCACCAGGTCGGCCACCGGCTGGGCCAGCGCCTGCCCGAGCGCGGACACCGCCTCCTCCAGGACGGTGGAGAGGATCTGCCGGCCGGCCGCGACGACGGCCGCGGAACCCCCCGGCCCGATCAGCGAGGAGGCCGCCAGTTCACCCTGGGTGGCCACCAACTGGACCACGGTCGCACCCTTGCAGCCCTCGATCACCAGGGCCGCCGCGTTGAGCGCGTTCGCGGCGACACCGCAGGCCTCCACCACCAGGCCGGAGTACTTCGAAACGGCTTCCCACAGCTCGGCCAGCTTGTCGGCCGAAGCACCGTGGTAGACCTCTCCCAGCGCGGTGAGGGCCTTGTCCGCGGTGATCTGAACCGAGTCGATCGCCGAGGCGAGTCGTCTGAGCCCGTCCGCGAGCCTGACCAGTTCGTCCTCGTTCACCTGGGGCCAGTCCAGCCCGAGGAGACCGAGTACCGCAGCGAGTTCCGGCGGCAACTCCAGTGCCATGTTTCCCCCAACATCTGTCGTACGGCTGCGAACGCGGACGGAACGGACGTCCGTGCGCCGGCCGGCGCCGGCGTTTCGGCCAGCCAGTGCTGATGCTGCTGTTCGCGCTGTTCCGGGAACAGGCCAAGGCACCGGTCACGCATGGCCGCTTCGCCGGACATGCTCGCCGCAGCCCGCGTCCGCGGGCGTGAGGACGCATCGAGGTGGCGGAGTGGGATCCCTCGGGCTCCCCGCCGTCGCGGTCGTCCTCGGCGCGCTGATCCTGAGCCGGCCCTGCCGCTCGACAGCGGTGAGTCGGTGGAAGACGGCAGCCTGGCTGAGCCGTGATCCATCCCATGGAGAAGGTCGTGGATCTCGACGAGGCAGCTGCAGAGGTGGCTGCGCGGACGCCTGCTTGGCAGACCGCTGGTCTCGTGGTGGGCGAGGAGACGTGGCGTAATGTAGCGGCGCCATGGCCACATAGCCTTGAGACGGACAGGTCACAGGTGAGCGATCCCGACTCGGTGGGTGTTCTTCTCTCCGGCCCCGCGGAGACCCTGCTGTCCGTGGTGCTCTACCGAGGTGGCTGGGCCGACGTCGACCATCTCGCCGACGTGGATGACGCTGGGACGCTTCCGGGTTCGGAGATCGACTCGGCGGCGGCGTTCGGCACCCGGCTCGACGAATGGGTGGTCCGCGTGTTCGTTGACATCCTTCCCGCCCTCAAGGAGCGGGGATTCCGGCCGCGCCTGCGGCGTGGGGCTTGCGCCCCGTTCCGCTCGCGTTCCGGTGGGTTCCTCGTTCGACGGGCCGTGCCCGGCGTGGGATCGCCACACCGGGACTTGCCGGCCCTCCAGGGGCGTTTAGCCTGTCCGCCTGCCCGGCGGCCAGGATGTTGCGAGCAGCGTTGAGGTCACGGTCGTGCAGCACGCCGCACGCCGTACAGGACCACTCCCGCATGTGCAGGGGCTTGGGGCCGTCGCGGTGTCCGCACTGCGAGCAGAGCTGGGAGGACGGGAACGCGCGGTGCACGACGTGGACGGTGCGCCCGTACCGGGCTGCCTTCTCTTCGAGCAGTCGCCGGAAGGTTGCCCATCCGGCGTCGTGGACGGACTTGGCCAGAGGGCCGCGGGCGAGGCCGCGCACGTTCAGATCTTCCAGGTAGACGGCTTGATTCTCGCCGATCAGCCGGGTGGTCTGCTTGTGCATCCAGTCCATGCGGGCGTCGGCCACCTCGGCGTGCGCCCTGGCGACCTTCCTGCGGGCCTTCGCCCGGTTCTCCGAGCCCTTGGCCTTGCGGGACAGCCGCCGCTGCGCGGCCTTGAGCTTCTTCTCCGCCTTGCGCAGAAAGCGCGGGTTGTCGATCACCTCGCCAGTGGACAGGACGGCGTACGTGGTCAGCCCGAGGTCGATCCCGATCTCGGCGGCAGCCTCGGGCAGGTGCTCGGGTTCCACGTCCACAACGAAGGAGGCGTGGAAACGCCCCGCCGCATCGAGGACGACCGTCACGGACGACGGTTCGGCGGGGAGGGCGCGGGACCAGTTCACCCGCACGTCGCCGATCTTCGCCAGGTTCAGCTTGCCGTTGCCCCGGATGCGGAATCCGTTGCGGGTGAACCGCAGGCTCTGCCGGCTGTCCTTGCGGGACTTGAACCGGGGCAGCCCGACCGGCCGTCCGGCGCGCTTGCCCGACACGGAGTCGAAGAAGTTCCGGTACGCGACATCCAGGTCCCGCAGGGACTGGATCAACGGGTCCACCCCGACCGATGCCAGCCACGCCCGCTCGGCGGTCTTCTTCGCCGCCGTGATCACCAGTTTCTGGAGATCGGTGCTCTTGGGGTACGGCAGGCCGCCCTTCCGGGCGTCCTTCCGCGCGGCAAGAGCGTCGTTGTACACCACCCGTGCACACCCGAACGTCCGTTCCAGCGACGCACGCTGACCAGCTGTCGGATAGATCCGAAAGGAGTAGCGGAGATGCACGGGAGCAACCTACCGAAGGCCACCGACAACGGCTCACGCCAGAACACCCGAAGATCACTCCGCCGCTTCGCGGCTCCGGGCCAAGGAGCCATTCCTCCCCGGCCTGAAGGCCGGGGCATCCTGGGAGAACAAAGGTGAGCGGGTTGTGTGACGCGAGCCTTACCGGAGGTCCGTCAGCCAGTTGTGCCCCGGATGCACCTGTGCAAGGAACGCGGCCAGAGCCTGCCGCTGGGCGTCGTCCATCAGTGGAAGTGCGCTGGCGAAGTCCCACTGGTCCTTGGGGCGGGCCGCCTTGGCCTTGAACAGGAGTACCAGCTCGGCGCGAGGTAGGGGATTCCGTGCGGTGTGGAGCGGATGACCGCGGTGTACGGCAGGCGGATCGACGGATCTCTCCGGCAGATCCAGGTCGGTCCGTCGTGCGGCTCACGGAACACGTCCACCAGGTAGTTCCCCGTCGCAGGGTCACGCAGCCAGGTCTGGTGGGTCAGGTCCGCAACCTCCGGCGTGAGATCCCAGATGCGGCCTGCTACCACAACGTCGAAGGCATGATCAGGGAACCGGGCACGGACTTCGGGGAACCGTGCGGCAGGGACGGCGATCTCGAGGTCACCGTGCTCGCGGGTCTGCTCGCCCTTGAAGAGGTCGATGGCCCAGCCCCCGGCCACGTACCAGGGGGCCGAAAGTCCTGCCAAGATCGGGCGACCTCGATGTCCTCATCGCCTACCGGTACCTGCCCGAGGACCCTCCGGGCGTTTCGGACGAGTGGGCCACCACCTCCCTGGGGTACGAGCCGCTGGTCCTCGTCACCGGCAGGCGGCCGGGCCGTCGCCCGCCGGAACTGGCGGAATGCCTGGGGATGGAATGGACCTCCGGTCATGCCCACAGTCCCGACCGCCGTCTGCTGCACCGCTGGGCCGCGGATCTCGGGATCTCCCCCGACGTGACGCTGGAGACCGAGGACCTGCACAGCATGCTGGCCATGATCGGAGCCGGCTTGGCGGTGGGGCTGATCCCGGCCTCGCTCATCGGCGAGGGGGGCGACCGGTCCGGCGTCGAACCGGTCGCTCTTCCGCCCGGCGTCGCGCCGCTCAACCGCGAGGTCCTGGCCGTGAGCAGACCCGGCGCCCGCCTCCCGATCATCGAGGAGTTGGTCACGCTTCTGGCCGAGGCTCTCGAACGCGTCAGGTCGTCGTACCGGTGAAGAACCCGGGGCGGGCACGCCCCCGCCGGCCACACACGACCGCCCTCCGGCCGACTCTCCACGGACGCTGCCCGAACCGCCGGCGGCAGTAGGACCATGGAATGGCCCGCCACGCTCGACTCCGGCCCGGGACATCCCCCGAACGAGGCCGCGCAGTGCGCTTCCGTCTCCGGGTCGACCACCGGCACCAGGACCGGTTCGTTGTCTGGAGAGACCGGCCGGGAGGGGCGGATCGGGCAACGCGAACAGCGCGCCATGATTCATCTGCCCGTGTGCACCAAGGGCGCGCTCGTGCCCGGACTCGCTCCGCGCCGACCGTCGCCGCGCACCACGCCACCCGCCGGTGCGCAGCCTGGCGGGCGCCGCGGGGATTCACGTCATGGGTGAGCGCCCCCTGGAGGACGCCCCCTGCGCGATCCGCTGCATCCGGGATCGCAAGAGCTGCCCGCGAGCGGTGCAGCACGGGTTGGACGAGGGCCCGGCGCCGGCCAGCGGCGCCCTGGGTCAGAGCTTGAACATCCCGGGGAACGGCCGGGTGATGCGTTCCTGCCGCGACCCGAAGTCGACGAGGACCGCGATGTCGCCGTCGCCTTCGACTCCGATGACCCGGCCGAGGCCGTAGCTGTCGTGAGTGACGCGGTCACCTAGGGCGAACCGCTCGACTGGCGCCTCGATCTTGGCTTTGAACGGGCTGGTGGGCAGAGGCCGCCGGAGTGCTGGTGGTTTCGTCATTCCGTCCAGTATGCGCCAGAAACCACGGGCGCGGGGCCTTCAGGAGGTCTCGGATTCGCACGGGCCCGAATTCGCATGGCGCCGTCCACCGTCTCCACGCTGCCGACGGCGACCAGGCGCCGGGACGCCCGCGACCGTGGCAGCCGGGGCGGGAGCCCACGCGACACGCTGCCCCGGGCCTGTCCGCGTCACCCTGACGAGGGAGTCGCCGGCCCGGACAGCGCCTGCGGACATGCCTTCAACCAGCCTGGCCCCACGGCGTGTTGAGGTTCCTGGCAGCTCGTGGACGGCGGTCCCGGAGACGGCTTCCGAAAAACTGGGGGTGGAATATTCCGCCGCAGCGGTCCAGGGCCTGCTAGAGTCGAGTTAGTTGCAGTAGTGGTTCCCATGAACTTTGTGTGCGCCTGCTGATGTATCGCAGGCGCATTTTTTGTTCCCGGCTTGTCGCCGGGTGGGTGCTCATCGCGGTGACTCGAAGCCCGCGCTGTGCGAGCTTCGGACAGCCCCTTGAAGGAGAATTTTTATGGCTAATGGCACTGTGAAGTGGTTCAACTCGGAAAAGGGCTTCGGCTTCATCGAGCAGGAGGGTGGCGGTCCTGACGTGTTCGCCCACTACTCGAACATCAACGCCAACGGCTTCCGTGAGCTGCTCGAGGGCCAGAAGGTCGAGTTCGACGTCACGCAGGGTCAGAAGGGCCCGCAGGCCGAGAACATTCGCCCGCTGTAGTTTTTCTGCCACGGCACCCGCCTAGCAGCGAGGGGCCCGCACCGCGTACATGCCCGGTGCGGGCCCCTCGGCTTTGCTCCACGACGCTCCTGCCCCCTGGCTCCGCCACGGGCGGCCATACCCATGCGAGACGCACGGCGCCGCGCCCGGTTCGGCGCCCTGCCGTGACATCTCACGGTTCGAGGTTCTGCGCTCCCGCCCGGTCGGGCGAGCGCCAACCATGGGTGATGTGGCGCACGCTTCTGCCGTCCGCGCCCCGCTCTTCACATTTTTCCGGCCCGTTCCCATGCGGTCTCCGCCAGCGCCCCCGCTGCGGAGCCTTCCTCGTGACGCGCCGCCCGAGGAAGGTCTTCCCATGAATCGTTCCAGTCGCTCCTCGTACCAGAACGCCAACTCCCGTCCCGCCGGCGGATCCCGCTCCGGTGGCGGCTCCCGCTCCGGCGGCAGTTCCTTCTACGGCTCCCGGCCGGCCGACGGCCGGCGCTCCTCCGGTCGAAGCGGCCGTCAGGGCTCCTCGCCGCAGGGCGAGTTCGCGATGCCGGAGAGCACCACCCCGGCGCTGCCCGCCGTCTCGTCCTTCGACGAGCTGGACATGCCGAAGGCACTGCAGTCGGTGCTGACCCGTCAGGGCGTCACCTCCCCGTTCCCCATCCAGGCCGCGACACTGCCCAACTCGCTGGCCGGCCGCGACGTGCTGGGCCGCGGCCGCACGGGCTCGGGCAAGACCATCGCCTTCGGCCTCGCCCTGCTGGCCCGCACCGCCGGACGGAGGGCCGAACCGCGCCGGCCACTGGCGCTGGTGCTGGTCCCGACCCGCGAGCTCGCGCAGCAGGTCACCGAGGCACTCACCCCCTACGCCCACGCGGTGCGCCTGCGGATGGCGACCGTCGTCGGCGGCATGTCGATCGGGCGCCAGGCGCAGGCACTGAACCGAGGTGCGGAGGTCGTGGTGGCCACCCCCGGCCGACTCAAGGACCTGATCCAGCGCGGCGACTGCCGGCTGGACGACGTCGCCGTCACCGTCCTGGACGAGGCCGACCAGATGGCCGACATGGGCTTCCTGCCGCAGGTCACCGAGCTCCTCGAGCAGGTCGCCGAGGGCTGCCAGACGATGCTGTTCTCCGCAACCCTGGACCGCAACGTCGACCGCCTGGTGCGCCGCTTCCTCCAGGACCCGGTCACGCACTCGGTCGACCCGTCCGCCGCCACGGTCAGCACCATGGAGCATCACGTCCTGCACGTGCAGAACGGGGACAAGGACGCCACGATCGCGCACATCGCCTCCCGGGAGGGCGGCGTGATCATGTTCACCGACACCAAGCACGGCGCGGACCGCCTGGTGCTCGACCTGCTCTCGAAGGGGGTGAAGGCCGCAGCCCTGCACGGAGGCAAGTCCCAGCCCCAGCGCACCCGAACCCTGGAGCAGTTCCGCACCGGCGACGTCACCACGCTGATCGCCACCAACGTCGCCGCCCGCGGCATCCACGTCGACGGGCTCGACCTGGTCGTCAACCTCGACCCGCCGGCCGACCACAAGGACTACCTGCACCGCGGTGGGCGCACCGCCCGGGCCGGCGAGTCCGGAACCGTCGTCACCCTCGTCCTGCCCAATCAGCGTCGCGAGATGGCCCGCATGATGGCCACCGCCGGTATCACCCCCGAATCCACCCGGGTCCACTCCAGCGACGAGAAGCTGGCCCTCATCACCGGCGCCCGTGTGCCCACCGGCCTCCCCGTGGTGATCGCCGACCCCGTCGTCGAGCGTCCGCGCCGCAGCGCGTCCACGAGCCGCAACCGCCGCGGCCGTCCCAACCACGCCGGCCGCAACGCGCAGGCCACCGGCGGCTCCCGCAGCGCGGCACCCAGGCGCGTCGCCCGCCCCGCGTAGGACGGTGGGCGGGCCGGGCCCGCGTTGTTCACCGGTGGGTGACACCCGATTTCCACCACAGCCGGACGAGGAGCCCGGAGCCGGCGCCGCGGCCCCGTCCGGCGGGCGCCGTCGACCGTCCCGCCGCCAGTGCCCTGATCACCGCCGGCCCCGGCGGGACATACGCGAAGGAGCCCGTCCATGACCGTCATCCCCGAACACCCCGCGACCACCGCCACGGTCGGCGACCTCATGAAACGCCCGGACCTGCAGATCAGCGACGATGTCATGGTCGATACGGCGATGGACATCCTGCAGAGCTCCGGCGAGGACCACGTCCTGGTCCGCGACGAGAACGGCCGCTGCGCCGGCGTGCTGACCCGCCTGCACCTCGCGCCGTTCCAAGCCCGGTCCTGGTACACCGAGCGCACCGCGGTGCGCGACATCGTCCTCGACCGCGCCCCGTTCGCGACCGCCGACCTGCCCGCCACTGCGGCGGCCGCCACCATGCGCTCCCGCGGTCTGGACGCGTGGCCGGTGGTGGACCACGACGGCTACGTCATCGGCCTGCTCAGTTCCTAGGGCCGACCGCAGGCGCCGACACGCCGGCATCCGTGCCGCGGAAGGCGCCTGCTGTCGGCTGCGTCATCTCGCGGTGGTCCCTCGGGGTGCGCTCACTGTTGCGGGTGCGGTCCGGCCGGATCGGCATCAGCAGCCGGGCGGAGTCCAGCGTGTCCGCGACCTTGGCCGAGCCCCATCGGCGGTGATCAGCGCGCACAGGTCCGCCCAGCCGGTCCGGTCGCGGGCCGGCAGGGTGACGCGGGGTGCGGGCTCGTCGACGAGCCCCCCCCCCGGGGGGGCGCGGCCGCAACTCCCCCACCGCGGCACTGCGTCTCCACTGGACTGTGTCGTTGAACCGTTTTCGCCCGAATCGGCATGAATAGCGCGAGACCGGCACGGCACGAGGTTCACGAAGCGGATGTGTCGGAGGATGTCGAGAACGGGCTGGCGGCTCCGTCCCAGCGGCGGATGCGGCCGCCGTGGCCGCACCACACCAAGGAGATCCGGCATGGCGATCCAGCGGATGGACAACGTCCTCATCGTTGTGGACGACCTCGACGCTGCCGTTTCGTTCTTCGTCGAACTCGGCATGGAGTTGGAGGGCCAGATGCCAATCGCGGGACGTTGGGTGGAGCTTGTCATCGGGCTGGACGACGTCCGGCAGGACATCGCCATGCTGCGGACCCCGGACGGCCACGGACGAATCGAGCTGGCGAGGTTCCACACGCCGAAGGCGATCAGCGCCGAGCCGAAGAACGCCCCGACGAACACGCTGGGCATCCGCCGCATCATGTTCGCCGTCGACGACATCGAGGACGTCGTTGCCCGCCTGCGCACCCACGGCGCCGAACTCGTCGGCGAGCTGGCACAGTTCGAGGACAGCTATCGACTGTGCTACGTCCGCGGCCCCGAGGGCATCATCGTCGGACTGGCCGAGCAGCTCAACTGAAGACTGCCTGACGGACTGTGCCCCCGGAGAACCGTCCGGGCACGAAGCCGGGCGTCGGAGATCGGACGCGGACTGGCTGCTGGAGCAACTGCCTGCAGCGCCCGGCGCGAACGACGACCCGGACTGCCTGGTACTGCCGCCCGGAAAGCTGCGCGACGTACAGCGACGCAACCTGGAACTCCGGATCGGCTCAACCGGCCCGACCGGCGACGGACAGGAGGCGGGGGAGACCGGGTGTGTACGGCCCGGCCACCCCCGCGACTGCGCGGTGTACCGGGCCGGACACCCGGGGGGGGTGAGCATCCGGACCGGTGCGCGAGGCGCAGCCTGAACGCCCCCGCGGGGGGTCGGGGACGTCCACACATACAACGACTGGGCGGCACACCAGGACACCCGCCAGACGGCGCGGAGAATTCCGCCCCTCGCCGGACGCATCGAAAGGGGCGCTCACATGGGGAGCGAGCGCAACCGCACCGCTCCCGGCGGCCAGTGCGCGCCGTCGTGCAGCGGCGTCACCATGGTCCGCAGCGGCATGACGACGAGCCGGGATCCGGGCTGTTCCACGACGACGTCGGTGTCGAGCGGGTGCCAGCCCAGGCGCCGGTAGAGCGGTACGAGGGGTGGTCGGCAGAACAGCAGTGCGTGCCGCGGCCCCATCGTGCGGGCGTGCGAGACGGCGGCCGTCACGACCTGCCGGGCCAGGCCGCGGCCCCGTACGTCGGGGGCGACGGCGACCCCGCCGACACCCACCACCTCGGTCTCGGCCTCGCCGATGGTCACGGGCAGCCGTAACAGGCCGGTGTGCGCCACGAGCCGGTCGCCCTGCCGGATGCCGAAGTGCTCGTCCTTGGGCAGCCAGGTCAGGCCGGTGTGGGCGACGCCGAACGGATCGTCGCCACCGCCGAGGATCTCGCTCTGGTCGGCCTTGGTGTACTGGGAGAGCCGTACCACGGTCGGTGCGGCGGGGGTTCGGTTCGCGGGCATCCCCACATGATGATCTTCGCCGCGAGTGCGCGCAACGCTGAAGTGGCCACGAGTCGGCGGCGCGCCAGGACCTCCCGGGAGAGGCTGGCTGGGCCCTGCTGCCCGTGACGGCCCGGTTGGGGACGCCCCGGCCGGACACGAACCGGGCGCCCGGCACGGATGCGGCGGCGGGTGCGGTCAGGGCCGGCCCCAGGTCCTGCACGCCGGCTCGTGCCAGGTCGTCCGGACGACCATGCCGCCCTGGGAGATGTGCTCACTCGACCAGGTCCGGCAACACCCGCCGTCGGCGCCGTTTCCGGCCCGGGCGGGCGTGGCCTGCGGCTCGTGTGTGCGGGCCGAAGCAGCGGGCGCCGGGACGGCACGAGTGTCCGGACGGCGGCGATGGCGGCGGTTCCTGGCAGGAGTCGTCATGCCGCATGGTCTGCCCGCAAGAGTGCTCCGGCGAACCCCGCCGACACCTGAACGGAGTACTCACGGCCTGCGCCCAACCCGCCCTGCGGGCCGCCCAGGGTCCCGGACCGCAGATCGGCCGCCACGTCGTCGGCAGTCCGGGCGGCGGGGGCAAGGGGGGCTGATGTCGGGCCGGTGGGCGAGGTGGCGCACGGTGTCGGGCTCGGCGAGTGCGCGGTGGGGCCGGGCAGGCTCGTGCCTGGCGACCGGGGGGGTCGCGCGGTTCGCTGTGAGAGTCACGCCGCCGGATCGTGCGGATCGTGCCGTCTGGCGGCCTACGTGCCCTGCCCGGCCGCGATCGGGCGCCGGCTCGTCACTGGACCCGGACGATGCTCTTTCCGCGGGTAACGCCGCTCGCCAGGTTCGCGATCGCGGTCTCCACGTCGGCGAGTTGGTGTTCGGCGGTGATGTCGATGTGCACCGAGCCGTCGGCCACCAGTGCCAGTGCGCGGGCTGCGCTGGCGGCGAGCAGGGCCGGGTCGGTCCGGCTCAGGAGGTTGCTGTTGTAGGTCATCAGGGACTGCCCGTTCATCAGCAGGTCGTTCGCCGGGATGTCGACGGGTTCGAAGGTGGCGATGTTGCCGTAGACCGCGAGCCGGCCGTGCGGCGCCAGGTGTGCCAGGTTGGTGATCCGGGTCGCGCCTCCGACGGGGTCGAGGATCGCGTCGAAGGTCTCCCCGGCGAGGGCCTCGGGGAACTCCGCCCGGGTGAGGACCTGGTGGAAGCCGAACCGGCGTGCGTAGTCGGCCCGGTCGGTGGTGCCGGCCACGCCCACGATGCGCCGTGCTCCCGCCGCGGCGGCGAACTGGGCCGCCAGGGTGCCGACTGCGCCGGATGCCGCGTGGATCAGCACGCTGTCCCCGGGTCCGATCCCGGTGACGGTGTTGATCAGGTCGTAGGCGGTCGGGGTGGTCCAGCCGAACCCCGCCGCAGTGCGGAGGTCGACGCCCTGTGCGCGGACGGCCAGTGCGGCCGGCGCGAGCGCGACCTGCGCGTAGCCGCCTGCGCCGATCAGTGCGATGACTCGCTCGCCGATGCGGCTCTCGTCCACGCCGTCGCCGACCGCGACGATCCGGCCCGCGGCCTCGAAGCCGGGCACGAACGGCCGCGGGACGGGGAAGTGTCCGTCACGCACCAGCACGTCGCCCCACTGCACACCCGCATAGGCGACCCGGATGGCCACTTCGCCCGGCCCGGGAGTCGGCTCGGCGGTCTCGGCCAGGCGGAGCTGATCGTCGGTACCCAGAACAACAGCCTTCATCGAGTTTCAACCTTCTGTGGTGACTCAGTAACCTGACACTGACGAACATAGTGAGTCTCAGGCAATTGAGTCAAGTAAGGAAGTTGAGAGATGGATGAGGTGCCCGTCGAGGAACACCTGTGCGCCCGCCTCCGCCGCGCCGAGCAGGCGCTGATGGCCCATCACGAAGCGGTGTTGCGCACCTACGGACTGTCCATGACCCAGTACACGGTGCTCCTCGCCCTCTCCCGTGACGACGGCCAGTCCGGCGCCCAACTCGCCCGCGCCTGCGGCGTCTCCCAGCAGAGCACCGCAACCGTCCTGAACGGCATGCAGGCCAAGGAACTCATCGACCGCACAGCCTCCCCGGCCCACGCGAAGGTCATGATCGCCACCCTCACCGACACAGGCCGGGACCTGCTCGAGCGGGCCTATCAGGAGGTGATCGTGCTCGAACGCGCCCTGACCGACCGCTTCAGCGCCGACGAACACCGCCGGTTCTGCGAATTCCTCGACCGCGCCACCGCCACCCTCGTCGAACAGACACCCACAACTCGAACACGCTGACGACACCCACCGGGCGGAGGAGGCCACCACGCCCACGACCGCAAGGTCGCCCCGAAGCGGCCGGGGGCGGCCCCGTGGGAGTGCCGGGCGGTGCGCGGCCGGCGGCGAACCGGGCCGCGTTCGCGCCGTCCCGCGACGGCTCCCTCGCCACGGTGGATCACGTCGACCCGGGCGCCTCCGTGGGGCCGCAAAGCGGTGAGCGGGGGGTCCGGCGGAGGCGCCGCCGTCGCGGTCGCGGCGACGGGGGCACGGGTCAAGAAGGCCACAGGCCCGCCGGGCCGAGTAGAGGTAGGAACGGCGCGGGCAGCCGGTGGCCCTGCGGCATGGCCATGTCGGTCCCGCGCGGGGCCGGGAACGGTTCGCTCCCCGCCTCCCTCGGCCTCGACACCGACAAAGTCCCGAGCCAGCGGCCCGGTGTCGGGTCGGCTCCGGACGGGCGCGTAGCGGTGCGGGGCCGGCCACTGCGCAGGCACCGGCCACGGCCCTGTGCGGGTTCTCGGCACGCCGGAGCCGGGTACGCCCTCGACGAGTACGGCGCCGCACTCGGCACAGGCCGGGGGCCACGGGCAGCGCCCCGAATAGCTGCGCGTCCATTCCATCGACGGCCTTGAATGCTCGCACGTCGAAACTCTGGTCCATCACCGGACGGAGCAGTTGGTGCACCCTAGAGCACTCGGGCCGCGCCCCGGGCTGCCCAAGCATGCGCAGCCGACCGTGTCGGTCACCGGTGCGGGTGGACACGGAATGCACACGACCGACCCAGGTTCGCACGCGCACCGGGGCTGCACCTTCGAGGGCGTGTCGGAGCGCGGGACGGCCCCGCCGATTGCCCGATCCGGCGATCGGATGGACCGGGCCCCTGTCCACCGCTGACGCCCTGCTCGGCCGCCCGCGCCGACACGCGGGCGCGAGGGCGCTCGGAGAACCGGGTTGTGCGGGCTCGGCCGGGAGCGGCCGCCTCTGCGGCGAGAGGCCCCACCCGGGCCGGCCAGGGGTGTGGCGCGGCGCTCGCCGGCCGGGCGCGGGGTGGGGCGGGATGGAAAGCGTCCGAGATCGCGGCGGTCCGCCGGACAGCCCGCCCGCGGCCCCCGTCCCCGCCTGGCTGCCGGTGCGGATCTTCGCCCCGATCATCGCGCGGCGCGCCTGGCCTGGCGTTCCGCAAACCGCCCAAATGTCCCAAATACCCCAAACGCCAAGGGCGACAGGCGCTTTTGTGACGTACACCGCCTTCACGGCTTTTTGCGGGAAAAGTGTGGACTCCGGAGCCGCCGGAGGGATAGAAAACCCCAACCCCATCGGTCAGTGCACCGACCAGTTGCCGCAGGGACCCGCGCGGCGCCGATCCGCGACCGCACCCGAGCACATCCGCCCCGGTGCGCCCTGCACGCCCACCACGCCGCCCCTCCTGCCGAGGTGACACCGTGACACCATTCGCCGATTCCCCGCGCGCCGAACGATCCCCCGCATCCGGACGATCCCGCCCTCCCCCGCGCCGCCACGCCCGCTCCCGCGTCCCTGTGCGGTGGCCGCCGCCGTTCGGGGGCAGGCCCCCGGCACGAATCCCCCGCACCCTGCGCTGACCCCCGCGCACCCGCTCCCCCGGCTAGCGCGGCCCACAGCGGCGCACACCCCCGGACAGCGCCCCACCCGGCCCGTCGCGCCCGCCGGGACAGTCCGTGCTGCCCGCACCGCCCCTCCCCCAGCCTTCCCGCGCAGCGCTCCCGCGCGTCCCGATCGCGCCGCTGTGCCGCTGTGCCGCTCGGCCGCTGTGCCGCTGTGCCGCTGTGCCGCTGCCGTGTGCCCGTCCCCCGCCCTTGCGACCTGTCGCCCCCGAATACCGGAGCCCCTATGCCCAAGCACGCCCGCCCGCGCCGAGTCCCCGCCGTTCTCCTGTCCGGCCGGTGGATCACCACTGCGGCCCTGGCCACCGCGGCCGTCGCCGTCACCACCGCCAACGCGGCCCCCGGCCATGGCAGCGGCCCCGGTCCCACCGCCGCGACCCGCAGCCAGACCCGGCCGCTCGAACCCACGGCATGGAGCACTCCCTCGCCCACCCATCACGCCGCCGCGGCGCACCACACGACCGGCGCGATCCCCTCGCAGCGCACCGCTTCCCCCGCGAAACGCACCGCCGTCCTGCCCGCACAGCGCGGCACCGCCCCGACGCACACGGCAGCCCCGCCGCCGCACACGGCACACCCGACCACCGCACCGGCGAAGGCGGCCCACCCCCGGACGGCCGTCCACCCCGGCACCGCGACGTCTCCCACGACCGCCCGGGCCACGACGACGCCGACCGCGGCCGCACCTACGACGACACCGACCGCCTCGGCCTCGTACGCCACCGCCGGCAGCCACACCACCACGCACTCCTGGGACGGAACCTCCCTCACCACCCACGCTTGGTCGGAGGAATCCGGCGGTACCACCCCGCAGACCCACGACTCGTCCCGGCCGACCCCCACCTCGTACGGGACCCGGACCGCCGGCGCCCAGCCCGCCGCACAGCCCGCCGCGACGCCGAGCCCCGCACCGACCACCACCACGAGCGCCACCCCGGCCACCGGCGACCTGGACACCTGGATCAACCAGGCACTGACCGTCATGGCCGAGAACCACGTCCCCGGCAGCTACGACGGCATCTACCGCAACATCATGCGTGAGTCCTCCGGCAACCCCAGGGCCATCAACCTCACCGACTCCAACGCCGCCGCCGGCCACCCCTCCAAGGGACTCCTCCAGGTCATCGACCCCACCTTCCAGGCCTACCACGTGCCCGGCACCTCCACGGACATCTACGACCCGGTCGCCAACATCACCGCCGCCTGCAACTACGCCGCGCACTTCTACGGCTCCATCGACAACGTCAACGGCCCCTACTGACCCCGACACCACACCAACCCACCGACACCGCACCCGCCCGGGCCTGCCAGGCCCGGGCGGGTGCGGCAGCCTGACGGAGCGTGAGTGGATCACGTGGCTCCCCGGCTGCACGCCATTGCCCGTCGGGGAGCTCCTCCGTTCACCGCTTACCGGTCGCCGCTTAGCGTTTACCGGTCACCGGGCCCGAGGTCTCACGCGAGGTGCTGGTCGAGGGCCATGCGCAGCAGGGACACGGCGTAGAGGGCGTCCTGGGACAGCCAGGGCTCTCGGTCGGCGGCGTCGACGACCAGGCGGCCAGCGATGTAGGACCCCCAGTGGTCACCGACTGCGGCGACCCATCCGACCGGACGTCCGTCGGCCCGGCGGACCAGCAGCACCCGCGGGTCGTGGTCCCAGCCGTCCACGAGGAGGGTGCCGTCCTCCGCGCTCCAGGTACCGGTCGGGGTGCCCAGGCCCCGGGCGAGTGGCGGCACCGAGGTGCGCTCGGCGGCGAGCGCCAGGCGCAGCGGGGTCTGGGCGGCCGCGCTGCCGGCAGGTGTGGTGTCCGGGGTCGGCGGCGGCGCCTCGGCGGGTGCGGGGCGATGGTGCAGCGGTCGCCGCTTCACCGGGCCCGGGATTTCGACGCGCGGGGAAACAGGACCGGGTTCGACGCGTGCGGTGACGGGCGGCTGCTCGGGGTTCGCTCCGACGCGCGCCGGTTCGCCGGTGGCGGCCTGTTCGTGCCGGGTGGCCTCGGCGGCGTGCGCGGCACGGCGCTCGAGGAGCCTGGCGTGACGCAGCGCGCGGGCGGTGTGCAGCAGGCGCCAGGTGGTGGACGTGACGCTGCGCTCGAGCAGGTCCAAGGCCTGGCCGCCGTCCTCGTCGGGCCCACCGTCGCGGGAGTTCTCCAGGTTTTCCAGGAAGTGGGCCGCGGCGCGCTGCAAACCGGCGGCAACGTCGAGCAGCTCCCGGGCGCCGTCGTCGGCGTCGTCGGGGATTGCGGCGCGTGAGGCGACGAGGGCGTCCGTGACGGCCTTGTGCTGGTCCTCGGCACGACGGCGCCGGTATGCCTTCGAGGAGCAGGAGCGGGAGCAGTAGACCGGTCGACGGCCGGGCCCGGAGGCCCGCACAGCGGTGCCGCACTCCGGGCAGGCCGGCCCCTGCGGCCTGGCCTCGATTCCACCCGCGTCGATTCCGCCGGTGGCCCTGACTGCCCGCGCGTCGAAACTCTGCTCCATGACCGGGGAGGGTAGCCGGTCCGCCCCGCGCCGACCCGGGCCGGGCGGACGATCCCCCCGCGCGGCCCGCTGCCGTACTGCCGTGCGTCATGGCGCGGGCTCCCGCGCACAACCGCTGACCGGGTACCACGAGGAAGCCGGCGCGTTCGGCGGGTTCGTCACCGCGTTGAGGTGACCGGCGGTCAAAGGAAACGGAGGGGAGGCGATTTCCCACTCCTCGCCACTTACAACGTATAGCGCACCGGGGGGCTTGTGGGAAGGCCCCGGTCGTGCTGCAGAATCTGCAGCTCAAGGCAAGAGCCTGCACAGATGGGGGATTCACGGAATGCGTGTGCTGTTGTCCACGTACGGGTCGCGCGGAGACGTCCAGCCTTTGGCGGGGCTCGCGGTGCGGTTGCACGAGCTCGGGGCGGAGGTCCGGGTGTGTGCGCCGCCGGACGAGGAGTTCGCACAGCGGCTGGCCGAGGTCGGTGTGCCGATGGTCCCGGTGAGCGAGTCGGTACGCGCCCTGGTGACAGGGGCGCCGCCGGTGGCGTCGGACTTTCCCCGGCGCGTGGCCGCGCTGGTCTCCGCGTACTACGACGCGATCGTGGCCGAGGCCGAGGCAGGCGCAGTGGTGGTGGCGACCGGACTGTTCCCGAGCGCGGCCGGCGCGCGGTCGGCGGCCGACAAGCTGGGTCTCGGGTACGTGTACCTGGCTCTCCAGCCGACCGTCCTGCCGTCACCGCACCGCCCGCCGTTCCAGTACCCGAGCCATCCGTACCCGCCGGAGGTGACCGACAACCGGGAGCTGTGGGACCTCAACATCCAGACCATGAACGCGTTGTTCGGCGGGGCGGTCAACACCCACCGGGCGTCGGTCGGCCTCCCGCCGGTGGACAACGTCCGCGACCACGTCCTCACCGACCGGCCGTGGCTGGCGACGGACCCCGTCCTGGACCCCTGGCAGTCGGCCGACCTCGACGTCGTGCAGACCGGCGCGTGGATCCTGCCGGACGAACGCGCGCTCCCGGCCGAGTTGGAGGCGTTCCTGAACGCCGGCGCTCCGCCCGTGTTCGTGGGTTTCGGCAGCATGCCACTGCGCGGAGCCGGAGACGTGGCCGGGGTGGCCGTCGAGGCCGTCCGCGCGCAGGGCCGGCGCGTCGTCATCGCACGCGGCTGGGCGGAGCTGTCCCCGACCGACGACAAGGACGACTGCTTCGCTGTCGGCGAGGTCAACCACCAGGCGCTGTTCGGCCGGGTGGCCGCCGTCGTCCACCACGGCGGCGCCGGCACCACGATGGCGGCCACCCGCGCCGGCACCCCCCAGGTGGTGGTGCCCCAGATCGTGGACCAGCCGTACTGGGCGCAGCGGGTGGCCGAGTTGGGTATCGGCGCGGCCCACGACGGCCCGGCTCCCACGGTCGAGTCGCTGTCGGCCGCGCTCAGGACGGCCCTGACCCCCGAGACCCGCGCACGGGCGAGGGCCGTGGCCGACACGATGAGCACCGACGGCGCGTCGGTGGCCGCGAAGCTGCTGCTCGACGTCGCCGGTCGGTAAGGGCCCTCGAAGCCCGCGGCCCACCGGGCGCCCCGCCGTCCCGTTGCCCACGGGCGTGTCTGACATCGCGTCGGACTGATGCACCAGTCCGGCCGGTGCGACATGAGGCGGGGCGCTCGAGCGGGTTCAGCTTGGACGTCCGGGTCCTCTCGTCCGGTTCTGCGGTTCGGCCTCATGGTGCTGGTCGAGCGCGGTTGCGTGGCGGAGTTTCACCGTGCTGTCGAACAGGGGAGCCTGTCGGGCCGCGCTCACGGCCCCCTGCCCGGGGTCACAACCGTCGACAAGACCGTCACCACCGGGCAGCGAGTCGTTCGGTGCGCTGCCTCGCAGTGCCGCCCGAAGAACGGACACATCGCGAGGAGGAAGTGCACGACCACCGGGCCGACGGCGAGACAGCAGGGCAGGCCGTCCTCCGGCCGGTGGCGTTCGTCCAGCGGTGCGGGGCGGGCCACCCTATCGTTCGTGGACGGGGGAATCCTGCGGACCCGAGGTGTGCATGATGCCGAGACACCCAGGCCGGACGATCGCCGCGGTGCTACTGGCCGCGGCCGCGGCCCTCACTGCGTCGGCCGCCCCCGCTTGCGCGGCCCCCGACCCGACCGCCCTCTGCGCGCTGGCGCAGCAGTCGCTCGAGGCCGGACATCTGGCGCAGGCCGCGGCACTGTACACCCAGACGGCCGACGGGAACCCGTCGACCTGCGCGTCGGTCGGTCTCTCCCTCGTCGCTGCACACCACCAGGTCGCCGCCCAGTCGGCTGCTGCCGGGCAGGAGTTACTCCAGGCGGGCGACCTCGCGGCGGCCGAGCGGAAGTTCCGGGAGGCCCTGGCCATCGACGCCGAGAACGCCGAGGCGACGGCCGGCCTCAACGCGATCACTGCCCGTCAGCAGAACCTGGCCCTCTCTCAGTGGGATCTGTTCTACGACCGCTGGGTCCTGCCGATGACCCAGCTGCTCACTGCCGCCGCCATTCTGCTCCTCGTCCTGCTGACGCTGAGCGGGCTGCTCAGTGGTGTCGTGGTGAAGGTCGACTCGATCGCGTGGCCCAGGCCCTGGCGGATCTCGCTGGGCGTCATCGGTTTTCTCCTGCTGGTCGGATCGGCGCTCATGTTCGCGATCTACCAGATGTTCCATCCCTTCGACCCGGGCGACATCAGCGACTGGCCGGCGGACCTGACGGCGCTGGTCGTCTTCCCCGCGGCAGTCACCGTCGCGGCTGCTTGGACCCACGAACGCCACCGAGTCGCCTCCGAGTGGGAGTCGCGCGGGAAGACGCTGATGCGGCTAATCCGCAGCTGGCGGCCCACCTTCGCGGGGGCATGCACCTACTGGTGGCGCCTGCTGGTCCCGCTCGTGATCATCGGCGGCCTCGGCCTCCTCCTCCGCACGGTCGTCCTGCACGACCCACGCCGGCAACTCCTCACCACCTACGCGGTACTCACGCTCGACGGGATCCTGCTCACCGCCGCGACCTTCGGTCAGAACCTCCGCCTTCAGGTGTCAGTGCAGTCCCCGGACGGCGAGAATGACCCGGTCGCCACCGACTACCTGCTCGCCCGGGTCCAGGACCTGGGTATCGACACCCCGCCGATGCGCCTGCGGGCGGTCACCAGCTCCATGCACCTCAGCAAGATCAAGACCGAGGACCTCAGCGCCCTGCCGTCCGGGAAGATCGCCGCGGCTCTCTCCAGCATCTTCTTCGCCATCCGGCCGGACCTCACCTGGCGGGTACGGGCCGCCATCATGGACGACAACCGGATCACCGTGACGCTCACCCGCAACGGCCGCCACGCCGAGAGCGACATCTTCAGCCGCGCCGAGCTGTTCCTCCCGCTGAGCAAGGGCCAGGAGGCCCGGGAGCGCGCAAAGGCCCAGCTCCTCACCGGCGCCGCCGCCGTCACCCTGCTGCGGCTGAGCCGGGCGCACCCCCGGCTCAGGGACCAGCTCTGTGGTGCCACCGCCTGGCGGAGCGTCACCCTGCAGGTCATCGCGACCAGTCGCTCGCTCATCGACGATCCCGACCTGCGAACGGCCTTGCTGGCCCGAGCCGTCGACGAGGATCCGGGAAACGTCCTCGCCCGCGTCGACCATCTCTGGGCCCTCCAGGACGCCACCCCGCACGACAGCGCCGCCTACCGGCAGCTCGCCGAGGAGGCGGACGACCAGTTCGACGACATCAAGGCGTTCTGCCCCGACGCTCTGGTGATCCGTGCGCTCTACCGCAGCGCCTCCCAGTGGATCAACAGCTTCGTGGTGTCGGGCCGCTCGGACAAGCACGCCCTCGGCCTGGCCGAGAAGCGGGTCGAGGAGCTGGAGAGCGCGTGTGAGGACGTCGACACGAACGACATGGATCTCCTGACGCTCGCCAAACAGATCCGCCCCATCGGCAAGGCCATGCGGCACGAGATCAAGGCACTCACCGATGTGCGGTCGGATCGTCACTCGTTCATGGAATCCTCGCCCGCGCCACGGCTGGCCTACGAGTACGCCCGCCTCGCCGGCCTCGACCGGCGGAGCCATCCCATGTCCAAGCGCACCGCCCTCCGCTACCTGCGGATCGCGCTGCCGACCGAGGCCCTCAGAGCCGAGGCCCGCAAGGATCCCTGCCTTCGCGCGCTGCACGACAGCGAGGAGTACCAGGAGCTCACGGCCACCGCCTCCACCTTCGTCGATCTGCCGGTCTTCGACTCCTGCCGGCCGAAGCTGGTCGAGGCCGGACTCAGCGCTCCGACGGATTTCCTGTTCCGCACCGCGACCACCCGGCAGCGCGCCGTGCTGGCCGAGTACCTCGACATCTCGCCGGTGCTCGTCGAACGGTTCGTCCAGATCGCCCAGCTGACCCAGCTGCACGACCGTCTCGACTGCGCCGCCGCCCTGGGCCTGCTGGTGGCCTGCGGCATCGACTCACCGGCCCGGCTCCGCCTGGAGTTCGCCAGGGACAAGGACACATTGTTCGAGGCCCTCAGGGACGCGAACAGAGACGGTCCGCGCATCCAGGAGATCGAGGACGTGGAGTCCTGGCTACCGGACGCGGTCTCCACGGCTGCAGCCGCCCAGCGTTCCCGGAGGGGTCGGCGGGCGGCGGATCTGGTCGGCCGGCTCCTCTAGACGGTTGATGCCAAGGGCTCATGTCGCACATGAGAGGAAGCGAGGGAGTCCGGAGATCGATTGCGACGCCTGATCTGGACTCCCTCACTGCGCAAGGCGGCCGGCCTTGTGCCGTTGAATGACACGCAGCCGGCGCGAATCGAGCCGTTGCTTCCGGAGCGGGTGTTCATCGCACTGATGGCCGAAGCAGATGCCGATGAGGACCTGGACCGGCGGTGCGCCGTGGCAGCAGCAGCGGGGTCGCCAGCAGGAGTACGCCGGCCAGGCCGATGGCCGTGCGCGGGCCGAGCAGGCCGCCCAGCACGCCCCAGACGGCCGTCAGGAGCGCGGTCGCGGCCTTGGTCGTCACTGCCCACGCGGACAGCGTGCGGGCGATCCGGTCGGTTGCGGTGCGCTGGAGGCGGTAGGTGGCGTGGACGGGGTTGAAGACGCCGCAGCAGAGGGTGAGCCCGAACTCGACGCCCATCACCAGGAGCAGCCCTCCGGTGCCCGGCTGCAGGAAGGCCAGGCCGACGGGCCAGAGCGCGCGCAGTGTCCCCGTCGCGATCAGGACCTGGTGCTGTCCGAACCGGGTGACGAGCGGTCGGGCCAGCCGCGAACCGAGCAGGCCGCCGATCGAGGGCGCGGCGAAGGCGAGGCCGTACTGCCACGGTGTGAACCCGAGTCGGCCGAGCATGAGGACGGCCAGCAGTGGCTCGGCGGCCATGACCAGGCCGTTGAACAGGGCGGTGTTGAGGAACAGTGGGCGTAGTGTCGCGTCGGCGAGGATGTACCGCCAGCCGTCGAGCAGGTCCCGGGCCCGCATATGTGCGGTCTCCCGACGCTCGGGCGGCGGCTCGTTCCCGCCCGTCACGCGGATGCCCAGGGCCGAGAGCAGGTAGCTGGCGGCGTCGGCCGTCACCGTCGCCACCGGACCGAGGAGCCCGATCGCGGCGCCGCCCAGCGGCGGTCCGATGATCGTGGTCGTCCAGGCCGTGGACTCGAATCGGGCGTTCGCGACGAGCAGGTCCTCGGCCGGCAGCAGCGTCTTCAGGTACGCGCCGGAGGCGGCGCGGAAGGTGATGTCGGCCGCCGCGACGACGACCGAGACCAGTAGGAGCTGAACGAGGGTGAGCGCGCCGAGTACGAAGGCGGTGGGGATCGTCAGCAGCGCGCCGAACCGCACCACGTCCATCGTGATCAGCACCGACCGCTTGCGGCGGAACTCCACCCACGGGCCGAGCGGCACCGCCACGGCCGCACCCACCGCAGCCCCAACGGAGGAGAGCGCGGCGACTCCGGCCGGTCCGGCGTGCAGCACCTGGACGGCGATCAGCGGGAACGCGCCGAAGGCGAGCCAGGTGCCGAGCGCGCTGGTCCCGTACGCTCCCCAGAGCCACCCGAACCGCCGCCCCAATCGATGTCCCGGCCGGCGCCGCGGCCGGTGCCCGCTCCTCATGCCCGACGCCCCTCGCCACACCCGCACAACCGATCCGCGATCGGAAGCCATCAAAGCGAGGCCCACACCCCGGGATCAAACAACCACAGGGCTTCCAGGACACAACCAGTGGTTGTACCCGTAGGCTGTCGGCATGGACCTCGACACCGTCCGGACCTTCGTCGCAGCCGCCGACGCGGGGCAGTTCCAGGAGGCCGCCGCGGAGCTGGCCGTCACCCAGCAGGCCGTCTCCAAGCGCATCGCCGCACTGGAGCGCGACCTCGGCGTGCGGCTGTTCACCCGCACGCCGCGCGGGGCCGAGCTCACCATCGACGGGCAGGCGTTCCTGCCGCACGCCCGCGAGCTGCTCCGGGTCGCCGAACGCGCGGCCGCGTCCGTGCGCACCGGCAGCCGACCGCTGCGCGTGGACGTGATCGCCTCGCGCGTCGCGCCGTCGGGCCTGATGCGCGGCTTCCACCGCGCGCACCCCGAGATCGAGCTCGACGTGGTGATGCTGTTCGACGTCGAGACGGCCGTCGCCGCCCTTCGCTCCGGCGCGATCGACGCGTCCTTCCGCGCCGTCGCCGTGCCCGGCCGGCCCCTCCCCGCGGACATCGAGTCCGTCCGGGTGCTCGACGAGCCGCTCCAGCTCCTCACCGGCCCCGCGCACGCACTCGCGGGCGCGAGGTCGGTGACCGTCGCCCGGCTCGCCGGGCACAGGATCTGGATGCCCGGCATCGTCCCCGGTACCGAGTGGGCCGCCTACTACGACGACCTCGCCTCCGAGTTCGGCCTCACCATCGAGGCGACCGGCCCCAACTTCGGCTCCGACGCCCTTCTCGACACCATCGCTGACACTCCGGCCCTGGCCACCTTCATGGGCGAGCAGACCCGCCTCGTCTGGCCCGCCGACCACGGCCTGCGCCGCATCCCGGTGACCGACCCGACGCCCGTCTACCCGCACTCGCTCCTCTGGCACCGCGACAACCCGCACCCGGCGCTGGCCACCCTCCGCACCCACCTCGCCGCCACCACGGCCCGCCAGGTCGCCGCCGAAACCTGGGCACCGGCCTGGGTGACTCCGCGCTGAAACACCGCCGAACCGGGGCGCGTGACCGACACGACGAGTCCGGCCGCCACCGCCGACGAACCCCTGCTCACCCGCGCAGTTGCTCTGGTCGTGCCGACACTCCGCTGACACGCGGCCCGGACCGGGGCCACACGGTCGATCCTCCGGACTACCGGCCGGGGTCGGCTCCGTTTCGGCTGCTCCCGCTAGCCACGTCCGCCACACGTGGCGGGTGTTCGGCATCTCGAGCGTCCCAGCTGTTCTGTCTGGCCCTGCGCTGATGCGCGAGCGCCGCGGTCCGCTCGGCAGGATCGTCCGCTATGAGGTCGAAGGCCCAGCCCAACCGTGCTCTCCAGGCATCGGCGTCGTCGCTGCCTGCTCCCGCGCCTGCCGCGGTTTCGTCCGTCACGCCGAAGATCATCCCCCGGCGACCGGAGCGCGTACACCGGTTTTGGCCGGGCGAACCGGACGCCGCGGCACAGCGGCGGCGGTCACGCCCGGCCCCAGGTCCTGCGGGCGACCGTGCCGCGCTGGGAGAGATGCTCGCTCGACCAGGTCCGGCAGCACCCACCGCTGCCCGGTCGGGTCGGGGCGGGCGTTCCTGGTGCGCGGACGGGAGCAAACTCGGCGGATACCGGCACGCCGCCCGGACACCTCGCCCATGGCCCGCCGCCGTTCGCCGGCGTGCGCTCCGAAGAGGCTCTGGCGGGCGCTCGGCTTCCCTCCGTCGCGCTGGTGTGTCGGACGGGCGACTCCGGCGTGCGAGGAGAAGGTGTTGGGAGAGCCCCCGTCCGAAGGAGAGAGAATGCCCGAGGTCACCACTCCGTACGCGACCGGCACTCCGTGCTGGATCGATCTGATGGCGAAGGATCAGCAGGCCGCGCTGGACTTCTACCGCGACCTGTTCGGCTGGCAGGGACAGCCCGGCCCCGCCGAGTTCGGCGGGTACGCGGTCTGCGAGCTCAACGGCAAGGCGGCGGCGGGCATCGGCCCGGCGATGGCGCCCGAGGGTATGCCGGAACCCCCGACCGTGTGGACCAGCTACCTGGCCAGCACCGATGCCCAGGCCACCCAGGACGCGATCGTCGCCGCGGGCGGCACGCTGCTCGTCCCGGTGATGGACGTCGGCAACCTGGGCCGGATGCTGATCGCCGCCGACCCGCAGGGTGCGGTGTTCGGTGTCTGGCAGCCCGGTGAGTTCTTCGGCGCCCAGGTGGTCAACGAGGCGGGCGCGCTCACCTGGAACGAGCTGCACACCAGCGACGTGCCGGCCGCGACCGCGTTCTACGGCGAGGCGTTCGGCATCGAGATCGAACCACTGGACGGCGCGGACTCCTACTGGGAACTGCGGGTCGGCGGCCGCGCGGTCGGCGGCGTCACCCTGCTGGCCAACGACCCGCCCGGTACCCCCGCGCACTGGCTGAGCTACTTCGCGGTCGACGACGTGGACTCCACCGTGGACGCCCTGGTCAAGGCGAACGGCACCGTGCTGGCCCCGCCGTTCGACATGATGGCCGGCCGCATGTCCGTGGTCGCCGATCCGCAGGGCGCCCCGTTCGCGATCATCAATCCGACTCCGCTGTAGGTGGCCGACCGGTCCTGGGCCCGTGGCAGTCGGCCGGGGTGGAGGCGTTTTTGAGGGCCGACAAGGACGACCGCTTCGTCGTCGGCGAGGTCAGCCACCAGGCTCTGCCGGGTGACCCCCCTCGCGCCCCACGGGACACGCCCCGAGGGCCGAGGCCGAACACGGTTCCTCCTCGTCGGAGGCCCGGCAGATCGTCTGCCGGGCCTTCGTCGCGTCCGGGGTGTCCCTTACGCCGCTCCCGGTACTCAGGCGACCGTCAGGACGATCTTGCCGGTGGTGCGGCCCTGCTCGCCGATCTCGTGCGCCTTCGCGGCCTCCGCCAGCGGCAAGACCGTCTCGACCACGGGCTTCAGCGCGCCCCGCTCGACCAGGGCGGCGATCTCGCGCAGGCCCAGGTGGTCCGGCTCGACCAGGACCCACGAGGCCTGCACCCCGTCCGGGGCTGCGGGCACGTCGTCCGGGCCGGGCAGGGTGATCAGCCGGCCGCCGGGCCGGAGCACCTTCAGGGAGCGCTCGGCCGTCTCGCCGCCGAGCCCGTCCAGCACGACGTCGATGTCGGACACGACGTCCTCGAACCGCACCGCCCGGTAGTCGACGACCTCGTCCGCGCCCAGCTCCCGCACCAGGTCGTGCTTGCCGGCGCTGGCCGTGCCGATGACGTAGGCGCCGCGGGCCTTGGCGATCTGTACGGCGAAGTGGCCGACCCCACCGGCCGCCGCGTGCACCAGCACGCGCTCCCCGGGACGGACATCGGCCGCGTCCACCAGGGCCTGCCAGGCGGTCAGTGCGGCCAGCGGCAGTGCCGCCGCCTCGACGTGCGTCAGGCCGGCGGGCTTCGGGGCGAGGTGCCGGGCCGGCGCGACCACGTACTCGGCGTATCCGCCCGCCTGCCGGGGGAACAGCGGCATTCCGAAGACCTCGTCGCCGGGGCGGAAGATCCCCACGCCGGGCCCGACGGCCTCGACGGTGCCGGACACGTCCCAGCCGACCGCCGGTACGGCGCCCCACTCGATGAGGGCGCCGCCGGCGCGGGTCTTCCAGTCCACCGGGTTCACTCCGGCCGCGTGGACCCGTACCAGGACCTCGTTCAGTCCCGGCTCCGGGCGCTCGATCTCGCGCTCGACCAGGTTCTCCGGTCCGCCCCACTGCTCCACGACCACCGCGCGCATGCTGTCCGCCTCGTCCTTCGTTTCGATCTTGGTTTCGATCCTCATGCCGCCGGGTTCCCCCGGCGACGCAGTCCACGATCCGACATGCGGGGGCGGCGCAGTGTTGGCCGTCCGGCCACTATGTGACAGGATCTGGCCATGGGCGGAATGCAGGCGGCACGGAGGGTGGGCGAGCGGGACGCGGAGGCGAAGGCACCGCCCCGGCGGCACCGGATCGCGGTGCTCGCCCTGCCCGGGGTTCCGCCCTTCGAACTCGGCATCCCCTCCCGCGTCTTCGGCAGTGCGGCGGACTCCGAGGGCCGGCCGCTCTACGACGTCACCGTCTGCACCGCCGACGGCGCCCCCGTCCTCAGCGACGCGGGCTTCACCGTGCAGCCTGCCGCCGGCCCCGAGGCGCTGGCCGCCGCCGACACCGTGATCGTCCCGCCCACGCACGCCATGCCCGAGCTGGGCCGCGGTGGCCCGCTGCCGCCCGAGGTCGGCGCGGCCATCGCCGGCATCCGGCCCGGCACCCGGCTGGTGTCCATCTGCACCGGTTCCTACGTGCTCGCCGCGGCCGGGCTGCTCGACGGCCGGCCGGCCACCACCCACTGGAACCTGGCGCCGGAGTTCCGCCGGGCCTACCCCGCCGTCAAGGTCGACGAGGACGTCCTGTTCGTCGACGACGGCGACGTGCTCACCTCCGCCGGTGTGGCAGCCGGCGTGGATCTGTGCCTGCACGTGATCCGCCGCGACCACGGCGCGGCGGTCGCCAACCGGGCCGCCCGCATGTGCGTCGTGCCGCCCTGGCGGGACGGCGGACAGGCCCAGTACATCGACCGCCCGGTCCCCGAACCCACCGTCGCCAGTACGACCGCCACCCGCGCCTGGGCCCTGGAGCACCTCGGTGAGCCCCTGCCGCTCACGCGGCTCGCCGAGCACGCCCGGATGAGCCTGCGCTCCTTCACCCGGAGGTTCCGCGACGAGGCCGGCATGACCCCGGTGCAGTGGCTCACCGCGCAGCGCCTGGAAATGGCCAAGCAACTGCTGGAGACCACCGACCTGCCGATCGACCTGGTCGCCCACCGGGCCGGCTTCGGCTCCGCGAACTCCCTGCGCACGCACATGCGGACGGCCTTCGGCGTCTCACCCGCCGCCTACCGCCGCACCTTCAGCCCCCACGACCCCGCGACCGCCCCCGGCCCGCCCCACGACGAACGAGCGGCGTAGCACTGCGGGTTCACCGGAGCACCCACGGCGGCCTCGGGGGGCCGGATGACGGGGACCCGGATCGACGGCGCGTCAAACATGGATCTCTCCATCAGGGTTGGCGGCAGCGCCCCCGGCGGACCGTTCCGGGGCGGCTGCTATCTTCACGATCATGAAGCTGAAGGGCGTTGTCCGCCTTGCGGTGGCCGCCGCGGTCGTCCTCGCCGGCCTCTGGGTCCGGGGTGGCGCGGCGGCGGGATTCCTGCCGGAGAGCAGTTGGGGGAACTGGCGGTCGGAGGAGGTGGAGCACTGGTCAGTCCACGTCCGGGTCAACACCTGGAGCCATGCGGCCGAGGCCGACCTCCACTACGGCAAGGCCGAAGACACCACGCTCAAGGCCTATGGAGCGAGCGACAGTTACGCCGCCGACCTGGAACCCGTCCGGTTCACGCTCAGTCCGGGTGGCACGCTCACTGTGACGCGGCTCGCCCCGAACGGTGCAGGCGCCGGGGGTTCATAGTTCCTCCCCGCGGCGACGGCGGTCGCCGCGCACGCCCTGCGCACAAGGCCCCGGTGAGCATCGAACCTGACGAGCTCACCGGGTGGTGTGCGGCACGGGCCTTTCGCCCCGCTCGGCCGTGCGCCGGGTCAGAAGTGCGCCGGGTCAGAACCAGTGCAGGCAGTGCGGGGAGCGGTCGGCGCGGAAGAGTGCGTCGGCGAGGGCGGCCGCGCCCGGGTGGTGGGCCGGGATGTGCCCGGCCCGTACGAGCGTGCTCGGTGCGGTACCGCCGAGGTAGACCGAGCCCAGGTCCCGCACGGCCAGGGACAGGTCGGGCTCGCGGTCCGTCGGGACGCAGTCGGCCTTGCCGTCCCGGACGGTCAGCAGGTAGCGGCCGTGCTCGCCGAGGAACGGGTCGTCGACGTCGAGGACGAGCTCGCCGTCCGTGAACCAGCCGCGCGCGGTCAGCGCACGCGGGACGTCCAGCAGCCGCACCCAGAGCCAGTCGGTGTCGTGGCTCACCTCGCCGGCGCGGAAGTCCGCGAGCTGCCAGCGCAGCGGGTGGTCGGGCGGGACGTGCTTGAACACGACCTGAGTGACCAGGTCGTGGCCGATCACGAACCGGGCCAGGGCCGTGAACACGGCGTCGTCGGCGGCGATGGTCTCGTCGACCGTCAGGGTGTCGGAGTCGCCGAGCGAGTAGCTGGCGTACCCGTCCGGGACGCCGTCGGCGTCCCGGTGGACGGCGACGTAGCGCGGCGCCGCGGAGACCGGGGGCTGTCCCGCGCCGAGGGCCCACCAGCGGTGCGGCCGGGACAGCGCGCCGGGCTGGGCTCGGCGGTACCGGTCGTACACCTCCTCCAGGATCTCGCCGCACTCGGCACGCCGCAGCACCTCGACCGAGCCGGTGTCCGCACCGGTCGCCGGTACGTCGGCCGTCCCGCTCGCCCTGGAAGGGCTGAACGCGGCCTGGCGGCGCGGCATCGTCAGCCGCTGCGTGTAGGTCGCCGGTCCGTAGCCGAACCTGCCGTAGATCAGCGCCTCGGTGGCCAGCAGCACGGAGAGGAACTCCCCTCGGGCCCGCAGCTCGGTGAGCTGATGCCGCATCATCGCGCTGAGCACGCCCTGACGTCGGTGCGAAGGCAGGACACCGACGAAGGACACCCCGGCGGCCGGGGCGAGGATCTCGCCGGGCAGGGTGAGCTCGAAGGAGTGCGCACCGGCGGTTCCGACGGGCCGCCGGTCCGCCGTCACGGCGAGCAGGCCGCGGTCCAGTTCGAGCGCCGACCACCAGAGCCCGCCGCCGCCCTCGGCCGGGGTTTCCGGGAAGCGTCCGAACGCGGCATGGAGTGTGTCGACGAAGACGTCGAGGTCCTGCTCGGTCGTGGGACGGATCTCCATCGCTGCCCTGGCCTCCCCGGGATACCGGCACCACCGGTCGCGGCGCCCCGCCACAGTGCAGCGTCGCCCTGTGGACGGGTCAAGCGAATTACGGCCGGTCACAGTCCAGGCCTGCCCCGCCCGATGATCAACTGCCGGTACGCTTGGCCGAGTGACGGTTCCCATGGGCGTGGTCGAACGCATCTGGCGCTACCCGGTGAAGTCGACCGGCGGTGAGCGGCTGCAACAGGTCCCCGTCGACGCCCGTGGACTGCTCGGGGACCGTCTGTTCGCCGTCCGCGACGCCGAAGGCAAGATCGGTTCGGGGAAGAACACCCGCCGCTTCCGCAGGATGCCCGGGCTGCTCCACCTGCGCTCCCGCTACCTGGAGCACCTGGACCGGCCGGAACTGCTCGACCCGCACGGCACGGCCGCGCCCGACCCGACGGCGTACATCCGCGGCTACCTCGGCCGCGAGGACGTCGAGGTCGCCCGTGAGGGAGTCATCTCGCACTTCGACCAGCTACCGCTGAGCGTCCTCACCACCGCCACCCTCGACTGGGTGCGCTCCGCCGCCCCCGACGTTCCCGTCGACGAGCGGCGCTTCCGGCCGAACCTCCTCGTCCGCACTCCCCCGGGCACCCCACCCTTCGTCGAGGACCAGTGGTTCGGCCGCCGGGCCCGCATCGGCGACACACTCCACGTCGACTTCCAACGGTCCAGCGAACGCTGCGCGATGACCAACGCCGCCCAACAGGACCTCCCCCACTCCCCGTTGATCCTGCGCGCGATCGCCGCCGAGCACGACAACCGCCTGGACGCGCTCGCCACCACCGCCACCCCGGGCACCCTTCGGCTCGGCGACGCGGTCGTCCTGCTCTGAGCCCACCGCGGTGCCGCAGCCCTCGCCGAGGCGCCGTTTCGGCGTCGCTATGCCGCCACGTCTCCCGCGGCGGTGCAGAGTGCGTCGACCAGGGCATCGACGAGCGGGTCGACACAGCCGGCGTGCCGGGCGGCGACGACACGGCTCGGCGGGTGGCCGTCCACCGGTACGAAGGCGACGCCGGGCCGCGCGTGCCGCACCGCGGCCCCGGCTGGCAGCAGCCCCACTGCCCCCTCCCACAGGACGCTGTGCAGGCACTCCTCGACCGACGCCACGACCGGGCCCGCGGAGTCGTCCTCGGCGGCGAGCCAGTAGGTGCGCCACCGGGCGTCCGTCCCGGGCGGCAGCCGGAAGCGCGCGCGGTCGGCCAGCTCCGTGACGTGCAGCCGGTCGCGGGCCGCGAGGGGATCGTCGGCGGGTACGGCCGCGACCACCGGCTCCAGCCCGAGCGGGCGGATCGTCAGACCGCCGGTGTCGAAGGGCAGCCGGGTCAGGGCCAGGTCCACGCGCCGCTCCCGCAGCCCGGCCGACGGGTCGGTGATCGGCGCCTCGCGCAGTCGGACCCGCAGGCCGGGGCGGCTGCGCCGGAGCGCCGCCAGTGCCGCCGGGCCTACGTCCAGACCCGCGCCGGCGGCGACGCCGACCACCAGCACCCGCTCGGCCTCGGCGCCGCGCACCCGCTCCCGGGCGCGCTCGACCCGCTCCAGGAGGTCGCGCGCCTCCGCCAGCAGCACCTCCCCGGCCGGGGTGAGCCGCGCCCCGGTGGGGATGCGGTCGAACAGCCGACACCCGAGATCCGCTTCCAGGTCCCGGATCCGGCGGCTGAGCGGCGGCTGGGCCAGGTGCAGCCGGGCGGCCGCGCGGCCGAAATGGCCCTCCTCGGCCACCGTGACGAAACAGCGCAACGCCCGCAGGTCCATGACCGGCCACGATACCCAGAACGGAACCGCCCGACCGAAACCGGTCTTGGACGGGCCCCGGCCGCCCGCGGTGAGGTGGTGTCAGGCGCCGGACATCAGCGTCCGTCGCCACCCGCCCGGACGAGGAGTCCACCCGTGTACGAGCACCCCGACGACCTGCACCGCGCCCGCTCCGTCGGCCGCGCCGCCCCCGCGGAGTTCGCCGCCTGGCTCGCCTTCCAGGAGGCCGTCGACCGGGAGGACGGCGCCGTTCCGCGCCGCTACCGCGAACTGATCTCGGTGGCCGTCGCGCTCGTCACCCAGTGCTCCTACTGCCTCGACGTGCACACCGCCGCCGCCCGCCGACACGGCGTCACCCCCGAGGAGCTCGCCGAGACCGCGTTCGTGGCTGCCTCCGTCCGGGCCGGCGGCACGCTCGCCCACGCCCTGCTCGCCGACCGCCTCTACGAGCAGCACGGACACGCTGCGGCACCCGCGCACGGCTGACCGCCGGCGGGCGGCGCCAACGGGTCAGCGTCCACGGGCGGCCAGTGCCCGGACCGCCGCGGCGGCCGCGTCCCGGACGGTCGGAAAGGGGTCGTGCGCGGCCGACTGCCGCAGCTGCACCGTCGCGTCGTGTGCGCCGACCCGGCCGAGTGCCGTAGCGGCGCGGGCGCGGACCCCCTCGTCGGGATGGGCGAGGGCGCGCTGCAGCACCGGGCCGGCCGCGGGGTCGCCGCGCAGACCGAGCGAGGCCGCGGCCTCGCCGCGGGTGCGGGAACACGGATCGGAGAGGAACTCCGTCAGCATGCCCACCGCGCGGCGTGTCCCGCAGTCCGCGCGTCCGAGGAACCAGGCGAGCGACTGTCGCAGCCGGCGGTCGGCTGCCACGGTCCATGGCACGTACGGGAGCAGCGCGGCCACCGCGGCCGGGCCTGCCGCGACCAGCGCCCGGCTCGCGGCCCGGTGCACGCGCCGGTCGCCCACCGATCCGGTGAACACGGCCGCCAGGGCGCGCACCGCGCCGGAGCCCGGGTGGAGCGTCGCCAGTCCGTCGAGCGCCACCAGGGCGACCGGGCGCGGTCCCGTACAGAGGCGGACGAGCAGCGGGACGAAGCGGTCGTCGGCGAGCCGGACGACAGCCCGCGTCAGCTCCTCGTCCCAGCGGACGTCGACCGCCGTGACCAGCCGCAGCAGCGCGTCAAGGCTCACCGGGTCGTTTCGACGGCACAGGCCGAGGACGAGAAGCCGCACGCAGGTGGGGCACGCGGACGCGGGGGCCGTCGGCGCGGAGGCCAGAGCCCGCGCCACCGCGGTGAGTTCGGCGGGCGACGGCCCGGACCCGCCCACGGGACCGGAGGGCCCCCATGGCCGGCGGCGCATCACGCACAGCGCCGCCGCACCCGGATGTTCGACATGCATGGGTGCGATCCAACTCGCCCGGCACACGGCCGCGCAAAGGAGATTCCGGCGCACGGCGCGTGGCCGGTCGCCCACCGGCACCGGTGCTCTGTGTCGATCACCGGCACCCGCGCCGCGCAGCGGGTCTTCGGTCTCTCGGAGGGCTCCCCGGCCGGCTGTGCCGGCCGGGAAGCCCGCCCCGACAGGTTGTTCAGGCCGTCTGGGAGGAGGTCTCCTTCATGCCGTTGACGATCGCGCGTGCCGTGATGGCCTGGGTGAAGACGACCGTGCCGGGCTTGATCAGGTCCTTCTCGCCGGAGGTGCCCTCGACCTGGACGGTGCGCTCGCCGAGGAAGGTGAACGAGGTCTTGTCGAAGATCCACTCGGTGCGCTGGCCGGAGGTCTTGTCGAGGCGGGCCACCGCGACCCCGTGGCGGCCGACGGCGTCGACCGCGTCGTCCACCTTCACCACACCGGGGATCTTGGCGGCGGCCTTGTAGAGCGCGGCGGACAGCGTCGCCGGCGGGTAGCTCTGGCCGAGCAGGTCGCCGATGGTGGTGAACGCCTCCGCGTCCGGGCCGGAACCGTGGCCCGCGGTCTCCGTGTAGATCTTCTTCAGCAGGGCGTCGGGGTCGGCGGGCAGCGCGGCCAGGTAGTCGTACGACGGTGCGTTGAGGTACGGCTTGACCTTCGAGTCCAGGGACGTGCCGTCGGTGGCGCCCTGCTCGATCAGCCAACCCTTGTGGCCGTCCGGGGACTTCCAGGTCCGCCGGGTGTGCAGGGCGTCGCTGACCAGCGAGCTCTTGCCGTTGACCGTCCGCACGTAGGTGTTGGCGACCTTCGTCTCGAGGTAGACGAACTGTCCCGCGTTCGCCTGCGGGACGGGGGCCCCCTGGGCGGCCAGGGAGATCCGGTCGAGGAGCTGGGTGACGCCCTGCGGGTCGGCGGCACCGACGACGGTGGTCAGGGCGGGGCCGGCGGCCAGGGTGGTGGTGTCGCCCGAGTCGGCGATCATGTTGACCCCGGTCAGGACGGCACCCGCCAGGGCGCACGCCGCCACCGGCAGGACGATCGCGCGGCGCAGGAACGGGTTGCGCGGCTTCGCGGCGCCGGCCCGGGCGGGGCGGGAGACGGGAGTGGTGTCGAGGTCTTCGTGGATACGGGCCATCAGGCGCTCCTTGTGGAACTGGTGGCGGCCCGCCGGCAGATCCCGCTCCACGGTCGGCAGGAGCCTTTCGGCATCCGGCCACTCAGCCGGATGCGGCTGGGAGGGGCTGGCGTTCATCGGTTTCCTTCCTGTACGGGCCGGACCGCTGTTGCGCGGTCGCCATGTATCTGTCGAGTGCGGCTGGTGAGTTCCCGTCTCTCTGCCATCAGTTCCGCGCTTGCGAGCTTGCGCAGTCTGGTACGGGCCCGGGACAGCCGGGAGCGGACGGTGCCGAGCGGGATGCCGAGGGCCTCGGCGACCTCGGCATATTCCAAGCCCTCCCACAGGCACAGGACGAGGACCTCGCGTTCGGAGCGGCGCAGCGAGCCCATGGCGGCGATCGCGGCGGCGATCCGGCGCCGGTCGTCGACCTGGCCGGCCACGTCCTCGGCGTGGTCGGGCACTTCCGTCACCGACGGTCCCGTGGCGGCGAGCGCCGCGGCCGCCGCGCGGTAGCGCCGGTTGCTGCGGCAGTGGTTGCGGGCGAGGTTGGTCGCGATGCCCAGCAACCACGGCCGCAGTGAACCCCCTTCGGGGGTCACCTTGCCGCGCAGCCGCCATGCCTCCATGAACGTCGCCGACATGACGTCCTCGGCGACCGACCAGTTCGCGGTCAGACGGAAGGCGTGGTTGTACACCGCTCGGGCGTAGAGGTCGAACAGCTCCGCGAAGACATCCGGGTCCCCGGCCCGTACCCGGGTTCGCATATTGGTGATCACTCCTGTGCACTGTCCGGCATCCGAGGGCGAGTTCCCGTGACGTGCGTCACACCCCGCGCCGGCACCCGCCCCGGCGGCGCGGCCGGCGCCGCTCGGCGGTTCGGTCACAGGTGCGCGAGCAGATCGTGGAGAGGAACGGGTACCCGCTCGGCGTCGAGGGCCTCGACCAGGAGGCGGCCGTAGCGGATCTTGCGGCCCTTCGTCGTACCGAGGAAGCGCCGCATCTGCTGCTGCGGGGGCCGGCCCAGATGTGCAGGTTGGCTCACGAAGGTCCGCCAGGCTCGGAGGTCGCCCGCTGCCCGGACGATCTCCTCGACCTGTGCCACGCCCAGCGTGCGGATGAGTTCGTCCTCCAGGTCCGTCGCACACACGAAGAACGATTCGCGCGGCACGCGAGCCCTTTCAAAACCGCGGTCGTAGTAGCGCTGCTCGCCCTCGTCGCACAGTCCGGCGAGGCGCAGACCCAACCCCGGCGGCCCGAGGAGGTCGGCGTAGCGGCCGACGTTCATCGCCCCGCCCATGGATACGAGGCACACCCCCTCGGCGGGTAGGTCCCGGCCTCGGCGCGCGGCCAGCGTCTCCACGGCCGCGAGGTCGCTCGGCCCCTCCAGCAGCACCGCGGTCCGCACGCGCAGTCGCACGGCGAGCTCGCCCGCCGGCTCACCGGGGCTGCCCGCCGCCCAGCCGGTGACCGCGTCCCGGAATGCCTGCATGTCCGCCATGGGGCGATTCTGCTCCTGCTCGGAGCGTCGGGGCACGGATTTTCGCGCTGCCGCGTGCCAGGGGCTTCGAGGGAGGAGGAGCGCCGGCAACGCCCCGGTGAACTCGCCCCCTGTCAGTGTGGCCCCGCAGCGAAGCCGTCCCCCGACGCGCCGACGCCGCCGGACGGGTGGATTGCGTTCGGGGCGGCGCGGCGGCCGCCGGAGCCGCCCCGGGCCGTCGAATACTCGCGCCGTGAGGCGGACGGTGGCGCCGTCGGAATCGGGGCCGCGTCGCCCGGACGAGGAGGGACGTTGATGCATCGTCACGGCGTGGCCCGGCGGACCGTCGCCCGGCCGGGGCTGCGTGTCGCCGCGCCGCTGCTGGCCGGCGTGCTGCTCGCCGGATGCACCTCGGCGACGGGCGATCGCGCGGCCGAGCCCGCGCCGAGCCCTTCGTCCGCCCCTGCCACCGCGCCGCCGACGCAGCCGCCGCCCCAGTTGACGGAGGAGCAGGTGTCCTCCGCCGTGGCCCGGATCGACGGCTACGTGCAGGACGCCATGGCGAAGACGGGCGTCCCGGGGTTGGCCCTCGCCGTCGTCTACCGGGACAAGGTCGTCCACGCTAAGGGCTTCGGCGTCCGTCAGCTCGGCAAGCCGGAGCAGGTGAGCCCGGACACGGTGTTCCAGCTCGCCTCGCTCTCCAAGCCGATCGCCTCGACCGCGGTCGCCGGGGTGGTCGGCCAGAAGGCGGTGACGTGGCAGGACCCTGCCACCGCCCACGACCCGGGCTTCGCGCTGGCCGACCCCTGGGTGAGCGGCCACGTGACGATCGCCGACCTCTTCTCGCACCGCAGCGGCCTGCCGGACCACGCCGGCGATCTGCTGGAGGACCTCGGCTACCAGCGCGACTACATCCTGCAGCACCTGCGGGACCATCCGCTCGCACCCTTCCGGGCGAGCTACGCCTACACCAACTACGGCCTGACGGAGGCGGCGGTGGCCGTGGCCAAGGCCAAGGGGGTCGCCTGGGAGGACCTGGTGGCGGACGTCGTGTACAAGCCGCTGGGGATGAGCTCCACGAGTTCGCTGCGCTCCGCCTACGACAGTGCGGCGAACAAGGCGGTGCCGCATGTCCGGACCGACGCCGGCTGGCAGGTCAGCACCACCGAGAACCCGGATCCGCAGTCCCCGGCCGGCGGGGTGAGCTCGAGCGTGCAGGACCTCGCCCGGTGGATGCGGCTGCAACTCGCCGACGGCAGGTTCGAGGGCCGGCAGATCATCGACGCGGCGAGCCTGAACGAGACCCGGCTGCCGCACATCGTCTCCAACCCGCCGAAGGCGCCGGCGGGCAACGCCGGCTTCTACGGCCTCGGTTGGAACGTCAACCAGGACACCCACGGCCGGCTCCGGCTGAACCACTCCGGCGCCTTCGAGCTGGGCGCGGCGACCGTGGTGACCCTGCTGCCCTCCGAGCAGCTCGGGATCGTCGTGCTGACCAACGGTCAGCCGATCGGGGTCCCGGAGGCGGTGGCCGAGGCGTTCTTCGACTTCGCCCAGGAGGGCCGGGAGACGGTCGACTGGCTCGGCTTCATGGGCAAGGTCGTCCCCGCCGCCGCGGTGGTCGGCGTCTCGCCGACCGACTACAGCAAGCCACCGGCCGGCGCCGCCCCGGCCAAGCCGGACGCGGCCTATGTCGGGACGTACGCCAACGGCTACTACGGGCCGCTGACCGTGAGTGCCCGGGACGGCGGGCTGGTGATGAGCCTGGGACCGGACAACCTGCAGTTCCCGCTCCGGCACTACGACGGCGACGTCTTCAGCTTCCAGACCCGGGGGGAGAACGCGGTCGGCCTCTCCGGGGTGACGTTCACCGTGGGCGCCGACGGGCGGGCCTCGACGGTGGTGGTCGAGCAGTTCAACCACGATGGCCTCGGGACGTTCACCCGCTCCTGAACGGCCCGAACGGCCGGAGCGGTCGCGTGGCGGCGGGACCGGCGAGGGCCGCACGGGCCCGCCGCGGCACCGGCGGTGTCATTGACGATTCAACGGTTCTCGTCCGGGTCGGTCACCCGGCGGAGCAGAGGTTGTCGTTCGGACAGAACATCGTCCAGACGTCCGAATCCGCCGGGCGGTGGCCGGTCTCGTTCACGGCCGGTCCGGCCGGGCCTCGCCGACCACGGACCGTACACGCCCGGACGGTGACCGTGCCGCGCGCCGCCGCCGTCGGGACGTACCGCCCGGTCCGTTCTCACAGCGTGTGAGAGGCCCCGGTTGGCGCGTCACGGGACTATCGGCATTGGCCGTACCGGGGCGCCTTCGTGGTGTTGTCGCTCTGGCGTAGTTCCGGTTCGTTGCCTTCGCAGCGCAGCGGGCCGTTGACGGTGTTGGCCCGGAGTGTGGGGACGGCGTCGTCGGGGAGCGGGCCGCTTCGTCGCACTGGAGGAAAGGCACGGAACGGTCCAGCCCGGGGCCCGTGGCGGCCGATTGCGGCGGGGTCAGCCGTGGCCGCCGGCGCTCAGGAGCTGGGCGGCTGCCCGGCCTGCGGCGTCGGCGCCATGGCCTGCGCCCTCCACCTCCACCGCCACGGCCAGGTCGCCGCGGTAGGCGATGAACCAGCTGTTGGGTTTCTTGCCGTCGACCTCGGCGGTGCCGGTCTTGGCGCCGACCTGCCCGGTGAGGCCGGCCATCGGCCCGCGGGCGGTTCCGTCGCGGGCGGTCCTGGCCATCATGGCCCGCAGGGCGCGCCCCACCTCCCCGGGCAGCCGGCCGGGGGCGGCGGTCCGGTCGGTGACGCCGTCCATCACGACCGGCTGGCGGAAGGTGCCGCTCTGCACGGTAGCCGCCACGGAGGCCATCAGCAGCGTGTTCACCTGGATGCCGCCCTGGCCGATGTACTCGGCGGCCTGCTCGTCCCGGCTACCCGGGACGGGGATCCGGGCGTCGAAGCTCTTCAGGCCGGTGTGCCATTCCAGGCCGAGGCCGAACTGCTCGGAGGCGACCTTGGACAGCGTGCCGGGCGCCAGTTTCGCCAGACCCTGGTCGATGAAGGCGGTGTTGCACGAGTGCGCGAAGTCGTCGGCCAGGGTGTAGCCGGGATGGTCGCCGCGCTCGTCGTTGTGCCACACCTTCGGGGAGGTGGTGGTGTCCTTGCACGGCGCCGGGCTGTCCGGGCCCAGGCCTGCCTCCAGCAGCGCGGCGGCGCTGAGCACCTTCATGGTGGAGCCGGGCGCGATCCCGCCTCCGAAGGCGCGGTTGAACATCCCCGCCGGGGCGTTGGCGATGGCGAGGATGCGCCCGGTGCTCGGCTCGACGGCCACCAGCGACCCGGCCCTGCCGCCGGCGGTCTGCTCCTTGAGTGCCGCGTCCGCGGCCCGCTGGAGTGCAGCGTCGAGGGTCACCCGCAACTCGGCCCCGCCCGGCTCGGTGAGGGCGAACAACTGCTCCGGTGGCCGCCCGGAGCCGTGAACGAGCACCACCGCCCGGCCCGGCGTGCCGGAGGCGCCGCCGGGGGTCTTCACACCCGCCAGCAGCGCCTTGACGGGCGAGGAGTCGTCGAATGCGGTGCCGTGCCGGTCGACCAGCCGGCCGGCCGGTGCGTCGACCGGCTGGACCGCGATCGATCCGCCGTTCGCCAGGCTCGGGTGGATCACATCGGGCGCCCAGTGCACGGCCGTCCGCCCCTCGCCGGTGCGGACCACGCCCAGCCTGCCGTCGTACTCCCAGGCGCGACCGGTTCCCTCGAACCGCAGCCGGGCGTGGAAGCCCACCGCGCTCTGCCCCGTCCGTCCCGCCTCGGTGGGGACGGCGCCGGTCGGGGTGAGGGTGAACTCGCTCGGCCGGAGCGCCTGTTGGAATCCGGACAGCGCGCCGGCGGCGATGTCCTGGCGGTCGGTCAGCGCGGCGGCCGCCGTGAAGTCACCTCGTCCCCAGGCGTCGATGAAGTCCTTCGCCGCGGTCACGGCCTGCTCGGCGGTCGGCGCCTGAGTGGCGGGCGTCGACGGCGGCTGCGTCGGCCCGGCAGCGCTGCTCTTGGAGCCGCCCCGGATCGCGTGGGCGATGTTGTACGCGCCCAACCCCCCGACCGCCAGCATGATTCCGCACACGACAGCGACACCGATCCTGACCGCCCGCCGTGCGGGCACGGCCCTCGCCGGCGCGTCCTCCGCGTCGTGCTCGTCATCCGCGTACTCGATCATTCCCGCCCCCGTGGAGAGTCACAACGGTGGTGATCCTCTGCTCCCGAACGGCCGGCCGTCATGAGTACGCGTACTCAGAAACCGGGGCCCCGCCCGGAGAAGAACTACGTGGCTGAGGTCTCGTCACCCGGCGCCTGCCGTCGCCGACCGGCTGACGGCGTACCAGGACCGAACACACCGGCGGTCCGGTCCCGTCTCGGGGCCGGACCGCCGGCAGGCCCGTGGCCGACGGTGGCCTCGACGCGGAGCATCGTCGACGGTGGTCGGCCTATGGGTGGTCAGGCGGTCAGGGCTGCGAGCTCCGCGTTGGCGCGCTCGGTGACCAGGGCGAGGACGCGGCCGGCGGCGGCCAGGTCCTCGGTGGGTATCCCGCCCCAGATGCGGGTGGTGACGGGGGCGGTCTCCGCGCCGACGGCGGCGAGCAGCTCGCGCCCCGCGTCCGTGGGGCGGAGGTGCGTGCCGTCCGCGACGAGCAGCTGCTGGGCGACCAGCTCGTCGAGGGTGGTGCGGAGGTCGGACGGGTCGGCCTTGAGGGAGCCCCGGACCTGGGTGACGAGGTCGTCCGGCGTCTGCGGGGCGTCGGAGGTGACGGCGGCGCGCAGGGCGATCTGCTGCTGGAAGGTGATGCCGTGCCGGGCCAGGACGTGCTCCAGGACGCCGCGGGCGGCGTAGTGGGCCAGGCCGAGGGCGCGGGCGTCGGCGGTGGGTGCGGTGGTGGTCATGGTGTTGTCCCCTGAGTGCTCTCGTCGTTCGGTACGGATGGAGCGAGAGGTGCGTCGAGCAGGGTCGTCAGCTCGTCGGTGAACGCTTGCGTCCGCGGGTCGTCCAGGCCGCCGAGCGGTTCGAGCAGTTGCTGGAGCAGTTCCTGGACGACGGCGATGGCCTGCCGCGTGACGGCCCGGCCCTGCTCGGTGAGGGCGAGCTGTACGGCGCGCGGGTCGCGCGGGTCGCGGGTGCGCTCGATGAGGCCTGCCGACTCGAGGGCGCGCGCCAGCTTCGAGACGTACAGCGCCTCCAGGCCGGTGTGGTCGGCGAGTCGGCGCTGGCTGGGCCGTTCGCCGGTGCGCTGCATGCCGTACAGCGCCGCGACCAGTGAGTACTGCGCGTGGGTGAGGCCCAGGGGGGCCACCGCGCGATCGACCGCGACGCGCCATTTGTTGGCGAGCCGCCACACCAGGAAGCCGGGCGTGGGGCCCGGGGAACCTTTGCTCATGGAATTTAGAGTACATGGCTACTATGTCTATGGCTACTATTTCGAGCCTAGTGACACCCCGAGCCCACCGGTCCACCCTCGCTCAACCTTCGATCACAAGGCCGCAGCGCGATCACAGCCAATCAAATGAATCCCATCGGGCGAACTTTGGTGTAGAATCTAAAGCGCGAGGGCGGCCTCCCGGGCCGGCATCACGGCGATGTCGGCGACCGCTCTCCCAGGGGGAGATCACCATGGGCTACCAGCTCGATGCAGCACGGGCGACGATCGACGAGCGGCTCCGCCAGGCCGAGCAGTTCCGCCTCGCCCGCGCCGCCCGGCGCAAGAACCGCCGCACCCGCAGCACACCTCAGGCCCCGGCCCGCCCGAACGCCTGACCGTCCCGACCTCGACGGGCCGCCACCGCAACTCCGGTGGCGGCCCGTTCCGCACCCGACACCCCGCACCCGGCCCCGCTGGCGCGCCGAGCACCAGCGTGCCGGCGGCGATCGTCGACCTCCGCCTCGCACTGACGATCGGTCAGGACCTGTGCGACATAACCGGTCGACACCCTGATCGTGATGGCGTTGGCTGGGCGGCATGCCCGAACTGCGTACCGATCGCCTCCTGCTCCGGCGGTGGCGGGAGTCCGACCTCGAACCGTGGGCGGCGATGAACGCCGATCCCAAGGTCCGAGAACACCTGGGGGAACTGCTGACGCGGGAGCAGAGCGATGCCGCGGTGGCATCCATGCAGGCCGCGTTCGACGCGCGAGGTTTCGGGTGGTGGGCCCTCGAATCGCGGGAGACCGGTGAGTTCATCGGCCGCGCCGGCTTGGACGAGGTGGGCGAGTCCATGCCGTTCGCGGGCGTGGACATCGGCTGGCGGTTGACGCGTTCGGCGTGGGGGCACGGTTACGCGACCGAGGCCGCCCTGGCCTGCCTGGCCTTCGGCTTCGAGTCCCTCGGACTGCCGGAGGTCGTTGCGTCGACAACCGTCGACAACCGGCGCTCCCAGGCAGTGATGCTCCGGATCGGCATGACCCGGGACCCGGCCGACGACTTCGAGGATCCGAGCGTGCCGGAAGGACCGCTTCGCCGGTGCGTGCTGTACCGGACTCCCCGCAGAGCCGTCCACGACCTGCACCGCCCGGCGGGACCGGCGGGCGGGGAGGCCTCTCGCCCGCGCTGAGCCCGCGGGGTGTCAGAACTGCACGAACTGCCGCTTGGACCCGGAATGCCGATGCGGTGATCCAGCGGTGACCACAAGGTACCCATGAACGTTCCCCCCGGGCCGAGTAACGCACCGCACCACAACCCCGTCGCGCGCACCTGAGTACACCTATTCGGACTCGGCAGTCGGCGAGTCGGTGTCAGCCTTCCATGCCCGATACGCGGGTCAACAGGTCCATGAACCGGTCGCGTTCGGCTGCGGAGAGGGGGGCGAGCAGCGCGTCGTTCGCTTCGCGCGCCGCCTTCTCGCAGCGCTGGAGCAGCCGATCGCCCTCGTCGGTGAGCGACACCGCGTTCTTGCGGCGGTCCTTCGGGTCCGGCTCACGGACGACGAGGCCGGCCGCCTGCAGGTCGTTGAGGACTCCGACCAGGTCCTTGGGGTCGAGGGAGACGCCGCGGCCGAGGTCGGCCTGGGCGACGGGGGCGAGGTCGCGCACGGCCGAGAGCACCACGTGGTGCCACATCTTCATGCCTTCGGCGGCGAGGGCTTCGGCCACCAGGGCGCGGCCGCGCGCGGCCGCGCGGCCGTGGAGACAAATAGGCAGCGAGGGGGTGGGGGGGTTGGGGGGTTGGGGCATGGGTGGAGCCCCGCCCCCCCCTCCCCCCCGCGGGGGCCCCCCGCCCCCCCCCGGCGGCGCGGGCGCGCGCCGCCCCCGCGGCCGGCCCGCGCCGCGCCCCGCGGCCGAGGAGCCAACTCGGCAGCGAGCGGATGGCGGGGAGGGGTGCTTCGGCCATGGCTGCAGCCTAGCGAAGAACTCGTTGGACTTTCCAATGAACCCACGCTTATCGTTGGGGATCCCAACGAACCTGCGTCTCTGGAGGTGCGATGCGTCGCGTCCGGTACGAGTCCACCGGCGGCCCCCTGTTCCTGGAGGAAGCGCCCGTCCCCGCCGCGGGCCCGGGCGAACTCCTGGTGCGCTGCGAGGCCGTCGGGGTCACCCTGCCCGTCGTACGCAAGGTCCGCGAGGCCGCCGAGCCGATCGCGCTCGGCGGCGAGATCGCCGGCGAGGTGGTGGCGATCGGCCACGGCGTCACCCGCTTCCGGCCCGGCGACCGCGTGACCGGGCTGTGTTTCGGACACGGCTACGCCGACTTCGCCGTCCTGCACGAAGCCATGGCCTCCCCGGTGCCCGGCACGGCGAGCGCCGTGGACGCCGTCGCACTCGTCCGCAGCGGCTTGGTGGCGTTCGGTGCGCTGGAGGCCGCACGTCCGGAGCCGGGCGAGTCGGCGCTGGTCACGGCGGCGGCGAGCGGCGTCGGCCACCTCGCGCTCCAACTGGCCCGGGTGCGCGGCGCGGCACGCGTCGTGGCCGCGGTGTCCGATGCCGGCAAGGCGGAGTTCGTGCGCTCGCTCGGCGCCGACGAGGTCGTCGGCTACGACGCCCCCGACTGGGGCGAGCCCGTCGACTACGCGCTCGACGCGGTGGGCGGCGACCTCCTCACCCCGGCGATCGCCGCCCTCGCACCGGGCGGCCGGCTGGTCGCCTACAGCTCGGGCGGCGGGACCGTCCGGGCGTACGACCTGCTGGTGGGCGCCAAGTCCGTGATCGGCTTCCAGATGGCGCTGATCGCCCGCGGCGAGCCGCAGTTGTACGAACGGTGGCGGAAGGAACTGTGGCGACTGTTCGCCGAGGGCGCGCTGAGGCCCGCAGTGCACGCGGAGTTCGCGCTCGAGGACGCGGCGCAGGCGCACGGGGTGATCGAGTCGCGGAGCAACCTGGGGAAGGTCGTGCTCCGCCCCTGACCGCGGCCGGACGACACCCCTCGGCGCCGGCGGGCCGCAGACGCCGGCCCGGGACTCGACGTCTCAGGCGCCCCGCGGCGGGACTCGCAACCCGCCGAGCAACGCGGCCAGGTAGCGGCGGCCGGTGTCGATGCGGTCGCCGGGAGCCCCGCCGTGGACACCCACGGCGTGGGCGATGCCGCACATGAGCGGGACCAGGTCCGCGGCCGCCACGTCGGGGCGGACCGCTCCGGCTTCGCGGGCCCGGTCGAGGAGGACGGTGCCGGCCGAACGGAGCGATGCCTTGAGTTCCGTGGTGCGCGGCAGGGCGTCCGCGGGCGCGGCGGTGACCGGGGACAGGGCGGCGTCAGTGACCTGGGCCTCGACGGTACGGGTCAGGAAGCCTTCCAGCGCCCGCCAGGGGTCGGTGTCGTCCGCCAGCGCCCGTTCGCCGTGGGCGGCGAGGTCCTCGAGGCAGGGGGCGGCGACGGTCTCCAGCAGCGCCTCCGGCGTGGGGAAGTGCCGATAGACGGTGCCGACCCCGAGTCCGGCGCGGCGGGCGACGTCGTTGAGCTGCAACGGCGTTCCCTGGTCGACCAGTTCACGGGCGACGGCGACGATCCGGTCCCAGTTGCGGGCCGCGTCCTTGCGCCGGGGAGTCGTCGTCATGGGGCCATGCTAATCGGATGCCCCATCCGGATGGCCGACCCCACCGCGGTGGCGAATTCGCCCGACGGTCAGGCGGCGGCGAGCGGCGCGTGGCGTTCGCTGAGCCGGCGCACGGCCTCGACGAGGCGGGGGTCGGTCGCCGCGCGGAACGGTGCCACCGGGTGGCCCTGGGCGCCGATGACGATGCCCGTCCGGCCGGTCAGGGCGCCGCCGGTGGCCGCGGTGATCGAGGGCCGGGCCGCCACGGAGGCCGGCCCCGAGGTCGACCGTTCGAACCTGCGGCGCACCAGCGGCCAGAGCAGCCGCAGGGCGGGCGAGACGATCCTCGGGTCGGCCATGGTGCCGTTGGTCATGTCGGTTGCGGCGCCTCCGGGGTCGGCGGCGAAGACCGATACGCCCGTGCCGTCGAGTCGCGCGGCCAGGTCCAGCGCGTAGGCGAGGTTCGCCAGCTTGGCGCGACCGTACCAGTGGAAGCCGTAGTAGCCGCCGGGCGGTTCGACGGTGTCGAACGCACGCTTCGCGAGCCCGACGGCGCCCGAGGTGACGTTCACGATCCTGCTCGGTGCGGCGGCCGTCAGCGCGGGCAGCAGGAGTTCGGTCAGCAGGTACGGCGACAGGTGGTTGACGACGAACGACGCCTCGACGCCGCCCACGTCCTGTCGCTCCGCGAACATCGCCCCGACGTTGTTGACCAGGACGGTCAGCGGCTCGCCGGAGGCGGCGTGATCGGAGGCGATCCGGTCGGCGAGCGCGCGCACCTCGTCGAGGGAGGCGAGGTCGGCGGCCAGGAACCTCCCTGAAAGCGCCGGGTTGACCGCGTTGATCCGCTCGACCGCCCTGGCACCCCGGTCGGGGCTGCGCCCGACCACGGTGACCGCGTATCCCGCGGCGGCCAGCCCCAGCGCGGTCTCCAGGCCGATCCCGGCCGTTCCGGCCGTCACCACAGCCGTCTTCGTCACGGCTCATCCACCCCAATCAGGTAATCGGATAGGTCATCCGCTTGAGTGTCCGACGGTAGCACATGCGGATGACCTATCCGCTTCTCCAGGCCCGAGGCAGAGCGCTCCGCCTTCGACACCGACAACTCCGATTGTCTTGACAAATTTTTTTGTCGGACGGATCCTGGAGTGGTGCTGGACGTCGCTGTGATCGAAGAACCCGCCGCGGCCGAGGCGTCACTGGACCCGATCCGGGCCGGGATCCTCGCCGCCCTGGCCGAGCCCGGCTCGGCCGCCATGCTGGCCGGCCGCCTGGGGCTGCCCCGGCAGAAGGTCAACTACCACCTGAAGGAGCTGGAGCGTCACGGGCTGGTCGAGCTCGCCGAGGAGCGGCGCAAGGGCAACGTCACCGAGCGCGTCTACCGCGCGACGGCCGCCTCCTACGTGATCTCCCCGAACGTGCTGGCCGCCCTGAGCCCGGACCCGTCCCGCTCCCCCGACCAGCTCTCCGCCCGCTGGCTGCTGGCCCTGGGGTCACGACTGGTGCAGGAGGTCGGGTCGCTGCTGACCGGCGCCGCACGGGCCGGGCGGCGGGTCGCCACCTTCGGCATCGACGCCGAGGTGCGGTTCGCCTCCGCGGCCGACCGGGCGGCCTTCACCGAGGAGTTGGCCCAGGCCGTGGCCGCCCTCGTCGGCCGCTACCACGACGAGGCCGCCCCGCAGGGCCGCACCCACCGGGTGGTCGTGGGGCTGCACCAGATCCCCGCCACGGCCGCCGGCCCCGGGCACACACAGGCAAGCGATCCCGAAGCGGAACAGGAGAACTGACGATGACGCACCCGTTCGAGATCGGGCTGGAGACGACGCTGCCGGCGAGTCCGGAGCAGGTCTGGGAGGCGATCGCCACCGGACCGGGGATCGACTCCTGGTTCATGGGCCGCAACGAGGTGGAGGGACACGAGGGCGGCATCGCCGCCATGGAGACCGGCGGCCACCGCGAGGAGGCACTGATCACCGCCTACGAGCCCGGCAAGCGTCTCGCCACCCGCACGGCCACCGCCGAGGACGGCCGGTTCATGGCCTTCGAGTACCTCATCGAGGGTCGCGACGGCGGCAGCACCGTCCTCCGCGTCGTCCACAGCGGCATGCTGGGCGACGACTGGCAGGACGAGTACGACGCGCTGCGCCGCGGCTGGCCCTTCCACCTCCACACGCTGCAGCAGTACCTGGCCCACTTCCCCGGACGCACCGCCGTCCCGGTCTTCGCCGCACTGCCGACGGGCGACCGGTCGGCGCAGGACGCCCGGACGGCGCTCGCCCGCGGGCTGTCGCTCCCCGCCCCGGTGAGCATCGGCGCGCGGGTGCACGCCGAGCCGGCGGGCCTGCCGGCGCTGGACGGCGAGGTGGTGTGGGCTGACGACGAGCGCTTCGCGGTCCGCACCGCCGACGGGCTCTACACCTTCCACCACGGCCCCGGCATCGCGCTGATGTTCCACCACCTCTTCGGGGCGGACACGGCAGGAGCCGAGGACGCCTGGCAGCAGTGGCTGACCGGACTCCTCGGCTGACCACCCCTCCCCGCACCCACTGACCCTCACGACACGAGACAGCAAGGAACCTTCGATGCGTACCCTCATCAGCACCGCTTTCATGTCCCTCGACGGCGTCGTGGAGGCACCGGGCGGCGAGCCCGGATACCGGAACTCCGGGTGGACCTTCAAGGACGTCGAGTTCCTCCCCGAGGCCTTCGAGATCAAGGAGCGCGAGCAGCGGGAGTCCGCCGCGATCCTCATGGGCCGGGTCAGCTACGAGGCCTTCAGCCCCGTGTGGCCGGACATGGCGGAGTTCGCCCGGTACAGGACGATGCCGAAGTACGTCGTCTCCACCACGCTCACCGACGACCGGCTCGTCTCGAACTGGGGCGAGACCCGGATCCTGCGCTCGCTCGACGAGGTCGCCGCGCTCAAGCGGACCGAGGGAGGCCCGATCATCGTCCACGGCAGCGCCACGCTGAACCACGGCCTCTCGGACGCGGGCCTGATCGACCGCTACCACCTGCTCGTCTACCCGCTGCTGCTCGGCGCCGGCAAGCGCCTGTTCAGCACCGCGGACGTGGACACCCGGAAGCTGAAGCTCGTCGAGCACGAGGTCTACGCCAACGGCCTGCAGAAGCAGGTGTTCGACGTCCTCCACTGACCGGCCGCCCGCGTCGCGACCGAAAATCTCGGGCCGGGCTGTCGATTCCCGCTCCGGCCGTTCGTCATAGCTGCACAAGGCAGACCGACGCAACGAGGAGCTCACCTTGACATCCTCCCCGCCCTAAGGGACGGGGATTCCTCCCGCGCCTGTGGCACGGGCCCCCGTGCGTCGCAGGTCGCCGAGGTGGGTTCCCCGTTCAACGGGCCGTGCCTGGCGTGGGATTGCCACGCCAGGACTTGCCGGCCCTCCAGAGGCGTTTAGCCTGTCCGCCTGCCCGGCGGCCAGGATGTTTCGAGCAGCGTTGAGGTCACGGTCATGCAGCACGCCACAAGCACCACAGGCCCACGCGCGGACGGCGAGGGGCTTGGGTCCGTCGTGGTGTCCGCACTCCGAGCACAGCTGGGAGGAGGGAAACGCGCGGTGCACGATGCCGATTGCGCGCCCGTAGCGGAATGCTTTCTCTTCGAGCAGTCGCCGGAAGGTCGCCCATCCGGCGTCGTGCACGGACTTGGCCAGGCGTCCGCGGCCAAGGCCGCGGACGTTCAAGTCCTCCAGGTACACCGCTTGGTTCTCGCGGATGATCCTGGTCGTCTGCTTGTGCAGCCAGTCCATGCGGGTGTCGGCCACCTTGGCATGCGCCCTGGCGACCTTCCTACGAGCCTTCGCCCGGTTCTTCGAACCCTTGGCCTTGCGGGACAGTTCCTGCTGTGCGGCCTTGAGCCGCTTCTCCGCCTTGCGAAGAAAGCGCGGGTTGTCGATCACGCTTCCGTCCGAGAGGACGGCGTAGGTGGTCAGACCGAGGTCGATACCAATCTCGGTGTACAGCTCGGGCAGGTGGACCGGTTCGACGTCCACGACGAAGCTGGCGTGGTACCGGCCGGACGGGTCCAGCACGATCGTCACGGACGACGGGTCGGCCGGCAACGTCCGGGACCACTTCACCCGTACGTCGCCGATCTTCGCCAGGTTCAGCTTCCCGCTGGACCGGACCCGGAAGCCGTTGCGGGTGAACCGAAGAGACTGACGGGCATCGTGCTTCGACTTGAACCGGGGAAGCCCGACCGGCCGTCCGACGCGTTTGCCGGACACCGAGTCGAAGAAGTTCCGGTAGGCCGTGTCCAGGTCACGGAGGGACTGGATCAGCGGGTCCACACCCACCGAGGCGAGCCAGGACCGCTCGGTGGTCTTCTTTGCCTCCGTGATCACGGACTTCTGCAAGTCCGTGAACTTGGGGTAGGGAAGACCGCCCTTGCGGGCTGCCTTCCGCGCTGCCAAGGCGTCGTTGTACACCACGCGCGCGCACCCGAACGTCCGGGACAGCGCAGCGCGCTGACCCGCCGTCGGATAGATGCGGCAGGAGTATCGGAGATACACGGGATGAACCTACCGGGAAGCACTGACAACGGCTCACGTCAGAACCTCCGGAGATCACTCCGCCGCTTCGCAGCTCCGAGCCAAGGACCCATTCCTCCCCGGTCTAGAGGCCGGAGCATCCTGGGAGATCAACGGTGAACGAGCAGCGGGCGGCCCGCTCCGTCGAGGCGGTGTTCCGCGAGGACCGGAGCCGGCTGCTCGCCCTGCTCGCGGCCAGGTTTCGGCGATCTCGACCTCGCCGAGGAGACCGCCTCCGACGCGATCGAGGCCGCGCTGCAGCGGTGGCCGGTCGACGGCGTGCCGGACCGGCCGCTGGCATGGCTGCTCACCACGGCGCGGCGCAGGGCCATCGACCGGATCCGGCGCGACCGCGCGTTCGCCGAGCGGCTGGCGGTGCTGCAGGTGGAGCACGACCGGGCGGCGGCCGCGGCCGCCGACGAGCCCGGTTTCGACGACATCCCGGACGAGCGGCTCCAGTTGTTCTTCACCTGCTGCCACCCGGCGCTGTCGCCGCAGGCGCACACCGCTCTGACGCTGCGCTACCTCGCGGGGCTGACCACCCCCGAGGTCGCCCGGGCCTTCCTGGTACCCACCGCGACGATGGCGCAGCGCATCGTCCGCGCGAAGCACAAGATCCGCAGCGCGCGCATCCCGTTCCGCACCCCGGCGCCGGACGAGCTGCCCGCGCGGCTGCCCAGCGTGCTCCGGGTCGTCTACCTGGTCTTCACCGAGGGCCACGCGGCCAGCGCCGGCAGCGACCTGCTGCGTCCCGACCTCGCCGACGAGGCGGTCCGGCTCGCCCGGATCCTGCACCGGCTGCTGCCCGGCGAACGGGAGGTGGCGGGCCTGCTCGCGCTGCTGCTCCTCGCCGACGCCCGGCGCGCCGCCAGGACGGACGCGGCGGGAGGCCAGGTGCTCCTGGAGGACCAGGACCGTGCCCGGTGGGACGCCGGCCTGGTCGCCGAGGGGCAGCGGCTGCTCGTTCCGGCGCTGACCGGCCCCGGTGTCGGGCCGTACGCCGTGCAGGCGGCGATCGCGGCGCTGCACGACGAGGCGGCCGACTTCGGCGCCACCGACTGGCCGCAGATCGTCGCGCTGTACGACGTGCTGCACCGGATCGAGCCGTCCCCGCTCGTCACGCTGAACCGGGCGATCGCCGTCGCGATGCGGGACGGGCCGGAGGCCGGCCTCGTCCTGCTGGACGGCCTGGCGGGGGCCCGGGAGCTGCGCGGCTACCACCTGCTGCCCGCGGCGCGGGCCGACCTGCTGAGGCGGCTCGGCCGGACCGCCGAGGCGGCCGCCGCCTACCGTGCCGCGCTCGACCTGGTCGGCAACGAACCGGAGCGGGCCACGTTCGTCCGCAGGCTGGCGGAGCTCCCCGGGCCGTGAGCCGTGCCGCCGGGGTCACCGGCCTCAGCAGCGTTCGATGCCGAGGCCGGTGACCTGGAAGAACCCCCGGGCGGGCAGGCTCGACGTGCCGCAGCGGACGTCCTTGGCACCGAGGTCGCGGGACGGGTCGGTGACGCCGCGGGCGACCAGCTCCGCGGTGATCAGCTCGGCCGCGGCGGCGGCCGCCTGCCCGTCCGGGTGCGGGTAGACCGCGCGCCAGCGCTTGCCGTGGCGCTTCCAGCCGGCCGCCGTCATCGCCCTTTCGCCCTCGGCGGGGTCGCCCGCCCGGTCGGGGACGATGAGGTGGAGGGCCCCGGAGGGCTCCAGGGAGACCGCGAGGGTCCGCTTGCGGTCCCGCCGATTGACGATCTTGAACTGGGCGCGCTCGCCCGGCACCTGGACGGGCAGCTGCTCGGCCCAGGCGGCCAGCAGGACCTCCAGACCCTCCCGCAGGTGCGGAACGGTGAGCGCGAGCCGGCCGCCCGGCAGCACCACCGCCTCCTCGCCCGGGCCGCCGCGGTGCAGCTGCCAGGTGTACGGCAGGAGGGGGAAGTCCGACGAGCCGTCGGAGGACGGGCCGCCCCATTCGAAGGTGCCGTACTCCTCCTGCTCCAGCTCCTCGGTCGGCTCGCTCTCCAGCACCACCCGGCGCCGGGTGCCGCGCAGCCGGAGGACGCGGCCGGTGCTGCGCCAGCGGACGTCCGGCCCGCTCGGGCCGCCGCCGAGGGTGGTGGGCTCGCCGAGGACCGCGCAGACGGCCGCCAGCAGCTCGCCGAAGACGGCCGGACGGTCCGCCGGGGTGCCGCCCTCGGGGTGGTCGAACAGCCGGATGTGGTGGTACCCGGCGCCGTTGCGGAGCAGCGACAGCTCCGCACCGCCCGGCCCGACGGTGATCGATCGGCCGGCCGTTCCCTGCCGGCCGCCGAGCTCCCAGTGCGGCTGCTCGGCGGCGAGCTTCTCCAGCGCCTCCTCGTCGAAGGTCCCGGTGGGGTTGTCGTGGAGCAGCGGGGCGAGAGCCGTGACCGCGTCGAGCAGGCGCTGGTCGACGGTGCTGCCGACGACCGCGGGCCGTACGGCGAGCCAGGTCCGTGCGTCGCCGCCGTGCAGCAGCAGTACCCGGCCGTCCTGCCGCCATCGAAGACCGGTGCCGTGCTCGGAGATGCGGTGGGCGACCGGCTCGCCAACCACGGACAGGGCCTCGACCAGTTCGGCGCGCATCCGCCGTACGTCGGCCTCGGGGGCGCCGCCGTGGAAGGCGAGCGCGACCTCGGCCTTGCGGTAGACCTTCGCCTTGTTCTCCCGCGGGGTGAAGATCAGCTCGGGGCCGAGGTGGCCGCGGCCCGGCACCAGGCCGATCGCCAGCGTGTCCGGCAGGTCGCGGTGGAGCTTCCACTCCGGGTGGGCCGCCAGCAGCGCGTCGACGTCCTCGCGGTGCCAGCCCCACCGGGTGTCGTGCAGCAGCCGCACGATCCCGGCGGCCTCGGCCGTGCTCGCGGTCGTCCTGATCGGGGTGGTTCGGTGATCCATACCGGCGATGCTGCCAGTCGGGAGTGACAGCCCGTCACCCGGGTGGTCCGGCGGGAATCCGATTCGGGCGCGCCGTCTCACATTTCGCCGGCCTGCGTCGTCGGACAGGGGAACAACCGACACCGCGTCGCCGCCGGGCGGCGGACGAAGGGAGCGCACCATGGCCGTACAGACGACAGCAGGACGCCGAGGCGTCACCTTTCTGCAGGTCGCGATCGCCCTGCAGACCCTGACGATCCTCTTTCAGGCCGTCACCGCAGGGCTGTTGCTGTCCACGTCCTACGGCGAGGTCCTGCACAGTGCCGGGGCGCGCGTGATGTACGGGGCGTCGATGCTGTACGTGCTCGCCGCGGTCGTGGCGTGGCGGCCGGGCGGCGGGTCACCCCGCCCGATCCTGTACTCGACCGGCTTCCTCGTGCTCGCCTCGGTGCAGGTGGTGCTGGGCATCGCCCACCGGCCTGCGCTCCATGTCCCGTTGGGCGTCGTGATCTTCGGCCTCAGCGTGCTCGCGCTGGGTCAGGCGCTCTCCACCCGTGTGCGGGGACGCGCCGACGCCCGGCCGTAGAGGCCGACCGGCGGCGTCACTTGCACGGCACGCACTGGACGTAGTGTGCGGACCTCGTCCAGTCGTCGGCGCGCGAGTGCAGTAGCCGCACGCCGCAGCCGCACTCCCCGTTGCCCAGGCGCGTGTCGAGGACCAGGCTGTTCACCTTGTGCCTCTCACGCTCGAAGAGGTCCCGCAGGAACTTCTCCGGCGCTGCCCGGAGGTCGGAGAGTTCCTCCTCGCTGAGTTCGACGTCGCAGACCTCGACCTTGGCGATGTCCGTCTGGTCCGTCCGATAGAGGTGAGCCGCGTGAACGGCGGCGTCGGCTGCCGCCTCAGACGTGCAGGGTGCCGGTCAGCACCGTGACGGCGTCCCCCGTGAGGTGGACGCGGTCGCCGCGCAGGGCGGTGCGCACCAGGCCGGTGCGCGGGGACACCTGGAGGCCCAGGAGTTCGTCGCGGCCGAGCCGGGCCGACCAGTACGGGGCGAGCGCGATGTGGGCGCTGCCGGTGACCGGGTCCTCGGGAATGCCTCTGGCCGGTGCGAAGAAGCGGGAGACGAAGTCGTGGCCCGCGCCGGCGGGGGCGGCGGGGGCCGTGACGATGACGCCGCGCAGTCCCTCGCGTTCCGTCAGGTCGGCCACGGCGTCGAGGTCGGGCGCCAGGGCGCGGACCGCGGCCTCGTCGGGAAGGACGGCGAGCAGGTCGCCGACGCCGTCGGTGCGGAAGACGGCGTCCGGGACGGCCCCCAGCGCCGGGACGAGCCCGTCCGGCACGGGCGCCGCAAGGGTGGGGGCCGCCGGGAAGTCGAGCGTGATGCCGCCCTCCGCGTCGGCGTGGCTGACGAGCACGCCGTGCTGCCGGCTCAGGAAGCGGACGGCTCCGACCAGGCCCCGCTCGGCGCGCAGCGCGTGTGCCGTGGCGAGTGTGGCGTGTCCGCACAGGCCGGCCTCGACGGTCGGGGTGAACCACCGGATCGCCCAGTCGGCCTCGGCCTCGGCCGGGGCGGGCAGCGGGAGCGCGAAGGCGGTCTCGGGATGGTTGGTCTCGGCGGCGACCTGCTGCATCCACGCGGTGTCCGGCCACGGACCTTCGGGCAGGAGGCACACCGCGGCCGGGTTCCCGCGGAAGGGGCGATCGGTGAAGGCATCGACGACGTAAAGGCGCATGCCCGGGACGGTAACGACGCCGGGACCGGCGCTGAAAGGGCCAATCCGGAACAAGTGGACCGGTCGGCCCCCGGTGTGCACCGGAGGGCGAGGGCGGGGGTGCGTCGGGGTAGGCTCCGCTGCGTGATCGTCGATTCGGATCTGGTGCAGGACCTGGCGCCCACCGGTGTGCTGCGCGCGGCCGTGAACCTCGGCAACCCGGTCCTGGCCCAGGGCACCCCTGACGCGCCGTCGGGTGTCACGGTGGACCTCGCCCGGGAGTTCGCCGCACGCCTCGGCGTCCCGGTGGAGTACCGGTGCTTCGACGCGGCCCGCAAGTCCTACGAGGCGATGGCCGAGGGCCGGGCCGACCTGTGCTTCCTCGCCGTCGAACCCGCCCGCAAGGCCGATGTCGCCTTCACCGAGCCGTACGTGGTGATCGAGGGGGTCTTCGCGGTGCCCCGCGACTCCGTCCTCTCCACGGTCGCCGACGTCGACCGTGCGGGCGTCCGGATCGGGGTCAAGCAGGGCTCCGCCTACGACCTCTACCTGAGCCGGACATTGCGGCACGCCAGCGTCGTACGCGGCGTGGAGGGCACCGAGGTGTTCCGCGACCAGGCCCTGGAGGTCGCGGCCGGCATCCGCCAGCCGATGACCGCGTACGTGGCGGCGGACCCGGGCCTGCGGCTGATCGGCGAACGCTTCATGGAGATCCGCCAGGCGGTCGGCACCACCCGGACCCGCCGCCCGGAGAGCGTCCGTTTCCTGCACGCGGTGGTCGAGGAGCTCAAGGCCTCGGGCTTCGTGGCCGACTCCCTCCGCAGGGCCGGCCAGTCCGACACCCTGGCCGCCCCTCCTGCCTGACACCCACCGGTACCTCCCTCCACCGCGCCGGGCAGGCGCGCGCGCCGGGACCAGACCTGCTGGATCGTTCGGTAGTCGATCACGCGGATGTCCTCCTGCCGCAGGAGGTCACGGGCGTACGCCGACGTCAGGAACGCGTGGTCCGTCCGGCGCACGAGCCAGCCGCTGTCGACGAATCGCGACTCCTCGCCGCCCAGACTCGGGTGCACCGCCCACTCGTTGAGCCCGGCCGGCAGACCGCGCAGCAGCTGCGCGTAGCGGGCCGCCTTGCCTTCGGTGTCGAGGGCGAAGCTGTCCAGGAAGTCGTTGTCGACGACCGGGAGCCCGCGCCGCCGCATCGCCTGTCTCCCCGCCTCGAGCCAGACCCGGACCGCGAGGCCGTACTCCGCGGCGAGCACGACGGCCAGGTCGAGGATGTCCCCGCGTCCGCCCGGTACGCTGTGGCGGCCTGCAGGGCTTGGGGGAACCGGGGGGAACCATGGGCGGGGCCGAACTCGCGGTGGCGCTGGTGATCGGTGCGGTGATCGGCGTCCCGCTCGGGCTGTACATCCGGGCCCGTGGCAAACACGGCCGGCACTTCACGCCCGAGGAGATCCGGGCGTTCGCCGACGGGCTGCGCGCCGAACTCCTGGAACGGGCGAGCGTGCCCGGGGAGTGGGTCGACCTCGGCGAATTCCTCGGCCGCCAGCCGTACGTCGGCATGCCGACGTGGCGCGGCGCCGTCATCGGGGCCCTCATGTCGGACGGCACCCTGGCGGAGATGCCCAAGCCGTTCTCCGACGTGGACGGCGGCCTGTCGTTCCGGCTCTCCGCCCGCGCCTGGACCGAGTTCCACACCGCACGAGCGGTGGGTCCGAGGACCGAACTTCCGTCCGAGGGGCAGGAGTAGGCGCTTTCGGGGGCCGACCTCTCGACAGCGGCTCGGCCTCACCCGGCGGGGAACGCCTCGCGGCGGGCGAGGTAGCGGGCGCGGGCGGCACTCAGGTCGCGGCGCAGCTCGTCCTCGGGTGTCTCCGTGAGCCGGCCGCCGGTGCCGGGGTTCTGTCGCCGGCAGTCGCAGGGACGGCGGTAGGTGCGGCCGTCCGCGGTGGTGTTCAGGGCGGTCATCAGCCGGGCGATGCCGTTGAGGCCGTAGTGCTGCGCCGCCTCCCAGGCCCGGTCGGCGGCGGACAGCAGCCGCAACTCCCAGCGCAGGGCGCAGGCGAAGCAGGCGGGCACCGACTCCCGGTTCACCAGGGCCAGTTCCGCCAGTGCGGCGGCGGCCGGGGTGGGGAGGGTGCCGCCGTCGACGGCCTGCTGCAGCAGGAGATCGAGCATGGGCGGGTCGTGCGGGTCGCACCAGGCTAGGCTCAGCATCCGCGAGGCGAGCACCTGGTCGCCGTGGTCCGGATCGGGCGCGACCAGGTGGATCCGGGTCAGCAGCTGCGCCGAGCCCGACTCGTCGGCTTCACCTTCTGCGCGCCGCACCTGCCAGTCCACCTCGTACCGCGCTCCGCGAGCGCCGTCCACGGGCTCCACCGGGTACTCGTGGACGTACTGCCGCGCGGCGCGCACGACCGGTTCGAGGTCGCGGCCTGCCACTGTCCCGTCCGCGGTTTCCTGCACCAGCCGGACCCGCACCACCGGGCGGGCCAAGGGCATCACCAAGCGCAGCACCACCCCGTGCCGCGGCCACCCCGGCCCCGACGGCACCAGCCTCACCTCGGACCGCCCGCCGTCCAGTCCGATCGGCGCGTACTCCTCGTGCCGGACGATCAGTTCCCAGTCCATCCCCGAACCCCTCCCGACCGGTTGCACACTGCCCCCACCGCCTCGACGGTAGTCCACGGCCGCGCCCCGCTTCCGGCAGCGGACGGGCGTGGGGGGCGTGCGATCACGCCGCGAGCGGTGTTCGTGTGCGTGTCCGGGGTCGTGGCGATACCCGTGGCCGGGCTGATCCCGTAAGGTCGGGCAATGGCGAAGTACTTCGACGTGCACCCGCAGACCCCCCAGTCGCGCACCATTGCCACCGTGGCCGACAGCCTCCGGGCCGGTGCCCTCATCGCGTACCCGACCGACTCCTGCTTCGCGCTCGGCTGCCGCATGGGCAACCACGACGGAATCGAGCGGATCCGGTCGATCCGGCGACTCGACGACCGCCACCACTTCACCCTGGTCTGCGAGAACTTCGCGCAGCTGGGGCAGTTCGTCCACATCGACAATGACGTCTTCCGGGCCGTCAAGGCGGCGACGCCGGGCAGCTACACCTTCATCCTGCCCGCCACCAAGGAGGTGCCGCGCCGCCTGATGCACCCCAAGAAGAAGACCGTGGGCGTCCGGATCCCCGACCACACCGTCACCCGCGCGCTGCTCGCCGAACTCGGCGAACCGCTGGTCTCCAGCACGCTCCTGCTCCCCGGCGAGGACGAGCCGATGACGCAGGGCTGGGAGATCAAGGAGCGGCTCGATCACGCACTGGACGCCGTCGTCGACTCCGGCGACTGCGGGACCGAACCCACGACGGTCGTCGACTTCTCCAGCGGCGAGGCGGAGATCGTCCGGCACGGGGCCGGCGACACCACGCGCTTCGAGTAGCAGGCTCGCGGTCGCGCGGGCCTGACACGCGGACGGGGCGGCGTATCCGACGGGATGTCGGTGTACGCCGCCCGCCGGTGGGACGGGGTTGCGCGGGCCGTGCACCTCGACGGTCAGAGGCTGCGGGCGGTGATGTCGCCGTAGGCGGTGGTGGCGCGGACGGTCAGGGCCGCGGCGGCACCGTCGGCGTTCTGCAGCGCGTTGTGGATCCGGCCGTAGGCGGTGCCGGCATCCAGCGAGGCGGAGACGCCGCGGGCGGCGCCGACCTCGATCCCGCCGGCCTCGGTGCGCAGGGTCACCGCGCCGCGGACGGCCTCGGTGATCCGGATGTCGCCCTTGGTGGTGCTGATCTCGGCGGGGCCGGTGAGGCGGCCGACGGCGATGTCGCCGGCGAGGAGGGTGAGGTGGGCGCTCGCGGCCTCGTCGAGCTTGATCGAGCCG
>NZ_JBFBJZ010000046.1:0-60950 GCF_040686255.1 Kitasatospora sp. NPDC085879 | reverse complement strand
CCGTTCACGAACTGGTCGGACATGGCGTCGGCCGGGCAGAGCGGGATGGGCCAGGCCGCGGTGGCGCCCACGCTGTTCTACTTCGCGCCCAAGAAGATCTGGGTGCTGGCGTACCAGTGGGGGCAGTGGCCGTTCATCTATCGCACGTCGAGCGACCCGACCAACCCCAACGGCTGGTCCGCGCCGCAGCCGCTGTTCACCGGCAGCATCCCCAAGTCCAGCACCGGCCCGATCGACCAGACCCTGATCGCCGACGGCCAGAACATGTACCTGTTCTTCGCCGGCGACAACGGCAGCATCTACCGGGCGAGCATGCCGATCGGGAACTTCCCGGGCAACTTCGGCTCGTCGTACACCACCGTCATGAGCGACACGGTGAACAACCTGTTCGAGGCGCCGCAGGTCTACAAGGTCAAGGATCAGAACCAGTACCTCATGATCGTTGAGGCGCAGGGTGCGAACGGGCGCTACTTCCGCTCCTTCACCGCCACCAGCCTCAGCGGTTCGTGGACCCCGCAGGCCGCCACCGAGAGCAACCCCTTCGCGGGCAAGGCCAACAGCGGCGCCACCTGGACCAACGACATCAGCCACGGCGACCTGGTCCGCAACAACCCCGACCAGACCATGACCATCGACCCCTGCAACCTGCAGTTCCTCTACCAGGGCAAGTCCCCCACCGCGACCGGACCCTACGACCGACTGCCGTACCGGCCCGGCGTCCTCACCCTGCAGCGCTGACCCCCGGTCCGCGGTGATCACGATCGGGTGCAGCCTGCCGGCACGTAGGAACGGGCCCGACTCGACCTGTTGACCGGTACTCCGCATAGAGGAACCCCAGCCGTGCGTCGGCTGGGGTTCCTCTTTCGTGGACTTCCATCAGCGGGTCCTCCGAGAGCAGAGGGTGACGCCGAGGAAGGTGCGGCACTCGGCGGGCTGGTGGGTATCGGAATCTGGCGGACGTTGGCCGTCGGCACGTCGGGTACCGGGGAACGTGCTGGGTTCGTGCCGAATCTCTGCTCGATGAAGATCAGTCAGAAGATCCGCGACGAACACGGCGACGGACCGACGGCCGTCGAGTCCGGCTACGACACCGAGGCCCTGGCCGGCATGGCCGAGAAGTCCGCCGAATTCGCCGCCCAGGGCAACCGGGTCTACCTCCCGCTGGCCGACTGACGCCCCCGAGAACCGCGCTGCCCCGGGAAGTGGAGGGGGCTTCCCGGGCAGCGCTACGGCAGGGCACGTCTGTTCATGTGGGCGTGACTGCGAGGAGGTGGGTGGCGCGCTCTGCCGTGAGCACGCCGAGGATGTAGCCGGCTTCGTCGACGACGGGCCAGACCGTCAGCCGCCTGACGCGCATCGCGATCGCGGCCAGGGCCAGACCCAGGGTCGGCCAGGCGAACGGGCCGCGCTGGTGCGCGACGGCGCTGATCGCGGTCCGCTCGGTGTACCACGAGCGGGTCAGGAACGGGTGGAGTCCGGCGCGGGTGACGAGTCCCTCGCACCGGCCGTTGTGGTCGCGGACGAGCAGGTACTCGACATGGGCGCTGCGGAGGATGTCGACGGCCTGGTCGACGGTGCTGTCGTCGGAGATGTGGTAGTCGCAGGGATCCATGGCGTCGGCGACGGTGAGGCCGTGGCCGCGCGGTGCCGCCTCGAGGGAGTGAGTGGTCACGGTTCTCACCGCTTCCCGCCTCCGGCCGCAGGCCGGGGACTGCCGGGCTGTCTTCACCCAGAACGAGGCCGGAACGGTACCGGAGTGCGGGATGCCCTGGATGCCTGGGATCCTACTCCTGAGGCGGCCCGGGCGGGGCCGTGGCGGAGTACCGTGGAGGTAACCGAGGACATTCCGCATACCGGCACCAGCGTCGGCGTCGCCCTGGGTCATGAATTGGTCCCTTCCGGACCGGACGGGCGGCCCCTCGTGATGCCGATCCCTCTTCCTCCCGCTTCCGCTTCGGGGCCGTGGTCGGTGCCCGGAGTCCCGTCGCTGCCACGCCTGCTTCTGGAGCCGACCATGACGCGGGAGGGCGTCTTCGACGGCGCCTGGTGGCCCCGCACGAACCACATCCTCGCCGAGCTGCCGGACCTGGTCACCGCGCTCGGCGCCCACTTCGGACGCATCGTCCGGGTCGGCCTCGACACATCGGCCTGGGACGGAGTGCCCCGGTCCGTCCTGGTGAACGGCCTGACGATCAGAATCAACTGGTTCACCGGCAGCGACGCGACGATCAGCGTCACGCGGGGCTTCCAGGACCACTTCCTGCTGCTGGTCGTGCCGCCCGGCACCGACCCGGACTCGGCCGCGTCGGCGATGGCCGGAGCCTCTGTGACCGGAAACCACACCCCGGCAGCAGAACTCCTGCTCGGCTGACGGCGGCGGCTCAGGTGCCGTCGGCGGTCAGGCCGATGAGGAGGTCGACCCGGGCCTGGTGGGCGTGGGGGCGGAGCCGGCTGCCCTCGGTGAGGGTGGCGAGGCCGTGGAGGGCGCTCCAGAACAGTTCGGTGAGGGTCTCGGGGTCGGCGCCGCGGGCGGCGGCCAGAGGTTCGACCGCGGCGAAGAACTCGCCGAAGGCCGCCTTCAGCGGGGCCGGTGTCGCCGCGGTGCCGAACTCGATGTCGGTCTCGCGCACGAACATCGCCGCGTAGACCGCCGGCCTGGTCCGCGCGAACTCCAGGTAGGCCCCGGCGAGGGCGGCCAGGGCCGCGCGGCGGTCCGGGTTGTCGGTGCGGGCCCGGCGCAGGGTGGCGGCCAACTCCTCGAAGCCCTCGACGGCGACCGCGGCGACGATCGCGTCCTTGCCCTTGAAGTGGCTGTAGAGCACCGGCTGGCTGTACTCGACCCGCTCGGAGAGGCGGCGCGTGGTGACCGCGCCCCAGCCTTCCGCCTCGGCGAGTTCACGGGCCGCGGTGATGATCAGGCGGTGTCGTTCCGCTCGTTCGCGCTCCCGGCGCTGCTGTGCTGGCATGCCCTGGATCCTAGCACTGCTAGACATTGAAGCGCCGCTAGGTCTAGCATCGCTCTCAGATCTAGCAGTGCTAGGACAAATCCGTAGGGGGAATCATGACCAGGCGTCACATCGCCACCGCACTGGCCGCGCTGACCGGTGCCACCGTCCTGTTCTTCGGACTGAACTTCCTGCTGAACCCCGGCGGCGCCGCCCCCGGCTTCGGCATCGACCCCTGGCCGCAGGGCAACGCGAGCGGCTACTACGTCGTCAAGGGCTTCCGGGACCTCGCCCTCGCGGGGACCGTGTTCCTGTTGCTCGGCCTCGGGCAGCGCCGGGTGCTCGGCTGGGTGATCCTCATCGACGCGATCGTCCCGCTGGGTGACGCGCTCGCGGTGGTCACGCACGGCGGTACCGTCGCCACCGCCATCGGCGTCCACGTCTCGGCCGCCGTCGTCGTCCTGCTGTCCGGCGTCATGCTGCTCACCGAGGGCCGCACCCGCCCGGCGACCGGGCGGCCCGCGCCCGGCACCTCCCGCCCCGCCGCCGAATGACCGGCATCGAATGACCTGCCGCCGAATGACCCCGGGGCGCCGGGATCAGGGCTCCCTGCGGCTGCGCAGTTCGCGGTCGAGGGAGTCCTGGACCCGGCGCATCGCCGCGAGCTGCGCCGGTTCCAGGGAGGCCGCGGCCATCTCCTCGGGCGGTACGTCCATGACGTGCGTCTGGATCCACCAGAGGTTGCCCCACGGGTCGCGGACGCGGCCCACCCGGTCGCCGAAGAAGAGCTCCGTCATCGCGGTCACCGACTCGGCGCCGGCCGCCACCGCGCGCCGGTGCACGGCGTCGCCGTCCGGCACGTACAGCCGGAGGAAGGCCGGGGTGTCCGGCCACTCCTCCTTGGCGTCGAAGAGCATCACCACCGAGTCGCCGATCAGGACCTCGGCGTGGCCGACGGTGCCGTCCTGATCGAGCACCCGGGCCACCTCGGTCGCCCCGAACGCCTCGGTCAGGAAGCCGATCAGCCCGGCGGCATCCCGCGCGACGATCCACGGGGTGACGGTGCGGTAGCCGGCGGGCACCGGAGGGACCTCGTTGCCCATGACACTCCTTCGCGGCCGGTGGGAGCCCTTCCTCCTCGGCGGGCACCACGGTACGGCGCGATCAGGTCGGGATCCGTCCGCTTCCCGTCCGCCACGCCGCCCGCCCACCGCCCCCGCATCGCCTGGAGGGTGTTTCAGGTGCGCGGCGCCGTCAGCAGCAGGTCGATCCTCTCGGCCGAGGCCTGCGACTCGGCGTGCAGGTGGTCGATGTCGAGCTCCGCGTCGCCGAGGACGGTCATCAGACCGAGCCGCCCGATCGGCTGGACGACCACGTAGCCGTGGCTGAACTGCGCCACCGTCCGGTGCAGCAGCCCCTTGCCGGTGGCGTGGCCGGCCCGCCGGGCCAGGCCGAGTGAGGCTGCGGCCAGCGCGGCCAGGCTCTCGGTGTCGAGGCCCTCCTCGGCGTCCGCAGTGATCAGCAGGCCGTCCACGGCCGCCAACGCCAGATCGGTGACACCGGCCACCCGGTCGCGCAGTGCGCGTATTTCGGCGAGCAATTCGCCGTGGTCGCTGCTCACGTCTCTCCTGTTCCGGCAATTCGCCGTCCGCGGCCGCGCGCTCCGCTGCGGCCGGAAATTCCGGACCGATGTCCGGGGCGCCGGCGCCCGCCTGCTGGCAATGGTCGGGAACGGCCGGAAACGGTCCGGTGCCGACAGCCGGCGCATGTTCCGCCGATGGCGACCGCGCCATCCAATCGCCCCGCCGGATCCGTAGTCAAGCCATTCCGCAGCGTGATGGACAGGGGTAATTCCGCGTGCTATCCGGCGCTGTTCTCCGTGGAATGTCCACGGCGAAAGTCGGTTTCGGGACGCCGTCGGACGGGCCCGCTTGGCACACTGGCGGGATGACGTCGAGTTCGCTGGGCAAGGGCGCCAATCTGGCCGTCGGGGCGCCGGAGGTCCGGGCCGCATTCTCCTGGGCGCCCGCGCCGGGCGGACCGGCCGTCCGGATCTGGGCGCTTCTGCTCGGCGGCGACGGCCGGGTGCTCGGCGAGGGCGGTACGGTCGGCGGCACCCGCCAGGCCGACCCCTCCGGCCGCGTCCGGCGGAGCGGCGAGCGCACGGTCGACGCGGACCTCGCGGGGCTCGCCCCCGAGGTCGAACGGATCCTGCTCTGCGCCACCGCCGAGGACGGCGGCACCCTCGGCCAACTGCGCGCCCTGGAACTAGTGCTGACGGACAGCCGGACCGGTGCCGCCGTGGCGCACTTCCCGATCGAGGCCGGACGGGAGACCGCGATCGTCGGCGGCGAGCTCTACCGCAGGGCCGTCCAGTGGAAGTTCCGCGCCGTGGGCCAGGGCTACGACACCGGCTGGTCCGGTCTCACCGCCGACTACGGGGCCGTCGAACCGGTCGCCCCAGCCCCAGCCCCAGCCCCCGCCCCCGCCGTCCGACCGGAGCCCCCGCGCCCCGAGCCTCCCCGAGTCGAGCCGGCGGACGCCGCAACCGGGCCGGAGGAGGAGCAGGCGCTGCCGGTGGACATCCGCAAGCGGCTCTCGCTGCGCAAGCAGCAGGTGGCGGTCAGCCTGCAGAAGCACGGCGCGGCCGGCGTCCGGGCCCGGGTGGTGCTGGTGCTGGACGCCTCCGGGTCGATGTCCGGCCTGTACCGCCGCGGCACGGTGGCCGGGGTGGTCGAGCGGATGGCCGCGGTTGCCGCCCAGCTGTCCGAGGACGGCCCGATGCCCGCGTGGACCTTCGCCACCCACCCGGCCCGTCTCCCGGACCTGTACGCCGCCGAGCTGCCGGAGTGGATCCCGCGCCATGTGCGGGTGGGCGAGCTGACCCTCTTCGGCCGGCCGAAGAGGCCGCGTCCGGGCATGCTGCCCGGGCAGGTCGACATGCGGTTCGTCGGCATCCAGAACGAGGAGCAGAAGGTGATCGCCGAGGTCCGCGCGTTCGTCCGCGCGCACCCGGCCGCCGAGCCGACCCTGGTGCTGTTCTTCTCGGACGGCGGCGTCTACCGCAACGCGGCCATCGAGCAGGAGCTCCGGGCGGCCGTCGAGGAGCCGGTCTTCTGGCAGTTCGTCGGCCTGGGCCGGGCCGACTACGGCGTGCTGGAGCGGTTCGACACCCTGCCGGGCCGCCGGGTGGACAACGTCGGCTTCTTCGCCGTGGACGACATCGACGCGATCTCCGACCCCGAGCTCTACGACCGGCTGCTCTCCGAGTTCCCCTCCTGGCTCACCGCCGCCCGGCAGGCCGGCATCCTGCACTGACGGCCCGTCGGCACCGTCCGCTCGGGGCCGCTCAGAGCAACGGCGGGCAGTTGGCGTCGGTCCAGCCGCGGGCGGCCGCCGGGATGTCGGTGATCACCGCGTCGGCGTGCCGGTCGGCCGCCGTCCGCCAGGCGCTCTCCCGGTCGAGCGTCCACACGTAGACCTGGCGGCCCGCGGCGTGCTCCCGGGCGATCCGCTCCGGGGTGGCGAGCTGCTCGTCCAGGGCGATGCCGTCGAGCCGCAGCCCGCCCGGGTCCAGGGTCGGGAGGCCGCCCTGGAGCAGGACGGCGGGCAGCTCCGGTGCGGCCTCGTGGGCCGCCCGCAGCATCGCCGGGAAGAACGAGTACAGCACCACGTCCGCCCCGCTCGCGGCGGCCGCCCGGGCGATCCGGGCCGCGTCCTGCGGGCTGCGCTGCTCCTTGATCTCCATCAGCAGCCGGGTGCCGGTGCCGGCGATCTCCCGGAGCAGCTCGTCCAGCGTGGGGACGGGCTGCGCCGGTCCGGGGCCCACGGTGACGTGCAGGGCGGCGATCTGTGCGGCCGTCAGGTCGCCGACACTGCCGCGGCCGTCGGTGACCCGGTCGACGGTGGCGTCGTGCATCAGCACCGGGACGCCGTCCCGGGTGGTCTGCACGTCGGTCTCCAACCAGTCCGCGCCGCCGTCTAGGGCGGCCCGGAAGGCGGCCATGGTGTTCTCGGCGGCGGCCTTCGGCGCACCGCGGTGGCCCACCACGGCGAGGGCCGGGCAGCGGGACTCCGGCTCCGGGTGCACCGCCCGGCCCGCCGACCGCAGGCTGCCGTTGCGCACGCCGCCGGTGGGCAGCACGAATGCGGTGATCACCAGGGTGGCGGCGAGCACCGTCGCGGTTCGCACGGCCCGCTGAGAGGTCCTCATGCCGGGGATGATGGGCCGGTGGGGCCGTTCCGTTCTCGGTGCCACCGGTGATCTGCGCCGCTCGGCCCAGCCCGACCGCCCGTCCGGGTGAACCCGGGCGCGGCGCGGCGGCGGCCCGGCGGGCGCGGCTCAGCTGGAGACCTCGTCCGGCCCGGTGAAGCCGGGCGGGGTGTAGCCGGGGCTGGTGAACTCGGCCGTGCGGGGTTCCCGCCCCTCCTGGTCGGTGAGCCCCTCGACGCCCGGGCTGGTGAATCCGGCGCTGCTGTACCCGGGCCGGCTGTAGCCGGGGCTGAGCAGGTCGGGCGGGACCGGCCGGCCGGTGGGCTGCGGGGAGAGCGCCGGCGCGGAGCCGAGGTTGTCGTACAGGTAGGGGAGCAGGGCGCGTTCGCGCAGCGCGGTGTGCCAGGCCCGGCGGGCCTCGGCGACGTCCGCGGCGAGGTTCGGGTCCTGCCCGGCCGGGCCCGCGGAGCTGTCCCGCAGCGCGGTGAGCAGCAGGCCGACGATGCCGACGGCCATGGCGGCGGTGCCGACGGCGATGGCGGCCCAGCCGGCGGTGACCACGCTGCGGCCCAGCGGCAGGGCGGGCCGGGCGGCGCGCAGGGCGTAGCCGATGGCGAGCAGCAGGGCGGCGGCGGACCAGGAGAGCACCGGGGCGAGGACGGTGAGCACCGGGAAGAGGCCGGCCCCCTCGTCGGAGCGCAGCCGGCCGGAGAGTTCGCCGCCGAGGCCGCCGCGCTCGCCGCCGGGCGCGGCGGAGCGTCTGAGGTCCTCGCGCAGGCCGAGGTAGTGCCGGTACTCCGGGGCGGCGGCCGCGGCCACCGTTCCCGCGTTGAGCATCGCCTTGGTGCGCAGCTGCTCGGTGTTGAGGTGGGGTTCGGGTTCGCGCAGGGCTTCGAGGATGGTTCCGTCGCGCAGTGCTTCGTCGAGGATGCGCTCGTAGTCCGGGCGGTCCTCGGCGAGCAGGTGCGGGGCGTCGGTCATGGGGACCCCGTTCCGCTGATTCACGGCGGTGGACTGGTGCGGCGCGGCGGCCCGGTGACGGGCGGGCGGCTGCGTGGTGCCTCGATGGTAGGGGGGACCACCGAGGCTCAGACAGTCGCTTTCCGGATTTTCAGTGCGCCCGGTGGACGTTCCGGACGGTTCGTCGACGCTCCGTCAGCCCACCCCGACGGAACGTCAGGAAGGTCGGCGGTGTTCAGCCCGTGCAGCCCCGCGTTCAGTTCACCGGCAGCCGGGCGATCAGCAGGCGGCCGTCCATGGTGACCCCGCCGTCCATCGCGACGGCCAGCTCGTCCGCGTAGATGTACGGGCCGGGGACGTGCGGCGGCGCGCCGTCGTCCGCGTGCACCGCGCCGGTCAGGTACGGGATCGGGCTGTGGCCGTGCACCACGCGGTACCCGCCGTACGCGCCGAGCAGCTCGTGGACGGCGGCCGGGCCGTTCTCGCCGCGGAAGGCGAACCGCTTGGTGAAGCGCCGGAAGCAGTCCCACCACTCGTCCGCGCCCTCGTCGGCGAGCACGTTGTGGACGGCGTCGTTGACCTCGGCGATCGACTCGCCGTACTCGAGGTAGGCAGTGGTGTCGGAGTGCAGCAGCAGGTGGCCGTCCTCCAGCGCCATCGCGGGCAGCCGGGAGAGCCAGCTGATGTGGTGCGACTCCAGCCGGTCCAGGTCGTGCTGCTGGCCGCCGTTGAGACGCCAGGCGGCGAGGAAGGAGGCGGTTCCGGCGGTCGACTGGACGGGCTCGTCGCCGTACTTGGCAGCGCCGAGGAAGAGCAGTTCGTGATTGCCCATCAGGGCTCGGCAGTAGCCGCCGGCCGCGGCGGCCTCCGCGGCGAGCTGCATGACCAGGTCGATCACGCCGATGCCGTCGGGGCCGCGGTCGGTGAAGTCGCCGAGGAACCAGACCCGGGAGCGGCCGGCCGCCCAGTGGCCGTCGGCGTCGATCAGGGAGGCGTGGCGGAGGGCGGCGAGCAGCTCGTCCAGGTAGCCGTGCACGTCGCCGATCACGTACAGCGGGCCGGGGGCCTCGCCGGGCTCCGGCTGCGGGTACGGGAAGTTCACCGGCTGCTCGGTGAGCGGCGGGCCGAGCTCGATGGTCGGCGGGTCCTCGCCGCCCGCGGCGGGCGCCTGCGGCGGCTCGGGCGCCGCCTGCTCGGGGCCGGCCTGGTGCAGGGTGCCGAGCTGCACGGTGGCGTCGTGGCCGGCCGGGTGCGCACCGTGGTGGATCGGGGCGTGCCAGTGCTGCTCGAGGTAGTGGGCGCCGCCGTAGCCGCTGTAGGTCTCGTCGTAGCCGTAGCCGGTCGGCGGCTCGGAGGGTTCGTAGTAGGAGCCGTACGGGAGCACGTCGAGGTCCTGGTGGTGGCGGGGGCCTGAGTGGGGCTGATCAGGCCCGGGGAAGCGGTCCTCGGGTGTCATTCGACCATCATAGGAAGACCACTCTCCCGCCGTCCTCACCTGGTGGGCATCCAATCCTTCGGAGCGTCACCGGACGGGACCGGGCGGCCCGGTCCGACCCGGTCTGGGATGGTCTGGACCTCGGGCCGGAGCCGGCCGGAGCCGGCCGGACCGGCCCCGGCGGGATCGGCGGGGCACGCCCTACCCCTGGCCCGGGGACCGCGGCGGGCTGACCGTCGTCCGGGGGCTGCGCCGTTGCGAGGAGGCCCGGACGATCAGCTCGGTGGGCATCAGGGTGCCCGGCGGCGGGCCCGTCCCGGCGGTGCGGAAGCGCGGCGGGAAGAGCCGCGCGCCCTCCCCCCGCTGCCCGGCCGCCGCGCCGGAGCCGGAGTCGACTCCCTCGATCGCGTCGATCAGCAGGTTGACCACGGTGGTGCCGATCTTGCGGGGCTTGAGCGAGAGGGTGGTGATCGGCGGCTCGGTGCCCGCGTACACGTCGCTCTCGCTGCAGCAGACCAGCAGCAGGTCGTCCGGGACGCGCAGGCCGTACCGGCGGGCGGCGGCCAGCAGATCGGTGCCGTTCGGGTCGAAGAGGCCGTAGACCGCGTCCGGCCGGTCCGGCCGGGCGAGCAGCCGGTCGGCCGCGAGGGCGCCCGCCGCCGGGTCGTGCGCGGGGTAGGCCTCGTACACCGGCTCCTGGCCCACCCGCCGGCACCAGCCGAGGTACGCCTCGGTGGAGAGCCGGGTGTAGGTGTCGGTGCTCGTCCCGGTGAGCAGGCCGATCCGGCGGGCGCCGGCCTCGGAGAGGTGCTCCAGGATGTCGAGCACCGCGGCCTCGTGGTCGTTGTCCACCCAGGCGGTGACCGGGCAGTTGCCCGGCTTGCCGTCGCTGACCACCGGCACGCCGGACCGGTACAGCTCGGTGACCAGCGGATCCTGGTCGGGCGGGTCGATGACCACCGTGCCGTCGAGCGCGATGTTGCCCCACACGTCGTGCCGGGACGAGGCGGGGAGCACGACCAGCGCGAAGCCGCGGCCGAGCGCCGCGCTGGTGGCGGCCCGCGCCATCTCCGCGAAGTAGGCGAACTCGGTGAAGGTGAACGGCTCCTCGCCGTAGGTGGTGACGGTCAGGCCGATCAGGCCCGAGCGGCCGGTGCGGAGGGTGCGGGCGGCCGCGGACGGGCGGTAGCCCAGGCGCTCGGCGACCTCGCGCACCCTGCTTCTGGTCTCGTCGGGCAGACGGCCCTTCCCGTTGAGGGCGTCCGAGACCGTGGTGATCGACACTCCGGCGGCCGCCGCCACGTCCCGGATGCCGGCCCGCTCAAGGCGCCGCGAGGTGGACCGCCGACCGCTCTGGTTGGCTGCTGCTGTCATGGCGGACCGATCGTATGGCGCATGACAGCGGGCTGTGACCGGCCCCGGCCACCGGTCTGAAGATACGTTTCTCCAAGAGCCGGGAGGGATCACACCCTTCGATACCCGCGCTGATCCGGCCTTGTTACCTCTGACATGTGCCGTGGGAACGCGGCAGAATGGCTGATCTGCACCCGTAACCCGATCGGGCATCTCACCCGCATGGGTGAGCCCGGCCGGTATCGTGCGGGGCACCCGACCGGGGTGGCGCGGGTGTGTGGCGAGGGGCGGCGCGGCAACGGCGAACCCGGCGCGCGCGGCCCGGCACGTGCGCCCAAGAGAGCACAGAAGGAGAACGACCGTGAGCGGTACCGCAGCGCAGGGGCCCCGGCTGAGGCCGACCCTGGACGGCATCCCCACGTACAAGCCGGGCAAGCCGGCCGGTGCCGACGCGTACAAGCTGTCCTCCAACGAGAACCCCTACCCGCCGCTGCCCGGCGTGCTGGAGGCGGCCACCGCCGCCGCGGGCTCGTTCAACCGCTACCCGGACATGGCCGTCACCGGCCTCACCGAGGAGCTCGCCGCCCGCTTCGGCGTCCCGGCCGAGCACATCGCCACCGGCACCGGCTCGGTCGGCGTCGCCCAGTCCCTGGTGCTCGCCACCGCGGGCCCCGGCGAGGAAGTGATCTTCGCCTGGCGCTCCTTCGAGGCCTACCCGATCATCACCCAGGTGGCCGGCGCCACCCCCGTGCCCGTCCCGCTCACCGCGGACGAGGCGCACGACCTCGACGCCATGCTGGCCGCGATCACCGACCGCACCCGGCTGATCTTCGTCTGCAACCCCAACAACCCGACCGGCGCCGTCATCCACCGCGCCGAGCTGGAGCGCTTCCTCGACGCGGTGCCCGGCCACATCCTGGTCGTGGTCGACGAGGCCTACATCGAGTTCATCCGCGACGCCGAGGTGCCCAACGGCATCGACCTCTACCGGGACCGGCCGAACGTCTGCGTGCTGCGCACCTTCTCCAAGGCCTACGGCCTGGCCGGCCTGCGGGTCGGCTTCGCCGTCGCCCACGAGCCGGTGGCCACCGCGCTGCGCAAGACCGCGGTGCCGTTCGGCGTCAGCCAGCTCGCCCAGGACGCCGCCGTCGCCTCGCTGCGCGCCGAGGAGGCGCTGCTGGAGCGGGTCGAGTCGCTCGTCGCCGAGCGCACCAGGATGCTGGCCGGGCTGCGCGCCCAGGGCTGGACGGTCGTCGACTCGCAGGCCAACTTCGTCTGGCTGCGGCTGGGCGAGCGGACCCTGGACTTCGCCGCCGCCTGCGCCGCCGCCGGCGTGGTCGTCCGGCCGTTCCCGGGCGAGGGCGTCCGGGTGTCGATCGGCGAGACGGCCGGCAACGACATCTTCCTGGCGACCGCCGAGGCCTTCCGCAAGGAGCTCTGAGCCGAGGAGCTCCGAGCTGCAGGAGTTCTCAGCCGCAGGCGCTCCGCGCCGGGCACCTGCGGGCCCGCTGCCGGCGACGGCGGCGGGCCCGCAGCATGCCCGCGTCCCGGTCCGGGCAAGTTCAGAAGCTCGGCCTAAATTCTGGGAATTCCCTGGGCATCGGATCAACGAATCATCCCCGGCGGGTAGAGAGAACCGCCCTGGCGCGGTGATATGCGTGAATTGTCAGGATTGGCGCCATCAGCCGACTCCCAGGACGGGGCCAGCAACCGGAAAGAGCGCGGGGCGAAGCTGTCCGCCATGAAGGTGTTCCCGCGACGGCGTGGTGCCGTCCTCGTCAACTCCGCGCTCGGTGTGGCCCTGGTCGGCGGGGCCGCACTGGCGTACACCACCGTGGACTCCGGAACCAGCTCCGCCGCGGGCGGTACCCGGGTCCGGACCGCGACCGTCGCCAAGGGCACGGTCCTGGCCACCGTGTCCGGTTCCGGCACGCTCTCCTCGCCCTCCGACACCGGGCAGGACTTCGCCACCGGCGGCCGCCTCACCTCGGTGAAGGTCGCCGTCGGCGACGCCGTCACCAAGGGCCAGGTGCTGGCCACCGTCGACACCACCGCCGCCCAGCAGGACGTGGACGCCGCCGAGTCGGCGCTGGCCACCGCCAAGGCCAACCTCACCAAGGCCAAGGCGGGTGAGACCGTCACCACCACGACCGGCGGCTCCGCCGGCACCTCCGGCGGCCGCAGCGGCAGCGGGGCGCAGCAGACGCCGACCACCACGACCACCACCAAGGTGGACGCCGCGCAGGTCGCCCAGGCCCAGCAGCAGGTGGACTCCGCCGAGACCACCCTCACCAACGCCGAGGCCGCACTCGACGGCACCACCCTGAAGGCCACCGCCGACGGCACCGTCGCCTCGGTCGCCGGCAAGGTCGGCGAGACGGTGAGCGGCACCGGCAGCTCCTCCGGCACCGGCTCCACCGGCAGCGGCAGCAAGAGCGGCAGCAGCGGGACCGGCACCGGCACGGGCAGCACCACCACCTCCTCCACCACCCCCACCGGCTTCGTGGTGCTGACCAACCCCACCGGCATGCAGGTCACGGCCAACTTCTCCGAGCTCGACTCGCTCAAGCTGAAGAAGGGCGAGTCCGCCACCGTCACGCTCAACGCGCAGTCCGACACCAAGCTGAACGCCACCGTGCTCTCGGTCAGCTCGCTGCCCAGCTCCTCCGGCGGCAACGGCAGCGCCGTCCAGTACGGCGCGGTGCTGCAGATCAGCAGCGACACCAGCAAGCTCCGCACCGGCCTGAGCGCCACCATCTCGGTCGTCGTCGGCGAGGCCGACAACGCGCTCTCGGTGCCCACCGCCGCGCTCGCCGGCACCGGCAGCTCCCGCACCGCCACCCTCGTCCACGAGGACGGCAGCACCGAGCGGGTGTCGGTCACCGTCGGCATCGAGGGCGACACCACCGTCCAGGTCGTCGACGGCCTCGCCGAGGGCGACAAGGTCGAGCTGACCTCCACCACCGCCGCCACCGGCAACGGCTTCCCGAACGGTTCCTTCCCCGGCGCGGGCGGGGCGGCCGGCGGCCTCGGCGGCGCGGGCGGCACGGGCGGATTCGGCGGCGGCACCCGCACCACCGGCGGCACCCGCACCGGCGGTGGCAACCGCTGATGGCCGCCACCAAGCCCCCGGTGATCCGGATCAGCCGGGTCACCAAGTCCTACGGCCAGGGCGACTCCGCCGTGCACGCGTTGCGCGGCCCGTCGGCACCGGGCACCGGCGAGCCGCTGGGCGTCAGCCTCGACATCGAGGAGGGCGACTACGTCGCGGTGATGGGCAGCTCGGGCTCCGGCAAGTCCACCCTGATGAACATCCTCGGCTGCCTGGACGTGCCGACCTCCGGCCGCTACCTGCTCGACGGCACCGACGTCGGCCACCTCGACGAGGGCCGGCTCTCGCTGGTGCGCAACCGCAAGATCGGCTTCGTCTTCCAGTCGTTCAACCTGGTGCCCCGGACCACCGCCCTGGCCCAGGTCGAGCTGCCGCTCGCCTACGCCGGCGTGCGGGCCGCCGAACGGCGCCGCCGGGCACTTGCCGCGCTGGAGCTGGTCGGCCTCGCCGAGCGCGCCGGGCACAAGCCCAACGAGCTCTCCGGCGGTCAGCAGCAGCGCGTCGCGGTCGCCCGCGCCCTGGTCACCGCGCCCGCCATGCTGCTGGCCGACGAGCCCACCGGCAACCTCGACTCCCGTTCCACCGCCGAGGTGCTGGCGATCATCGACCGCCTCAACGCCTCCGGCCGCACCGTCGTGGTGATCACCCACGAGGACGAGGTCGCCCGGCACGCCAAGCGGGTCCTGAGGCTGGTCGACGGGGCGATCGTGGACGACGTCCGCCGCGCGCCGGTGGACGGCCCGCCGCCCGCCCTCGCCGCGGAGGTGACCGCGTGATCCTCTGGCAGATGATCCGCTTCGCGGTCGGCGGCCTGGTCGCCAACAAGGTCCGCTCCGCGCTCACCATGCTCGGCGTGCTCATCGGCGTCGCCTCGGTGATCCTGCTGCTCGCCGTCGGCAACGGCTCGTCGGAGGCGGTGAAGGCGTCCATCACGTCGCTCGGCACCAACGCGCTGACCGTCAGCTCCAACGCCGGGCGCGGCTCCGCCACCGCCGCCAAGGCGCTCACCGTGGCCGACGCCAAGGCGCTCGCCACCGACGCCGACAGCACGTCCATCAAGTCGGTGGCGCCGGTCGTCACCACCACCGGCACCGCGCTGTACGGCAACATCTCGTACCAGCCCGGCTCGATCGTCGGCACCTACCCGGCGTACTTCGAGACGGCCAACCAGAAGGTCAGGGACGGCGACTACTTCTCCAACGACGACGTCCTCAACTCCCGCAAGGTGGCGGTGATCGGCGCCACCACCGCCAAGCAGCTCTTCGACACCGAGGAGCCCGTCGGCAAGCGGATCACCATCGGCGGCACCCCGTTCACCGTGGTCGGCGTGCTCACCGCGAAGGGCTCCACCGGCTTCAACGACCCCGACGACGTGGTGATCGCCCCGCTGCCCACCGTGCAGAACGCCTTCACCGGCTTCGGCTCGGTCAACCAGATCATGGTGCAGGCCGCCTCCGCCGAGGCCACCACCGAGGCGCAGAGCGACATCACCCGGATCCTGATGGGCACCCACGCCATCACCGACGCGACCAAGGTCGACTTCCGGATCAGCAGCCAGACCTCGCTGCTCACCGCCAGGGAGTCCACCACCAAGACCTTCACCGTGCTGCTCGGCGCGGTGGCGGCGATCTCGCTGCTGGTCGGCGGCATCGGCATCACCAACATCATGCTGGTCACCGTCACCGAGCGGACCAGGGAGATCGGCATCCGCAAGGCGCTCGGCGCCCCGCGCGCGGTCATCCTGGGCCAGTTCCTCACCGAGTCCACGCTGCTCTCGGTGACCGGCGCCGGCCTCGGCGTCGCCGCCGGCCTGATCGGCTCGCACTTCACGATCGTCGGCATCGAGCCGGTGGTCATCCCGGAGTCCGTCCTCGGCGCCTTCGGCATCGCCGTCGCCATCGGACTGTTCTTCGGCAGCTACCCCGCCAGCCGGGCCGCCTCGCTGCGCCCGATCGAAGCCCTCCGCCACGAGTGACCCAGGAGCATCCGACATGACCAGCGAGAACGAGCCCGACCGCGCCCTCGGCCAGGTCGAGGCGACCGAACTGCTGTCCACCGCGCCCGACGGCCGCGACATCGCCGCGGAACTCGCCGCCCCGCCGCGCCGCCGCCTGCCCTGGCCGAGCCTGGTCCTGGCCGGCGCGGTGATAGCCACCGTCTCCTTCGCCGGCGGCGCCTGGTACGCCAAGGGCGACGGGAACGGCAACGGCAACGGCAACGGCGGCCGGCAGGCGGCGGCCGGCCGCCAGGGCGCCGGAGCGGGCGGCTACGGCGGGTTCCCCGGGGCGGGCGGTTACGGCGGCCGCGCCGGCAACGCCGCCGGCGGGAACGCCCCCGGCGGCCAGAACGCCGGGTTCACCCGGGGCACCGTCGCCTCGGTGGACGGCACGACCGTCTACCTCACCGACGCCTCCGGCAACACCGTGAAGGTCACCACCGGCGACAGCACCAAGATCACTCTCAACAAGGAGGGGAAGGTCGCCGACCTGCAGCCCGGACAGACCGTCACCGTGCTGGGCCAGAAGGGCTCGGACGGCTCCTACACCGCCACCCAGCTCAGCGAGGGCGCGGCGGGCGGCTTCGGCGGCCGCGGCGCCGGCGGCACGGGCACCGGTACGGCCGGCGGCACCGGCAGCCGCTGACCGGACGTCAGTACCCGGCCCGGTCCTTGACCTTTTCTTTCATGGCGCGCCCGATCCGGCCTCACTAGGCTGGTCCGGCTCGACATGTACAGAGAAATCGGGGGAGACGTGTCGGAGAACAAGCCTGCCCGCGGCGGCGCCGTCGCGCTGGGCTGGGTGCTGACCATCGGCCTGAACATCGTGGCGCCGCTGCTCACCTACAACCAGCTGGTCGACCACGGCCACAGCGAGGTCACCGCCCTGCTGCTCTCCGGCCTGTGGCCGGTGGTCGACGTGGTGATCTACCTGGCCTGGCACCGGCGCGTCGACGAGTTCGCCGCGATCACCCTGGTCTTCCTGGCGATCACGGTGCTGGTCACCGTCGCCGGCCCGAACAGCGCCAAGCTGCTGCTGGTCAAGGACTCGCTGGTGACCGGGCTGTTCGGCGTGGTCTGCCTGGCGTCGCTGGCCGCACCCCGGCCGCTGATGTTCTACTTCGGCCGGAAGTTCGGCACCGACGGCACCGCCGAGGGCCTGGCCCGGTGGAACGGGCTCTGGGAGTTCGAGGCCTTCCGCACGGTGCAGCGCAACCTGACCATCGGCTGGGGCGTGGGCTACGTCGCCGAGGCGCTGGTCCGGGTCGGCCTCGCGTACGTGCTGTCCACCGGTGCGATGGTCGCGGTGAACTCGGTGCTCGCCTACGGTGTGACCGGCGTGCTGGTGCTGTGGACGGTGCTCTACGCCAAGCGCGCCCGGGCCCGCGGTGCGGCGGCCCGGGCGGCCGCGGCCGGGTAGCCGTGCGGAGCGCTTACGATGGCGGGGGCCACAATCATCCAACTTTCATCAACCCCGCATAGCCTTCCCGGGCTATCGTCCGATGAGAAGATTTCGTGAGGACCGGGAGGCGCAGCGCACATGTCAGGGACAGTACAGACCGCAGGCGGGCCGTCCGCTTCCGGTGAGGCGTTCCTGTTGGTCGTCGACGACGAACCGAACATCCGCGAACTGCTCTCCGCGAGCCTGCGCTTCTCCGGGTTCCGGGTCGCCTCGGCGGCGACCGGCGAGGAGGCCCTCGCCGCCGTCGCCGCCGAGCGGCCCGACCTCGTCGTCCTCGACGTGATGCTCCCCGACCTCGACGGCTTCACCGTCGTCGAGCGGCTGCGCGACCAGACCCGCTGGCCGACCACCAACGAGCACGTCCCGGTGCTGCTGCTCACCGCCCGCGACGCCACCGGCGACAAGGTCCAGGGCCTCGCCCTCGGCGCGGACGACTACGTCACCAAGCCGTTCAGCCTGGAGGAGCTGATCGCCCGCATCCGGGCCATCCTCCGCCGGGCCGGCGGCCCCGCCGAGGACGGCCGGCTGATCGTCGCCGACCTCACCCTCGACCCGGTCGCCCACGAGGTCACCCGGGCCGGCCGCCCGGTCTCGCTCTCCCCCACCGAGTTCAAGCTGCTGCACTACCTGATGGCCAACGTCGGCCGGGTGGTCTCCAAGGCGCAGATCCTCGACCACGTGTGGGCGTACGACTTCGGCGGCGACCTCTCCATCGTCGAGTCCTACATCTCCTACCTGCGCCGCAAGCTCGACTCCGGCGGCGCCGTGCACGGACCCAAGCTGATCCACACCGTCCGCGGCATCGGCTACGCGCTGCGCCGCCCGCCGCAGGCCTGACCGGTGCTGGCCCGTCTCTCGCTGCGCGTCCGGCTGCTCCTGCTGGCCCTGCTGCTGGTCACCACCGGCCTGGTGGTCAGCGACACCCTGGTGATCGCCACCGTCGAGTCGCAGCTGGTCGAGCGCACCGACCAGCAGCTGCAGCGGTTCGGCGAGCCGCTCTCCCGCCGCGTCCCGGGCCGCACGCAGCCCGGCGGCCAGGGCGCCGGACAGCGCGCCGGAGCCGGGAACGCCCAGGGCGACGGCGGTGGCCAGGGCGGCGGGCGCCGGATCAACCAGTTCCTGCCCAGCCAGTACGTCGTCCAGTACCTCGACTCGAACGGCGCGGTCGAGATGGTGCTGCGCCAGCCGGTCAGCGACGCCGACGGCGCCCCCTTCCTCGGCGGCCTCAACGGCGGCACCCTGGCGGCCCGTCAGCGCACCGCCTTCGACGTCCCGGCCGAGCACGACGCGGGGGACTGGCGCGTCCTCGTGCTGCCGGTCGACCCGGCCGCCTCGGTCGGCATGCCCGGCGCCGCCGCCGGCACCACCGCGACCGGCCAGAACCAGCAGCTCCCCGCGTACGTGCTGGTGGCGGTCTCCCTGGAGGACGTCCGCGGCACCGTCGACCGGCTGCGGACGGCCTTCCTGGCGATCGGCGGCGCGGTGCTGCTGCTGATCGCCGTCCTCGGCCTGTTCGCCGTCCGGGCCGGACTGAACCCGCTGCGCCGGATCGAGGAGGGCGCCGCCAGGATCGCCTCCGGCGAGCTCTCGCACCGGATGCCCGCGCTGGCGCCCGGCACCGAGGTCGGCCGCCTCTCCGCGGCACTGAACGGGATGCTGGCGCAGATCGAGGCGGCCTTCGCGGCCCGGGCCGAGTCCGAGGCCCGGATGCGCCGCTTCGTCGCCGACGCCTCGCACGAGCTGCGCACCCCGCTGGCCGGCATCCGTGGCTTCGCCGAGCTGCACCGGATGGGCGCGCTGCCGGACACCGACCGGGCGATGGACCGGATCGAAGCCGAGGCCGTCCGGATGGGCGGCCTGGTCGAGGACCTGCTGATGCTGGCCCGGCTCGACGAGGAGCGCCCGCTGGACCTCGCGCCGATGGACCTGCGCACCCTGGCCGCGGACGCGCTGCACGACCTGACCGCGCTCGACCCGGGCCGGCCCGTCTCGCTCACCGGACCGGCCGGCTCCGGTGCTCCGCAGGCCGCGCCGGTCCTCGGCGACGAGGCACGGCTGCGCCAGGTGGTCACCAACCTGGTCGGCAACGCGGTCAAGCACACCCCGCCGGGCACCGCGGTGCGGATCGGCGTCGGTTCGGTGGACGGCCGCTGCCTGCTGGAGGTCGCCGACCGGGGGCCGGGCCTGACGGGTGACCAGGCCGCCCTGGTCTTCGAGCGGTTCTACCGGGTGGACGCCTCGCGCAGCCGCCGGGAGGGCGGGGGAGCGGGCCTGGGCCTGGCCATCGCCTCCGCGCTGGTCGGCGCGCACGGCGGCACGCTGACCCTGGACACCGCACCCGGCGCGGGCGCCGCCTTCCGGGTGCTGCTGCCCCGCCAGCTCTGAGCCGTTCGACCCCCGGCCCGCGCTGTCAAGTGCCGGGTCGTCCAACAGGCCTGCCCGGTCGCCGCTTGTGACCGCCCCGGCATCCGTCGGATCATCCGGTGGACGTACGAACACACCCCCGCCGCATCTCCCGATGTAGGGGTGGTGCATACTGCGCTTGTGAACGTGTTCACGTTCACAAGCGGACAAGCTTGGCATGCTTCGGCGTGGATGCGTGCTAGACACCCATTCGTCCGGATGATGGTGAATTTGAGGAGAGCGCTGTGGACCTGGCAGTCGCACACGAGACCGTCGCCAGATGGCAGTTCGGCATCACCACCGTCTACCACTTCCTGTTCGTCCCGCTGACGATCAGCCTGGCCGCCACCGTCGCCGGCCTGGAGACCGCCTGGGTCCGGACCGGCAAGGAGAAGTACTTCCATGCCACCAAGTTCTGGGGCAAGCTCTTCCTGATCAACATCGCGATGGGCGTGGTCACCGGCATCGTCCAGGAATTCCAGTTCGGCATGAACTGGTCCGACTACTCCCGCTTCGTCGGCGACGTGTTCGGCGCCCCGCTCGCGATGGAGGCGCTGATCGCCTTCTTCTTCGAGTCCACCTTCATCGGCCTGTGGATCTTCGGCTGGGACCGGCTGCCGAAGAAGATCCACTGCGCCTGCATCTGGCTGGTCGCGATCGGCACCGTGCTCTCCGCGTACTTCATCCTGGCCGCCAACTCCTGGATGCAGCACCCCGTCGGCTACAAGGTCGACCCGGCCACCGGCAAGGCCCAGCTCACCGACATCGCCCGGGTGCTGTTCCAGAACACCACCCTCGTCCAGGCCTTCCACACCCTGACCGCCGCCTTCCTCACCGGTGCCGCCTTCGTCGTCGGCATCGCCTCCTACCACCTGTGGCGGGCCAAGCGCGGCAAGGAGACCGACGGGCGGAAGACCGCCGCGATGCGCACCTCGCTCCGGGTCGGCCTGGCCATGGCCGTGGTCGCCGGCCTAGGCACCGCCGTCAGCGGCGACACCCTGGCCAAGGTCATGTTCGAGCAGCAGCCGATGAAGATGGCCGCCGCCGAGGCGCTCTGGGACACCCAGGCGCCCGCCCCGTTCTCGATCTTCGCCGTCGGCGACGTCTCCCAGGGCCACAACTCGGTCGAGCTGGAGATCCCCGGAATACTGTCCTTCCTCGCCCACAGCGACTTCTCCACCGCCGTACCCGGCATCAACGACACCGCCGCCGCCGAGGCCGCCAAGTACGGCGGGCAGCCGCAGGACTACATCCCGAGCATCTTCGTCACCTACTGGGGCTTCCGCCTCATGATCGGCTTCGGCATGACGTCCTTCGTCGCCGCGCTGATCGGCCTGTGGACCACCCGGCGGAAGTTCTGGCTCGCCGAGGAGTACCGCACCGGCGAGGAGGAACCGCCCCGGCTGATGCTCACCAAGCACCGCGAGATGAGCACCTTCTTCACCAGGTGGAGCTGGCGGATCGGCATCCTCACCATGGGCTTCCCGCTGATCGCCAACAGCTTCGGCTGGATCTTCACCGAGATGGGCCGCCAGCCCTGGGTCGTCTTCGGCCTGATGAAGACCGCCAACGCCTCCTCCCCCAGCGTCGGCGTCGGCCTGCAGACCGGCTCGCTGATCACCCTCACCGCGCTGTACGCCGTCCTCGCCGTCATCGAGGTCCGACTCCTCGTCAAGTACGCCAAGCCCGGCCCCGACACCTCCGAACGGCCGCCCGCGAAGGACCCGGTACTGCGCGGCCCGTCCGACGGCGACGACGCCGACAAGCCCCTCGCCTTCGCCTACTGAGGACGGAAACGGCATGCACCTCCACGACCTCTGGTTCATCCTCATCGCCGTCCTGTGGACCGGCTACTTCTTCCTCGAGGGCTTCGACTTCGGCGTCGGCATCCTCACCCGCACCCTCGCCCGCGGCACCACCGAGCGGCGCGTCCTGATCAACACCATCGGCCCGGTCTGGGACGGCAACGAGGTCTGGCTGCTCACCGCCGGCGGCGCCACCTTCGCCGCCTTCCCCGACTGGTACGCCACCCTCTTCAGCGGCTTCTACATCCCGCTGCTGGTCATCCTGGTCTGCCTGATCGTCCGCGGCGTCGCCTTCGAGTACCGCGCCAAGCGCACCGAGGAGCACTGGCAGCGCAACTGGGAGACCGCCATCTTCTGGACCTCCCTGATCCCCGCCTTCCTCTGGGGCGTCGCCTTCGCCAACATCGTGCACGGCGTCGACATCGACGCGCAGAAGAACTACACCGGCACCTTCTGGGACCTGCTGAGCCCCTACGCGATCCTCGGCGGACTCACCACCCTGGTCCTCTTCACCTTCCACGGCGCCGTCTTCACCGCCCTCAAGACCGTCGGCGACATCCGCGACCGCGCCCGGGCCCAGGCCCTGCGGCTCGGCCTCGCCACCGCCGTCCTCGCCGCCGCCTTCCTGATCTGGACCCAGGTCGACTCCGGCGACGCCTGGAGCCTCGCCGCCCTGGTGGTCGCCGTCCTCGCCCTGGTCGGCGCCCTGGCGGCCAACCAGATCGGCCGCGAGGGCTGGGCGTTCGCCCTCTCCGGGGCCACCGTGGCCGCCGCCACCGCGATGCTCTTCCTCGCGCTCTTCCCCGACGTGATGCCCTCCACCCTGAACCCCGCCTGGAGCCTCACCGTGGAGAACTCGGCCTCCTCGCCCTACACCCTCAAGGTGATGACGGTCGTCGCCCTGGTCTTCACTCCGATCGTGCTGCTCTACCAGGGCTGGACGTACTGGGTGTTCCGCCGGCGGATCGGCGTCCAGCACATCCCCGCGGCCGTGCAGCACTGATGAAGCCCGTCGACCCCCGGCTGCTGCGGTACGCCGCCGCCACCCGCGCCTTCCTCGCCGGCTCCGTCCTGCTCGGCGGGGCGGGCGCGGTCCTGGTCGTCGTCCAGGCCGGCCTGATCGCCGAGATCGTCGTCCGCGCCTTCCAGCAGCACGACCACGACCTCACCGGGCCGCTGCTCGCCCTGGCCGCCACCGCGGCCGGGCGGGCCGCCGTCGCCTGGCTCACCGAACTCACCGCCCACCGCTCCGTCGCCCGGGTCAAGTCCACCCTCCGCGGCCGGCTGCTCGACCACGCCACCGCCCTCGGCCCCGGCGCCCTCGACACCCGCCGCACCGGCGAACTCGCCACCCTCGCCACCCACGGCATCGACGCACTCGACGACTACTTCGCCCGCTACCTCCCGCAGCTGGCCCTCGCCGTCGTCGTCCCCGCCGTCGTCCTCGCCCGCATCCTCGGCGCCGACCTTCTCTCCGCCGCGATCATCGCCGGCACCCTGCCGCTCATCCCGCTCTTCATGGTGCTGATCGGCCTCGCCACCCAGGCCCGGATGGACCGCCAGTGGCAGCACCTCGCCCGGCTCTCCCACCACTTCCTCGACGTGGTCGCGGGCCTGCCCACCCTCAAGGTCTTCGGCCGGGCCAAGGCCCAGGCCCGCACCATCGCCCGGATCACCGACGACCACCGCCGCGCCACCCTGCGCACCCTGCGGATCGCCTTCGTCTCCTCCTTCGCCCTGGAACTCCTCTCCACCCTCTCCGTCGCCCTGGTCGCCGTCTCCGTCGGCTTCCGCCTCGTCGACGGCAGCCTCGATCTGGAGACGGGACTCCTCGTCCTCGTCCTCGCCCCCGAGGTCCACCTGCCGATCCGCCAGGTCGGCGCGCTCTACCACTCCAGCGCCGAAGGACTCGGCGCCGCCGGGCAGATCTTCGACGTCCTGGAGACCCCGCTGCCCGCCGCCGGCACCCGGCCCGTCCCGCCGCTCGCCGACGCCGTGATCGAACTCGACGGCGTCACCGTGCTGCGCCCCGGCCGCGGCACCCCCGCCCTCGACCGGGCCACCCTCACCCTGGAACCCGGCACGACCACCGCCCTCACCGGGCCCAGCGGTGCCGGCAAGTCCACCCTGCTCGCCGCCCTCCTCGGCCTGGTCCGCCCCGACGCGGGCACCATCCGGATCGGCGGCCACGACCTCGCCGACCTCGACCCCGAGGGCTGGCGCCGACAGATCGCCTGGGTCCCCCAGCAGCCCCACCTCTTCGCCGGCACCGTCGCCGACAACGTCCGGCTCGCCCGGCCCGACGCCACCGACACCCACGTCCGCGCCGCCCTCGCCGCCGCCCACGCCCTCGACTTCGCCGACCCCGACACCCCGCTCGGCGAAGGCGGCGCCGGCCTCTCCGCCGGCCAGCGCCAGCGCATCGCCCTCGCCCGCGCCCTGCTCGCCGACCGCCCGCTCCTCGTGCTCGACGAACCCACCGCCCACCTCGACAACGCCACCGAGGCCGCCGTCGTCGACGCCGTCCACGCCCTGCGCGGCACCCGCACCGTCCTCCTGGTCGCCCACCGCCCCGCCCTGCTCGCCGCCGCCGACCGCGTCCACCACCTGCCGGGCCCCGCCGCCGACACCCCCGTCGAACCACTGCCCGCCGCCCCCGCCCCGCCCGCACGGGTCCGGCCCGCCGCGGCCGACGGACCCGAACCGCAGCCGCCGACCCGGCCCCGGCTCGCCACCGCCGTCCTGCTCGGCACCCTCGCCCTCGGCTGCGCCGTCGCCCTGCTCGGCACCTCCGGCTGGCTGATCTCCCGCGCCTCCCAGATGCCGCCGGTGCTGTACCTGATGGTCGCCGTCACCGCCGTCCGGGCGTTCGGCATCGGCCGCTCCGTCTTCCGCTACGCCGAACGCCTGGTCTCGCACGACGCCGTCCTCAAGGCTCTGGCCGGGGTCCGGGTCGCCGTCTACCGCCGCCTCGAACGGCTCGCCCCCGCGGGCCTGCCCGGCTACCGCCGCGGCGACCTGCTCGCCCGGCTGGTCGCCGACGTCGACGCCGTCCAGGACCACCACCTGCGCTGGCGACTGCCCGCCGCCGTCGCCGTCCTCGTCTCGGCCGGCTCCGCCGCCGCCCTCGGCCTGCTGCTGCCCGCCGCCGGAGCCGTACTCGCCCTCGGCCTGCTGCTGGCCGGCGCCGCCGTGCCCGCGCTCGCCGCCCGGATCTCCGGCCGCGCCGAACGCCGCCGGGCCGCCGCCCGCGGCGCCCTCACCACCGCCGTCGTCGACACCCTCACCGGCACCGCCGAACTCACCGTCGCCGGCGCCCTCCCCCGCCGCCTCGCCGCCACCCGCGACGCCGACGCCCGGCTCACCGCCCTGGCCGCCCGCTCCGCCGCCGGGACCGCCCTCGGCGCCGGCCTCACCACCCTCGTCACCGGCCTCACCGTCGTCCTCGCCGCCGCCACCGGGGTGCACGCCGTCGCCACCGGCGCGCTGTCCGGGGTCTGCCTCGCCGTCGTCGTGCTCACCCCGCTCGCCGCGTTCGAGGCCGTCGCCGGGATGCCCACCGCCGTCCGCTTCCGCGAACGCAGCCGCACCGCCGGGGCCCGCCTCGACGAGGTCCTCACCGCCCCCGAACCCGTCACCGAACCCGCCGCGCCCCGCCCGCTGCCCGCCGCCCCGCTGCCGGTCGCCGTCCGCGGCCTCCACGCCCGCTGGCCCGGACAGCACACCGACGCCCTGCACGGCATCGACCTCGACCTCACCCCCGGCCGCCGGATCGCCGTCGTCGGTCCCTCCGGCTCCGGCAAGACCACCCTCGCCCACGTCCTGCTGCGGTTCCTCGACCAGACCGGCGGCACCGTCACCCTCGGCCCGGACGCCGTCGACACCCGCACCCTCACCGGCGAGGACGTCCGCCGGGTGATCGGCCTCTGCGCCCAGGACGCCCACGTCTTCGACAGCTCCCTGCGGGAGAACCTGCGGCTCGCCCGGCCGGACGCCGACGAGGACGCGCTCCGCGGGGCACTCGCCGCAGCCCGCCTGCTCCCCTGGGTCGACACCCTCCCCGACGGGCTCGACACCATGGTCGGCGAGCACGGCGCCAGGCTGTCCGGCGGCCAGCGCCAGCGGCTCGCCCTCGCCCGCGCCCTGCTCGCCGACTTCCCCGTCCTGATCCTCGACGAGCCGGCCGAACACCTCGACCTGCCCACCGCCGACGCCCTCACCGCGGACCTCCTCGCCGCCACCGCCGGCCGCACCACCCTCCTCATCACCCACCGCCTCGCCGGCCTGGACGACACCACCGTCGACGAGGTGATCGTCCTCGACCACGGCCGCATCGCCGACCGCGGCCGCTGGTCCGACCTGATCACCCGCCCCGACACCCTCCTCGCCGCCCTCGCCCACCACGAACTGACCCCCCAGCACTGAGCTGCCCCCACACGCCCCCGGGTCGCCCCCGCCGTTCCACGCGCTGCCGAAAGAGAGGGCCTAGGCTCGCTGCATGGAGCCGCACCGCGTTCCCGAGATCGCCGCGCTGGGTCTGGACACCCTGGTCAGCGAGGTGGCCGAGCGCCTGCAGTCGGCCGCCGCGGTGACCGACCGGATGCAGCGCCTGCTGGAGGCGGTGGTCTCGGTCGGTGCCGGCCTGGACCTGCACGTGACCCTGCAGCGGATCGCCGCCGGCGCCGCTGAGCTGGTCGACGCCGAGTACGCGGCCCTGGGCGTGGTCTCCCCGCACGGCACCGGCCTGTCGGACTTCATCCACGTCGGCATCGACGACCGGACGGCGGCGAGCATCGGCGAACTCCCCTCCGGCCGCGGCATCCTCGGCGTCCTGATCGACCGCCCGGAGGCACTGCGGCTGGCGGACCTGCGGCAGGACCCGCGCTCGTCCGGCTTCCCGCCGCACCACCCGCAGATGACCTCGTTCCTGGGGGTGCCGATCCGGGTCCGCGGCGAGGTGTTCGGCAATCTGTACCTCACCGAGAAGCAGGGCGGCGGCGGTTTCACCCCGGAGGACGAGCAGGTCGTCCAGGCGCTGGCGACGGCCGCCGGGGTCGCGATCGAGAACGCCCGGCTGTACGAGGAGGGGCGGCGGCGCGAGCGGTGGATCGCCGGTGCGGCGGCCGTCACCACGGCCCTGCTCTCCACGGACGAGGCCGAGGTGGCGCTGACCGTCGCCGCCGAGCAGGTCCGGGACCTGGCGGACGGCGCGCTGGGGATGATCCTGCTGCCGACCTCGGACGGGCAGCTGCGGGTGGCGCACGCCTCCGGTGAGGCCGCGGAGTTCGTCCGCGGCGAGCTGATGCCGCAGGGCGGCTTCGCCGGTCTGCTGCTGGCGGGGGAGAGCGTCTTCTTCGACGACATGTCCACCGATCCGGACGTGGTGATCCGGCTGGCCCGCCGGTTCGGTCCGGCGATGGCGGTGCCGATGGTGTCGGCGGGCCGGGTGCTGGGCGGACTGGTGGTGTGGCGCGACCGTGGGGCGGCGCCGTTCACCGACGGCGAGAAGCAGCTCGCGCAGACCTTCGCCTCGCAGGCGGCGCTGGCACTGCGACTGGCCGAGGGCCAGCGGGACCAGCAGCGGCTGGCGGTGTTCCAGGACCGCGACCGGATCGCCCGGGACCTGCACGACCTGGTGATCCAGCGGCTGTTCGCGACCGGGATGATGCTGGAGGGCGCGGCCCGCCGGGCGGTCGTCCCGGAGGTGCGGGAGGGCATCGGAAAGGCGGTGGACGAGCTGGACGCGACGATCCAGGAGGTCCGCACCACGATCTACGCCCTGCAGCACGACACCGGGGGTGAGCCGGACACCCTGCGCACCCGGGTGCTGCGGGAGGCCAGCCAGGCCGGGGCGGCGCTCGGGTTCAAGCCCTCGGTGGGGTTCACCGGCCCGGTGGAGAGCCTGGTGGGGGAGGGCACGGGCCGTCAGCTGCTGGCCGCCCTGCGGGAGATGCTGTCCAACACGGCACGGCACGCACGGGCCTCCCGGGTGGCGGTGGAGGTCGACGCCACCGTGCACCTGGACGCCGAGGGCCGGCCCTCCGGCGGCGACCCGCAGCTGCTGGAGAGCGGGCGACCGGGCGTGCTGCTGACGGTCACCGACGACGGTGTCGGCATCCCCGAGGGCGGCCGCCGCAGCGGTCTGCGCAATCTCGCCCGCCGGGCGGAGGCACTCGGCGGCGACGCCTGGCACGAGCCGGGTCCGCGTGGCCGCGGCACCCGGGTCCGCTGGACGGCCCGGCTCTGACCGCGCCGGTCGTCGGGCAGCTCAGAAGAGCGTCTCGATGACGGCCGCCACGCCGTCGTCCTCGTTGCTCACGGTGTGCTGGGCCACCGCGGCGAGCACGTCCGGGTGGGCGTTGGCGACGGCGTACGAGACACCGGCCCAGGCGAGCATCTCCAGGTCGTTCGGCATGTCGCCGAAGGCGACCACCTCGGAGCGGTCGATGCCCTGCTCCTGACACCAGCGAGCCAGGGTGCTGGCCTTGGTCACCCCGGCGGCGCTGATCTCCAGCAGGCTGACCGGACTGGAGCGGGTGATCTCCGAGAGGTGCCCGGCGGCCTCGCGGGCCCGGACGAGGAACGTGTCCGGGTCGAGGTCCGGGTGCTTCGCCAGCAGCTTGAACAGGCCGTCGACCCGCCCGTCGGCGATCAGCTTCTCGGCGTCCGCGACGGGGTGCTCCTTGTCGGACTCCCACATCACCAGGGTGTACTCGGGCTCCCGCGCGAAGCCGCCCGGGAACTCGAAGGCGAACGCGGTGCCGGGCAGCCGCTCGCGCAGCGCGCGGACCACCGCCAGGGCCTCCTCGGCCCCGAGCGGGAAGGTCTCCAGCAGTTCGCCCCGCCGCACGTCGACGACCGCGCCGCCGTTGGAGCAGATGGCCACCCCGTGGCCGCCGATGTGCCCGCTGAGCTGCGCCATCCAGCGCGGCGGCCGTCCGGTCACGAAGACCACCTGCAGGCCGGCCCGCTCGGCCGCGGCGAGCGCCGCCGCCGTCCGGTCGGAGACGGTGCCGCCGCTGCACAGCAGGGTGCCGTCCAGGTCGGTGGCGATCAGGCGGGGGCGCGGGGTGGCGGTCACCGGTCCATCTTCGCCTACCGCGCCGCGGGCCCGGGAGGGGGCGGGTCCGGGAGGGGGCGCGGTGTCCGCCCCCTCCCGGGCGGGGCTCAGGCCGCGTGCAGCGTGAGGGCGGCGGTGTGCAGCGTGCCGCCGGTCTGGAACTGCAGGTGGAGCCGCCAGTCACCGGGCTTCGGCAGCTCGGCGTGGAAGGTCAGCTCGGGGCCCCCGGCCGCGCCCTCGGCCGCCTGCGGGTGCAGGTGCGCGAAGGCCTGGTCGCCGGCGTGGAAGGCGGTCAGGTGGGCGAAGGTGCCGAGGTAGGGCTGCAGGTCGGTGACGGGCCGGCCGTCCCTGCTCACCGTGACCTTGAGTTCGGCGGCCGTGCCGGCGGTCAGCGCGCCTGAGACGGTGAGGGTGTAGCCGTCGACGGCGGCCGTGGCCGCGGCGGGCGGCAGCGGGGTGTCCGCGGCGGTGCCGGGCACCGTCAGCGGGCGGCTGAGCACCAGGTCCGTCCCCGCACCGGCCCCGGCGTCCGGGACGAACGAGGCGTAGACCCGCCAGCTGCCGGGCGGCAGCGCGGCCAGCGGCGCCGTCCAGGTGCCGTCGGCGGCCATCGTGGGGTGCAGGTGCTGGAATCCGGTGAGGTCCGAGCGGATCGCGTAGAAGTGCATCGGCTTGGTCTGCTCGGGCCGGAAGGCGGTCAGCCGGGCGCCGTCCGGGCCGGTCACACCGAACCGGAGTTCGGCGGGGGCTCCGGCGGGCAGCTGTGCGACGGCCAGGTCCAGCCGGTAGCCGCCCTGCTCGGCGCCGAGGCCGTCGCCGGCCGAGGTGTGGTCGGCGCCGGCGTGCGCGGAGCCGGAGGCGGTGGCGTGGCTGTGGGTGTGGCCGTCCGAGCCGTGGTGCATGCCGGACATGCCGTCGCCGCTCGCCGCCGAGCCGCAGCCGGTCAGGGCCAGTGCCAGGAGGGCCGCGGCGAGGACGCGGGTACGGCGGTTCTTCGTGCTCACAGGTGTGCTCCGAGGTGTACGGGCCCCTCGACGGGGGCCGCGGGAAGGCGTGCGGCGGCGCCCGGCCCCACGGGGGAGCCGGGTGGCGTGCTCACCTCCGCGCCACGCACACCTTCAGCAGTAGGCCGCGCCCGCCCGCCGGCGGGGCACGCCCGCTCGCCCCGGCAGCGGGAAGGGCTCCCGGGCCGCCCGGGCCGGCGATCGCGCCGTCCCCGGCCAGCGGCGCCGGACCCGGTGCCGGCAGCGGGGCGCCGCCCCGGGCCTGGGTGGAGACGCAGTGCCAGGCGGTGCCGTACGGCTGCGCGGCCCGGACGGCCGGTCCCCCGGTGGTCGGCCCGGCCGAGCCGGTGCGGTGCGTCGGGACGGCCGGCATCGGGACCGGGCGCATCGGGACCGGGCGCATCGAGGGTGCGGGCATCACGGCGGCGTGCGCCGAGGCGGTGGGCCGGCCCGGGCGGCCGTCCCCGTGGCAGGACCCGGCCGCCGAGGCGGGGCTGCCGTGCATCAGGAAGAGGCCGAGCAGCACCGCGTACAGCACGGCGGCCCGGGCACCGGTCGTTCTGCCGCGCACCCTCCGCCCCCTTCCGCCGCGCCGTCGCCGTGGTCGTTCCGCTCCGGCCGACGATACCCCCTCCCCGTATCGGCGGCCGGAGCGGACACCCCGGCGTCCGGCTACTGCTTCGGCAGTTTGGCCAGCAACGCGGCCAGTACCGTGCGGGACTGCTCGCGGGCGGCGGCCACGCCCTGCCCCTGCTCCACCTCCACGAACACGTCGACGACCACCGACCCCTTGCGGGCCGCGAGGTGCACGAACGGGAACTCGGCGAAGGCGCCCAGCGCGGCCGTCTGCCCCTCCTCGGCGTAGACCTCGTCGGCGGCGGTGGTCCGCGGCGGGGCCACCTCGCGGGTCGCGCGGTACGTCCGGCCGTACTGCTTGTCGACCACCTCCTGGCAGCGCCGGGCGTCGGTCCGCAGGGCGGCGACCGCCTCGTGCGCGTCCTCGGCCCGCACGTAGACGTCGGCCGTCGAGCGGCCGTTCACCGCGGTGGCCGCGCCGCCCGCCGGAGCCGGGCGGCGCACCGTCCGGGCCATCGTCCCGATCCGGCCCGTGCCCTGGGAGTTCGGCACGTACTCGCAGGAGGTGTCGACCATCCGCTCCGCGAGCGAGGCGACCTCGTACGGCTGGCCCGGCACGAACCCGGCCGCCCACTCCTGCGGCTTCAGGGCCACCGACGCGGCGAGCGACGGGGCATCGGGCGCCTCCACCACCGCGGGCGCACTCGCGCCGGCCGCCCCCGCGGCGGTCGGCGCGGTCGCCGGCGCGGAGGAGGGCGCGGCAGCACCGCCCGTCCCGGCGTCGGAACAGGAGGAGAGCAACAGGAGGGAGGCGAGGCCGAAGACGGCGGCCGACGTGCGCATGAATGGACTGGTCACGGAGAACTACTAAATCATCATCAGATTCCCATGGGTGGAGATCCGTACGACCGTCGCATGACGCCGCGTCACCGCATCGGCCCCACCACGGTCCTGTGCCCGGGTGCCGGCCTGCGCGGTCACCCGCCACCCCGTACGTCGTGGACGGACCGGCCTGCGATAGAAAGGCCCACGAAAGTTCGCCCCCGACAGGCCGCCGGGCCATGGCCCGGGCGCCGACGTCCCGTCCCGCGATCCGGAGCCGCTCCCATGATCCAGCCGTCCGTTCGGCGGACCCACCCGCGAACCGCCCGCCGGACAGCCCTGTCCGGCCTTGCCGCGGCAGCGCTGGCCTGTGCCACCGTCCCACCGGCCGCCGCCGACCAGGGCGCGCCCCTTCCGCCCCCGGCCCAGATCGGAAAGTTCGTGCCGACCGGGCCCACCCGGATACTCGACACCCGCACGGCCGTCGGTGTCCCCGCCGCACACCCGGTCGGCCCGGGCGGCAGCATTCGGGTGCCCGTGGGTGTGCCGTCCGGCGCCAAGGCCGTGGTCATGAACGTGACCGCGATCAATCCCACGGCCGACGGCTTCGTCACGGTCCACCCGGACGGCACCGCGCGCCCCGGTACCTCGAACCTGAACTTCCGCGCCGGCCAGACCGTTCCCAACCTGGTCACCGTCCCGGTCTCCAACGGGTACGTCGACTTCTACAACCTCCGCGGCACCACGGACATCGCCGCCGACCTGGCCGGCTACTACACCGACGACCCGGCCGTGCCCGGCTCCTCGTTCCAGCCGCTCAGCCCCGCCCGCCTGCTAGACACCCGCACGTCCACCGACGACCGGGCGAAGGCCCCGATCCACGCCGGTGCCACCCTGCGGCTCCAGGTCGCCGGCCGGGGCGGCGTTCCGGCGGGTGCCACCGGTGTCGTGATGAACGTGACCGCGACCGGCTCCTCGTCCGGCGGCTACCTCACCGTCTTCCCGCACGGCACGCCCCGGCCCGCCACGTCGAACCTCAACTTCGTCGCCGGGCAGACCGTCCCGAACCTGGTGACCGTCCCGCTCGGCGCGGACGGCAGCGTCGACCTCTACAACTTCCTCGGCGACGTCGACGCGGTGGCCGACGTGTTCGGCTACTACGAGAGCGCCCCCACCGGAGCCGGCTTCGTGCCGTTGACGCCCGGCAGGGTGCTCGACACCCGCGACGGGACGGGCACCGGTGGCGTCGTGCAGCGTGTCGGCTCCGGCCGGCACGTCTCCCTGCGGGTCTCGGGGGCGAACGGCATTCCGATGACCGGCCCGGCCGCCGTCGTCCTCAACGTGACCGCCGTCAGGCCGAGTGCGGCCGGATACCTGGCGGTCGGGCCTAGCCTCGAACCCCGGCCCGCCACGTCGAACCTGAACTTCACCGCCGACCAGACCGTGTCCAACCTGGTCGTCGCCCGGATCGGCCGCAACGGGTTCGTCGACTTCTACAACAACAGCGGCGACGTCGACGTGGTGGCCGACGTGTTCGGCTACTTCCAGCTCCCGACGCACGGCCCCACCGACCTCGGATTCCCGCTCCCGTACCAGGGCGTTCCGAACTGCACGAGCACACCCGGCGTGCTCCAGCCGCGCTACCTGTCCCCGACCGACCGCGCCTTCAACCTCACCGCGCAGTTCTTCCCCGTCCCCGGTGCCACCGCGCCGCAACGCGGCCGGTTCGTCCTGACCGGCCCCGAGGGCAGCACCGTGGTCGACACGGCGGAAGGCACCGGCCACCTGCAGGGCGTGGCGCACAACCTGACGCCCGGCGCGACCTACACCTGGTACGCCTACGCCACCGACGGCGAGCACTCCTCGGAGCCCAGCTACCCGTGCAGCTTCCGGGTCGGCACCGACGCCGTCCCCGAGCCGCCGGACGTGACGGCGGATCCGCAGTCGTACCCGATCCACGTCGGCGACACGGTCAAATTCACCATCACCGAACGCATCGTCAGCCCTGCCGACCGGGACAGGGTCGCGTCCTTCCGGTACTGCGTCGTCAAGGCATCCTGCGCCACCGTCCAGGCGGTCGACGGCCGTGCCACCTTCACCCACACCGTGACCGACCGGTACGACCTGATCGTCGGTGCCACCGCGACCAGCGTGGCCGGTGTGTCCGGCCTGAGCAGCTCCTCCGGCTGGGGCGTCGTGCCGGACCCCGAGTAGCCACAGCTGCCCCAGCAGACCCGAAGCCGGCCCGGACCAGTACCGGGCCGGCTTCGCCGCCTTCTCGGCCGGGGCACGCCGCCCGCCGGGGCATCGGGCGTGCTGTCAGCCGATCAAGGCAGCGGTCACACGGTCCCCGACGACCCTGACACACACCCTGGAGGCGCGGCGCTCAAAGGTGATCGCGAAGTTCGTTCCGTCCCGGCTGATGATCTGCAGGTCGCGGTGCTCCGTGGCCGCCAGCGTGCGAGCGGCCTCCAACGTCAGTCCGACGTACTGACAGGATCGGAAGTCCCCGAGCCGGTCGACCGGGCGGTCGCCGGGCAGCGGCGGTGCGGAAACGCAGTTCGGTGCCGTGGGTGTGCCGATCGGCTGTGTCGACACCGGACCGTCCACACGTGATGACGGTCCGTCGGCGACCTGCACCGTGATCGCTGCACCCGCCGCGATGCAGCCCGCAGCAAGCCCCAGGGCGCAGTTGCGCACGCGCCGCCGCCTTCTGACGAGTGCGGTCACCCTGTCCGGGCTCGCACCGAGCGGCCCGGCCCGGTCCGCTGCGTCGAGCAGCAGCTGCCTGATCACGTCCTGTTCATTCACCATGTCCGTCCCCATCGAGAGAGGTGAGCACCAAGACCTTGCCGAGCCTCGCGACGGCCTCGCTCAGGTGCCGCTTGACCGTCCCCGCGCTGCAGCCCAGCCGGGCGGCCACCTCGGCCACCGACAGGTCCTCGTAGAAGCGCAGGACCACGCAGGCGCGCTGCCGCGGGGAGAGGGTGTCGAGTGCGCCGACCACGTCCATCCGATGACCACTGGCGGCAGTGAAGTCACCCGTCGAGGCCGGCGTCGCCAGACGTGGGAGCAGGCTGGTCCAGCGAGCCCGGCGACGGTGCTGGTCGAGGTAGCGGTTCAGCATGACGCGACGAACGTACGGTTCCGCGGACTCGACACTCCAACCCCGTCGGGGCCGGGCGAACACCCGGACCAGTGCGTCCTGCACCAGGTCGTCCGCCTCCGTACGGTCACCGCACAGCAGGTACCCGTACCTCTTCAGCGCGGATCCCCTGACCTGCACGAGTTCGCCCGCGACGTCATGCCAGCTCACACCTCACCTCTTCCTTCTCCCTCTCGCCGACTCCCACGAACGACGGACGCATTTCGTTGGCCTGTCCCGCAGGATTCGTACGCTGCGCCCGGTGGGCCGGTCGCGAACCGGCCGGGACTCGGCTAGAACGGAGGCATGGGCGCCGCTGTCGCGGGTGCCGGGGGCGCGCCGCGCCTGGCCGAGGTGCTCGCCGCCGTCTCGCTGGTCACGGATCTGGGGATGGGCGAGGAGCAGGGGGAGGCGGTCCGGGCGTGCCTGGTGGCGGTCGGGCTGGGCCGGCGGCTCGGGTTGACCGGGGAACGCCTGACGGAGGTGTACTACACGGCGCTGCTGCACCACATCGGCTGTACGGCCACGGCGGCGGAGGAGGCCGCCCGGTTCCGGGTGGACGAGACGGTGCTGCGGCCCCTCGTCACGGTCACGGACTTCACCGGTCCGACGGAGATGTTGCCCTTCCTGCGGGCCGCCACGGCGAAGGTGCCGCCGGGCCGGCGGCTCGGGCTCGCCGGGCGGCTTGCGGCCTCGAACCGGTGGGGCGCGGGCGTGCAGCATGCCACCTGTGAGGTGGCGGCGGCGATGGCGGGACGATTGGGGCTCGGGCCGGGGGTGCAGGAGGCGCTGCACCAGCAGTTCGAGCGCTGGGACGGCAAGGGCGGACCCGACGGGGTGCGGGACGAGGAGTTCACACTGCCCGCCCGGATCGCGGTGCTCGCCGCCCAGGCCGTACGGCTCGCCGCGACCGGTGGGCCCGCGGCAGCGGTTGCGGCGCTGCGGAAGCGCGGCAGCTGGCTCGGCCCGGGTCTGGTAGCCGAATTCGGAACGGACGGCACCGACTTGCTCGCCGAGACGACGGACCCGTACGAGGACGCGTTGGCCGCCGAGCCGGTGCCCTGGCGGCGGCTCGCCGACCCCGACGTGGATCGGCTGGCCGCCGCACTCGGCGACCTGGCCGACCTCAAGTCGACCTTTCTGCACGGGCATTCACGAGGAGTGGCGGAACTCGCCCAGCATGCGGCCGAGCCGGGGGACCGCACCCTGGCGCGACGGTCGGCACTCGTCCACGACCTCGGGCGGATCGCCGTACCCAGCCGGATCTGGGACATGTCCGGCCCGCTCACCGCGCTCGACCGCGAGGCCGTCCACCTGCACGCCTACCACGGGGAACGGGTACTCGGGCGCTGCGCGGCGCTGCGCGAACTGGCCACCGTGGTCGGCCAGCACCATGAGCGGCTCGATGGCTCCGGCTACCACCGGCAGGCCACGGGTGCGGCCGTGCTGCCCGCCTCCCGGCTGCTGGCCGCAGCCGACGTTTACCACGCAATGACCGAACCCCGCCCGTATCGAGAGGAGTTGAGTGCCGCGCGTGCGGCTGTCGAACTCGAACGCGAGGCCAGGGAGGGGCGACTCGACCCGCAGGCCGTTCATGCCGTCCTGGACGCCGCCGGCGCCGCCAGGCACCGCAGCGCCCCGTGGCCGGCCGGACTCAGCGACCGCGAGGTGGACGTGCTGCGGCTGCTCGCCAGGGGCAGCACCAACCGGGCCATAGCCGAGCGGCTCACGATCTCGCCGCGCACGGCCGAGCACCACGTGGAACACATCTACGCCAAGACCGGGTGCGCGACCCGCCCGGCGGCAGCCCTCTACGCCATGGAGCACGGGCTGCTCACCGGGCACTAGCCGGACCGGCGGGCTTGCGAGAGCAACGGTCGGAAGATGGGGGAAACCACCGATGCGGCGCGCCACCGGTCCCGACGAACCTGGAAGTCGAGAAGCCGGCCGACCTGGGTCGGCATCGAACCGAAGGAGATGGCCGTGATGTACGCACGGCTGAGCACCTACCGGGGCGACCCGATCCCCGCCGCGCAGGACCTGACCGCCGACAGCGAGCCCGCACTCAAGCAGGTCCTCGAGATCCCCGGCTTCCGCGGCGTCTACCTGCTGGCCGACCGTGCCGACGGGAAGACCCTCACCCTCACCCTCTGGGCGGACGAGGCCGCGATGCGCGCCAGCGAGGTCCGCGCCACCGAGATCCGCGAGGAGAGCGCCGAGCGCGACCGAACCGCCATCGTCTCCGTCGAACGCTTCGAGATCGGTTTCGCCCACCTCGTCGAGAGCTGAGCCGATCGCTCAAGCCCGAAGGGTGTCGTCACCGCGGGTTGCTCTGTACCTCACCCGCCGGAGCGCACGCGCAGGGTCCGGGGGATGCCGGGAGCACGGACGGAATCGGTCGTGGCAGGGGGCGTTGGAGGTGGTGTGCCGGAGGCCGATGCGAGAGAGGTGCCTTGCTCCGGGCCGGAAGCAAGGCACCTCTGTGCGTCATCCCTGTCCGCGTCAGTCGCTGACCGGAGTTCGGGCCGAGTGAGCGTCAGGCATTCTGGTAGTAACCGAACATGTCGACGATCAGGTCGATGTCGCCATCGCTCTGGTTGAAGAAGTCGATGACGCCCCGGCCCGGCGTGACCTGCACCAGGTTCGGCACGGTGCTGCCGCGCCGCCAGTTCAGCGACGAGGTGTTCGGCGGGTACACCGGATACGGGTGCCCGCTCCTGTAGTCGGCGAGGACGTTCGGGTCGGAGGCCACGGCCAAGTAGCCGTCGGCGCCGGTGTTGGTGACGGTGGCGTTGAAGACGAACGCCGGGATGTCGGTGTGGGTGGTCATCGACATGTAGGCGTAGTAACGGCCCTTCAGTGGGCCGCTGCCCCAGGTCGCCGGGTCGCGGGTGTCGAGCAGCCGCTCCGGGGCGACTGGCATGAACGCGCCCATCTCGTAGTCGCTGTAGTAGCCGACCACGTCGACGACCACGTCGGCCCCGGCCCAGGCGCCGTTGAACAGCCGGATCTTGCCGTCCGCGCCCACCGGGACGACGGCCGAGTTGGCGATGGTCTGCCCGGAGGTGAAGTTCAGGTTGGACGCGGTGGGCGTGGCCTGCCCGCTCGGGTAGACGGTCAGGTAGCCGTCCCCGCGCGGGTTGGTGACGGTGACGTTCAGCGCGACCGCGGTGATGCTGCCGTTGGGCAGGCCGGGGGTGGCGCCGGCGATCTGCGCCGGGATGGAGCCGCGTCCGGGAATCTGGCCACGCGGGGCGCCGGTGCCGTTCCGGGTGTCGACCAGCCGGCTCGGGCCGACAGGGGCGAAGCCGGCCGCGGCCGTCGGGGTGAAGTAGCCGGTGATGTCGGCGACCAGGTCGGTGGTGCCCCGGCCGCCGTTGTACAGGTCGACGTGGCCGTCGGCGCCGATCGGCACCATCACCAGGTTCGGCACGGTCTGGTTGGCCCGGTAGTTGACGTTCGAGGTGGTCGGCCGCGGGCCGCCGTCCGGGTACGCCGTGACGTAGCCGTCGGCGGCCGGGCCGGTCACGGTCAGGTTCAGCACCGCGGCGGTCGCGTTCGCCGGGATGCCGTTGGCACCTCCGACCTTGAGCTTGACCGTCCCGTACGCCGGGATCCGGCCGACGGCCGCGAGACCCGTGCCGTCCCGGCTGTCCAGCAGCCGCTTCGGGCCGTACGCGGTGTACTGCGAGCCGAGGGTGGAGACCTTCACCGTGTTGCGGATGGTGTTGCCGGTCTTCTCGTAGTCGGTGACGGTGATCGTGTAGTCGCCGAGCTTCTCGTAGGTGTGACCCGCGGTAATCTTCACCGGCTTGTCGCCGTAGAAGTTGAGGACGTCGACGGCGCTGCCGTCGCCCCACTGGATGTAGACGTCCTGGGCGACCGGCAGGGTGGTCACGTCCAGGTCCAGCGAGACGCCGAACGCGCTGGTGTTCTTCGCGGTCAGTGCCATCGCGAAGCCGGGGTTGTTGCTCTGGAACTTGACCGCTCCCCGGTCGGACATCGGGCCGTGTCCGAAGTAGTCGGTGGTCAGGGCGCCGGGCGCGGACTGGTTGGCGGTGCCGATCGCGGCGGAGCCGGTCTGCAGGGCGTAGGCGACGCCCCAGTCCCCGCCGCTGTTGACCTGCTGCGGTGCGACCGTCTCGACGGTGTCGTGCGCGCCCTGGGTCTGCGCGGCCTTGAAGGCGGCGACGGTCGGGTACGCGGTGCCGGCCCAGCGGTAGGGCCCGGCGCCAGTGGCGGACTCGGCGTAGAAGTCGTTGTAGTCGGTGGTGGTCGCGGGGGCGGACTCGGCCGAGACCGTCACGGCGGGCTGGCCGGAGTCGCAGTCGGCCACGGCGGCCGTCTCGACCAGCAGGTTGTTCTGGATCGACACGGCGGTCGAGGCGCCGTCCACGGCGATGCCCGGGAGGCAGCCGCGCTGAACGGTGTTGCCGGTGACGTTCAGGCCCTGCACTCCGGTGGCAGCGATGCCGCCGGTCGCCTGGTACGTCGTCTGGGTGTTGTCCGTGGTCGCGCCTCTGACCAGGTTGCCGGCCAGGGTGACGTCCTTCGCCCCGGCGGCCACCGAGATCGTCGCGCTGCCGGCGACCGGGTAGAACATCGAGGCGTGCGATCTGGTCACGGTGATCGCGCTCGACGTGCCGTCGATGGTCAGGGCGTTGCCGCCGGACCCGTCGAGGCGGTCGGAGTCGAGGGTGATCCGGCTGGAGCCCTTGACGAGCAGGCTCGGCGCGTTACCCCCGGCGAAGGCGAGATGACCGACCGTCACATCACTGACGCCGTCGAGGGTCAGGGCGGGCCTTCCGGCCGCGTTGTTGAACGAACTGATCTGCGGGGCGTTGGTACCGCCGACGAGGGTCAGACCGGAAGTGCGGACGACCACGGCCTCCATGTCCCCGGGTGGGCTGACCCCTTCGTCCTTCCCGTCGACCCGGACGGTGTCGCCGGGGACGGCCGCGTCCACGCCGTGCTGCAGGCTGCAGAACGGCGCCGCCTGGGTGCCCGTCCCGGTGTCCGTGGTGCAAGTGGTGCGGGTGAGGACGTAGACCGTCCGGCCGGTGGACGGCACGGCGGCGGCCCGGGCGGCCACCACGGCCCGGCCCTGCACCCGGGACGAGTTGCCCGCCGGGCTGGTGAACGTCTTGGCGCCGGGCAGTTCCCACCCGCTCCGGGCCGGAGCCGGTACGGCGTTCGGGACCGGGTCGGCGGCGTACGCCCGGCCCGGTAGGAAGGCGAACCCGGCGGCAAGAGCCGCAGCGGTCGCAACGAGACGGCGGTTGTGCACCGGCCCCCCAGTTTTAGAAGGATCTGACAATCACCCCTGTGGCGGCGTCAGGCTACAAGAAGCCGTGCGAGCACCGACAACCGGTTTCCCCCTGCCCTCGATCTCGTCGGCCTCGGGTGTTTTCAGTGGGTGTTGTCGCTCCGGTCTTGAGGACTGCGGGGCCCGGCACCACAGACGGCTGCAATGGCCCACGGGAGGGATGTCAGACGTTCCGGCCGTCCTGGTGCCTGCCGTGAGCTGCACTCGACGGCCCAGCGGCTGGGTCGGACGACGAACCCGCCGCACGGCCGGTGCGTCGGGCTAGGGTCGGGGACATGCGACTGAGCACGGTGATCCTCCCCATCCACCGGTGGAGCGAGGGGCAGAAGATCTGGCGGCGGGCCGAGGACCTCGGATTCCACGCCGCGTACACCTATGACCACCTCTCCTGGCGGACCTTCCGGGACGCGCCGTGGTTCGGGGCGGTCCCGACCCTGACCGCCGCCGCGACGGCGACCGAGCGGATCCGCCTCGGCACCCTCGTCACCTCGCCGAACTTCCGGCACCCGGTCACCCTCGCGAAGGACCTGCTGACCGTCGACGACGTCTCGGACGGCCGGCTGACGGTCGGCATCGGCGCCGGCGGCACCGGCTTCGACGCGACGGCGACGGGCCAGCAGCCGTGGTCGCCGAAGGAGCGCGCCGACCGCTTCGGCGAGTTCCTGCCGCTGCTGGACGAGCTGCTCACCACCGATGCCACGACCCGCGAGGGAACCTACTACTCCGCGGTCGAGGCACGGAACATCCCCGGCTGCGTGCAGCGGCCCCGGGTGCCGTTCTACGTGGCCGCGACCGGCCCGCGCGGGCTGAGGCTGGCCGCCGAGTACGGGCAGGGCTGGGTCACCTACGGCGACCCGAAGGGCCCCGCGGACGTGCCGGTCGACCAGGCCCCCGCAGTGGTCGGGGCCCAGCTGGCCAAGCTCGCGGCCGCCTGCGAGGCCCGCGGCCGGGACGCCGCCGAGCTGGAGAAGGTGCTGCTGCAGGGCTCGACCGCGGAGCGGCCGCTCGTCTCGCTGGACGCCTTCGTCGACTGGGCCGGCACCTACCGCGAGCTCGGCATCACCGAGCTGGTCATCCACTGGCCCGTCCCCGACTCGATCTTCGAGAACGACCTCGCGGTGTTCGAGAAGATCGCCACCGAGGGCCTGGCACAGCTGGGCTGATCCGGCGTCGGCCGAGGCCCCCGCTCCCGGGCCCGCCCGCCCCCGGTGCTTCGTCCCCGACCCCCGGTCCGCCGTGGTCGGCGCCGCCTTCTACGCTTCGGTCTCGCGCCGCGGCCGCGGCAGGTCGAGGGGAGAGGACCGGCGATGAGCAGCAACGGAGACTGGCGGGGGCCGCAGTACGGGCCCGGGCCCGGCGGCGGGGCGCCGTGGGGGTACGCCGTGCAGGCGCCCAGACCCGGAGTCGTCCCGCTGCAGCCCCTGGGCATCGGCGAGATCATCTCTGGCGTCTTCGCCACCCTGCAGCGCTACCCGGCCGCCCTGTTCGTCCCGGTGCTGTGGACGGCGTTCGGCAGCCTGGCGGCCTTCGGCGTCATGGCCGTCGTCGCCGTCCAGGTCCTGGACGGGCCGTGGGAGGCCATCCGCGCCGACCGGACGCCCACCACGGCGGAGCTGCTGACCGTGGTGTCGACGGCCGCCGCCGCCCTGCTGCTCTTCACGGTGGCCCTGACCGCCCTCTACGCGGTCTCCTCCGCCACCGCCACCGTGGTGCTGCGGTCCGCGGTGATCGGCCGGAAGGCCTCCGCCCGGGCGGTCTGGGCCGAGTCGAGGCCGCTGCTCTGGCGGGTGACGGTGGCGCAGATCCTCACCGGCCTGCTCGCCGCCGCCGTCATGCTGGTCTCGCTGCTGCCCGCCGCGCTGCTCGGCCTCTTCCTCGGCGCCGGCCCGGCGCTCGCCGCCGGCCTGCTGTTCGCCGTGCCCGGCTGGGCGGGCGCCGTCTACATCCAGGTGCGGCTGGTCCTGGAGATCCCCGTCCTGGTGCTGGAGAACACCCGGCCGGTCGCCGCGCTGCGCCGCGCCTGGCGGCTCAACGAGGGCAACTGGTGGCGCAGCCTGGGCATCCCGTACGTGGTCGGCCTGATCGGATCGTTCGCCGCCCAGATCGTCCTGGTGCCGTTCATGGTGGGCGGGATGCTCGTGATGGTCTCCTCGACGGACTCCGCGACGGCCGACCCGTACGGACCGGGCGCGCCGCCCCCCGTGGCCGGCTTGGTGACCCTGTTCTTCTGCCTGGCGGTGGGCACCGTCCTGGCCACCGCGCTGACCGTGCCGCTGACGCCGCTCACCAACGGCCTGCTGTACATCGACCGCCGGATCCGCCGCGAGAGCCTGGACATCGCGCTCGCCGAAGCCGCCGGCCTGCGCGGCGGGCCCGCCGCACACGTTCCGGGCCAGCCCGGAGCCCCCGCCGCGGAGACCGCGGCCGGCGAGCCGTCCGCCTCCGCGCCGGGGACGGAGATTGGGACGGAGCCGGGGACGGCGAAGCCGGAGACCCCGGAGGGCTGACACCGGCAGAACCGCCGCTCGTTGCGGTTCGATCACGACGTGTCGGACATGGGCGGACCTCGCCGGAATGTCGCCGACAACTCCGTTGTCGGCGACGGCACCGGACTCTCATAATTCCGTGTCACGCGTGGTCAGCGGCCCGGACACCGGTCGACGGGGGCGCCCGTCCGGAGCCCGCACGCGGCAATCCGTCTGCCATTTCCGGGGAGTCCCTTGTCTGCGCCCGAAAACGCGACCGTGCCCGACAGCGCGGCCGCGCCCGAGAACGCACCGCCCGAGAACGCGCCGCCCGAGCCCGCCGCCGAGCCGCCGCTTCCGCCGTCCGCCGCGCCCCAGAGCGCTGCTGACGCGCCGGAAGCCGCGGTGGCCGCCCCCGCCGGCCCCCTCCGCGGACTGCCGCGCGGAGTACGGGTGGCACTGGCCGCCGCCGGGCTGCTCGCCGTCACGGCGGCCAGCGCCACCGCCACGGTCGCCGTCGGCCGCCCCGACACCCGGCGGCCGGCCGCGGCGGCACCCGCCGCCGCACCCTCCCCGACGGTCTCCGCGTCCGTCTCACCCTCCGCACCCCCGTCCTCGGTCGCGCCCGCGCCGACGCCCACGCCGGCGAGCACCGTGCACGGCACCGTCGACGGCTCCACGCACGGCGGCGACATCCGGTACTTCCTGCTGCCGATGCCGGCCCGCGCCGAGTCCTACGGGTCGTCCGACGGCACCGAGCTGAGCACCGACGACGTCGCCCAGCAGTTCGGCAACGCCTCCGAGATGCCGGAGATCCTCCGTTCCTACGGCTACCGGGACGACGCCGCCGAGCGCCGCTACCGCACCGCGGACGGCACCCAGGAGGTGTACGTCCGGCTGCTGCGCTTCAAGAGCCGCCAGATGGCCGAGGAGTTCGCCGACGGGCTGAGCTTCAAGCGCGGCGACACCTTCGACATCGCGGGCGACGGCAACGCGCGGGGCATCATGCTCAAGCCCGAACAGGAGGCCTGGACCGGGAAGATGGTCGGCGTCTCCTTCTCCGGTGACATCGAGTACGAGGTCACCGTGTACGTGAAGGGCACGCCGGACAAGGCGCTGCTGGTCGACGCGATGAAGCGCCAGCGCGAACGGCTGGCCACCGGTGGCTGAGCCCAGGCCGGACACGGAACCGGCGCCCTCCCCCTCCGACCAGGAGCACCCCGTGACCACCGACACCCCGGCGTCCCCGGACACCGAGAACCGGCCGGAGCCCACCGAGCCTCCCGAGGCCGCAGCACCCACCGAGGCCACCGAGTCCGAAGCGCCCGCCGAGGCCGCTGAGGCCGCAAGCCCCGCCCGGGCCCCGCGGACCGCCCGGCTGCTGCTCGCCGCCGTGCTGCTCGGGCCGCTGCTGGGCGCCGGTGTCGGCTACGCCGTCCAGGCCGCCCGGCCGGCGACCCCGCTGCCTCCGCTGTCGGTCGACACCCTGCACTACCCGACGGAGCCGCTCGACCCGGCCGCCGCCGCGGCCGCCGAGCCCAAGCCGCTCGCCATCGACGGCGACCTGCGGAAGCTGCTCGTCGGGCGGCCCGCGGACGCCGAGGACTGGGACGACTACGGCGTCGCCGGTACGGGCTGGCTGACCGCCGGCGGCAAGGCGATGATGCTCGGCGACTCGGCCGCCGAGTACCGCCGCCTGATGCAGCACCACTTCCGGCGCGACGCGATGCTCGCGTACCACAGGGGCGACGTCGACTACCGGATCGAGCTCATCCAGTTCGGCGCGGACGACATGGCCTCCGTCGACGGCGCGTTCACGATCCTCGTCCCGCACAACGGCGGATCGCTCGACGGCACGGTCAACGGCCACTACGAGGCGCCCCGGGAGCCCGAGCACTACGCGGACAGCACCGAGCAGTTCTACTACGCCCGGGCGACCGCCGTCCGCGGCACCGTCGTCATGCACATCGAGATGTTCTCCCCGAAGCCGGTCGACGGCGGCGAGATCAAGGAACTGGCGATGCGTCAGTGGGAGCGGCTGAAGTGAGCGACACCACCATGAACCCGGCCGTCCCCGAGCCGGCCCAGGCGCCGGCCGACCTGCCGCCCGTGCCGGCTCCGCAGCTCCCGGCCCCGGCCGGTGCGCGGACGGGCTTCGCCGTCCGCGCCACGGCCTCCGTCGCGGTCGCCGCGCTGCTCGGCGTCGGCATCGGGCTCGGCGTCCTCAAGGCCGAGGACGACGGCCCGGCGGTCTCGGCCGCCCCGGCGGCGCCCTCGGCCTCGCCGACCGCCTCGGCCGGCCCGTCCTTCGGTGCCAAGCAGAACGGCAGCCACTTCGGTTCGATGAAGGACCTGCTGCTGCCCGTGCCGGCCGGCTACCACCTCGGCCCCGACTCCGGGCAGTTCGGCAACGACACCGAGCTGACCGAGGAGCAGCGCAAGGCGTGGGTCGAGGACGAGGTCCGCGGACTGCCCGTCAAGCTGCAGGACGGCGTCCGCAAGGCCTGGCAGGAGTCCGCCCTCAAGGGCGGCGGCGTCCGCAGCCTGGTGTCCGACGACAGCAGCCTGCAGGCGACCGTCTGGCTGCTCCAGTACCACCAGACCGCGGTCAAGGCGCACGACGCCTGGGTGGCGGCGCTCGGCTCGGACTCCGGGCTGTACCGGGTCGGCCCGCAGATCCCGGGGCATCCCGAGGCGCACTGCTTCCTGCCGCACGCCGCCCCGGGTGCGGAGATCGACGAACTCGAGTGCTCGGCCGCGGTCGGCGACCTGCGGGTGGTGCTCGGCGTGCAGGGCATCGCCCCGCTGCCGAAGGACCGCATCGTCCCCCTCCTCGCCCAGCAGCTCGACCGACTGGCAGTCCCCGGAGCGTCCGCATGACCGACACCACCGCCCCCGTGCCGCCGCAGCCGGCACCCGCGCCGACCGACGCCGTGCCCGTCCCCGACACCGCTCCCGGTCGGGAGGCCGGTCCGGAGTCCGTTCCGGAGGCCGTTCCCGGTCCCGACGTCCTCGCGGGCCCGGAGCCTGCCCCCGACGGTCGGCGCGGCCGGGCCGGCCTGGTGCGCTGGGGTGCGGCCGCGCTGGTGCTGCTGCTGTCCGGCACCGGCGCCGCGCTGGCCGTCGCCGCACCGGACCGCACCGACATCCCCGGTCTGGCCACCCCCGGCGACGGGCGGTACGCCTTCCCGCCGCTGACGCTCCCTCCGCTCCCCGCGGGGAAGGCCGCCCCGGAGGAGCCGAGCTCGTACGGCCGGCACTTCGCCGACCTGCGCGGCCTGCTGCTGCCGCCGCCGAAGGGCGCCGTCCTGGAACAGGCCGCGGGCACCGCGCCGAGCGCGTCCGCCGCGGCACCCGGCGTGCCCTGGCTGCCGTGCGCCGCCTACACGGCGGACAACTCGGCGAAGGCCGGGCTCGATGCGGGGATGGCCGAGTTCGCCTGCCGGGCCGCCACCCGCAGGACCTGGACGGCCGCCGACGGCACCCGCACCGACATCTGGCTGTTCCGGTTCGGCTCGCGGGCCGAGGCGAGCGGCATGCTGGCGCAGCTCGGCTCGTCCCGGCCGAAGGGCGTGCCCGTGCTGGGCTTCTCCGACACCGCGGTCGACCCGGCGCTCGGCCCGGCCTCGCTGACCGTGCGGGCGTCCGACGAGAAGGCGAACGGGCGGCCCACCGCCCGCGCGGCCTTCCTGGCGCAGGGCGACGTGGCCGCCAGCATCGTGATGACCAACCCGCGCGGGGTCGCGGAGCAGGCCTACCGGCAGGTCGCCCTGCTGCAGTCGCAGATGCTGCGCTGACCGGCGCCGCCACCGGGCAGGACACGCGGTGGCGGCGACCCCTAGGGGACGCCGCCACCGCGTCATCCCGAAGGATCACGCCGGGCTCGTCATCCCAGCTCATTCCCGTGGGGGCGTCGCACCACTACGTTGAGGGGCGTGTCCACAGTCATCGCAACGGACGGCCTCACCAAGAGGTTCCCCCGGGTCACCGCCCTCGACCAGCTGACCGTAGAGGTGCAGCCCGGGGTGGTCGGCCTGGTGGGCGCCAACGGCGCGGGCAAGTCCACCCTGATCAAGATCCTGCTCGGGCTGTCCCCGGCGACCTCCGGCACCGGCCGGGTCCTCGGCCTGGACATCGCCACCGAGGGCGCCGCGATCCGCGAGCGGGTCGGCTACATGCCCGAGCACGACTGCCTGCCGCCGGACGTCTCCGCGACGGAGTTCGTGGTGCACATGGCCCGGATGACCGGCCTGCCGGCCGCCGCGGCCCGCGAACGCACCGCCGACATCCTGCGCCACGTCGGCCTGTACGAGGAGCGCTACCGCCCGATGGGCGGCTACTCGACCGGCATGAAGCAGCGGGTCAAGCTGGCCCAGGCGCTCGTCCACGACCCGCAGCTGGTGCTGCTCGACGAGCCGACCAACGGCCTCGACCCGGTCGGCCGCGACGAGATGCTGGCGCTCATCCGCCGCATCCACTCGGACTTCGGCATCTCGGTGCTCGTCACCACCCACCTGCTCGGCGAGCTGGAGCGCACCTGCGACCACCTCGTGGTGATCGACGGCGGCCGGCTGCTGCGCTCGTCCTCCACCGCCTCCTTCACCGAGGCCACCCAGCTCCTCGCGGTCGAGGTCACCGACCACCCGCAGGACGCCCTGCCCGACCCGGACGCCGCCGTCCGCGAGCGCCTCGCCGCCGCCGGGCTCTCCGTCACCATCGACGGCTCGCGGATCCTGCTCGTCGAGATCAAGGACGAGAGCACCTACGACACCGTCCGCGACACCGTCGCCGACCTCGGCCTCGGCCTCGTCCGCCTGGAGCAGCGCCGCCACCGGGTCGCCGAGATCTTCACCCAGCCCGCGCACAGCACCGAGCGGACAGGAGGTCCCGCAGATGCAGCCGTCTCCTGACGCCCGCACCGCCGCCGACGGCGGAGTGATCCACAACATCGGCTACCGCCGTTACGAGGGTCCCCGGCTCGGCCGCGGCTACGCCACCCGCTCGCTCTACCAGCAGAGCCTGCGCGCCGCCTTCGGCCTCGGCCGCTCCGGCCGCTCCAAGGTGCTGCCGATGGCGATGCTGGCGCTGCCGCTGATCATCGCCCTGGTCGTGGCCTCCATCCAGATCTTCATGAAGATCGAGAAGCCGATCCTCGACTACACCGAGCTCCTCGACGCCGTCGTCCTGATGACCTGGATCTTCCTGGCCGCCCAGGCACCGGTCCTGCTCTCCCGCGACCTGCGCCACCACACCGTCCCGCTGTACTTCTCCCGCCCGATCACCCGCGCCGACTACGTCCGCGCCAAGTTCGCGGCGATGATCAGCGCGATGATGATCGTCATGGGTGCGCCGCTGTTGGTGCTGTACATCGGCGCGCTGCTCGGCCGCATGGACTTCGGCCACCACACCGTCCACCTGCTCTACGGCCTGGCCGCCGCCCTGCTCTACGCGGTGCTCTACTCCGCGATCGGCCTGCTGATCGCGGCGAGCACTCCGCGCCGCGGCTTCGGCGTCGCGTCGATCATGGGCGTGATGGCGGTCAGCAGTGTCATCGCCCGGATCGTGTACGTGCTCGGCGGCGGCGAGTGGGCGGATGTCCCGGAGAAGGCCAACTGGGCCGCGATGCTCTCCCCGAGCTGGCTCGTCCAGGGCTTCACCAACCAGGTCTTCGGCCTGGTCGCCAACTCCCGCGTGGTGCACGCCCCCGGGGCCGGCGCCGCCGTGCTCTTCGGCGTCGAGATCCTGCTGCTCACCGGCGCCTGCTACTGGTTCACCGACCGCCGCTACCGGAAGATCTGAGAGCTCGCCATGGCCGTCATCACCATCGACCGGGTCTCCCGCTGGTTCGGCAACGTCGTCGCCGTGAACGACGTCTCGATGCAGATCGGGCCCGGTGTCACCGGACTACTCGGCCCCAACGGCGCCGGCAAGTCCACCCTCATCCACATGATGAGCGGCTTCCTGCCGCCGTCCGCCGGCGAGGTCGCCCTGGACGGCGTGCCGATCTGGCGCAACCAGGAGGCGTACCGGGCGATCGGCCTCGTCCCCGAGCGGGAGTCGATGTACGACTACCTGACGGGCTGGGAGTTCGTCCTCGCCAACGCCGAGCTGCACGGCCTCGCCGACCCGGCCGCCGCGGCCCGGCGGGCCCTCGGCCTGGTCGAGATGGAGTACGCCCAGGACCGGAAGACCGGCACCTACTCCAAGGGCATGAAGCAGCGGGTCAAGATGGCCTCCGCGCTCGTCCACGACCCGGCGGTGCTGCTGCTCGACGAGCCCTTCAACGGCATGGACCCGCGCCAGCGCCTCCAGCTCATGGAACTGCTGCGGCGCTTCGGCGCCGAGGGCCGCACCGTGCTGTTCTCCTCGCACATCCTGGAGGAGGTCGAGCAGCTCGCCCGGCACATCGAGGTCGTGGTGGCCGGCCGGCACGCCGCCTCCGGCGACTTCCGCAAGATCCGCCGGCTGATGACCAGCCGTCCGCACCGCTACCTGGTCCGCTCCAGCGACGACCGCCGGCTCGCCGCCGCCCTGATCGCGGACGGCTCCACCAGCGGCATCGAGTTCGACGGGCAGGAGCGCGCCCTGCGCATCCAGGCGGTCGACTTCCAGGGCTTCACCACCCTGCTGCCCCGGGTCGCCAAGGACGCCGGCATCCGGCTGTACACCGTGTCCCCGGCCGACGAGTCGCTGGAGAGCGTCTTCTCCTATCTCGTCGCCTCCTGAGCCGGTCCCGGACCGTCCCCGACCCATTCCCGAACCGCCCCGAACCACTTCCGAACCGCCCCGAACCACTTCCGAACCACGCCCGAAGGAAGGCCGAACCGTGAACGTGACCGTCGCCAGGCTGACCGCGCGCGGCCTGCTGGGGCGCCGCCGCGGCATCCTGCTGCTGGTCGTCCCCGCCCTGCTGCTGCTCGTCGCCGTGATCGCCCGGCTGACCGCCGACACCCCGGAGGACCTCGCCGCCACCGTCCTCGGCCGGCTCGGCATGGGCACCCTGCTGCCGATCCTCTCGCTGGTCGTCGGCACCGGCGTGATCGCCACCGAGATCGAGGACGGCTCGATCGTCTACCTGCTGGCGAAGCCGCTGCCGCGGCACTGGATCGTCACCACCAAGCTCACCGTGGCGATCGCCGCGACCTGGCTGCTCGCCGCCGTCCCCACCCTGATCGCGGGCCTGGTGCTCTGCGGCACCCGGGACGGCCTGGCCGTCGCCTACACCGCCGGAACGCTGGTCGCCGGCGCCGCCTACAGTGCGCTCTTCCTGCTGCTCGGTGTCGCCACCCGGCACGCGGTGGTGGCCGGCCTCGGCTACGCGCTGATCTGGGAGAGCCTGGTCGGCAACTTCGTGCCCGGCGCCCGGACGCTGAGCGTCCAGCAGTGGGGCCTCTCGGTGGCGAAGTCGATCGCCGCTCCGGGCTCGATCGCCGCGGACGTGGCGCTGACCGCCGCCGTCCCGCTGCTCGCCGTGGTCGCGGTCGCCTCCACGGTGCTGGCCGCCGTCCGGCTCGGCGGCCTCACCCTCGCGGGCGAGGAGTAGGAGAAGAGCGGCAGGCCGTACGGAACGGCGGGGCACGCGGGCCGAGAGCTCGGCGTGCCCCGCCGTTTTCCGTCAGCGCACGGTGACGTTCCGGCCGGCTCCCCAGCCGGCCGCGGCGGCGCCCACCGCCAGGACCAGCAGCAGGGCGAGCGGCACCGTCCACCCGCCGGTCAGCTGGTGCAGCGCACCCGCACCGACCGGGCCGGCCGCCGCCACCAGGTAGCCGACCGCCTGGGCCATCCCGCTCAGCCGGGCCGCGCCCGCCGCGCTGTCGGTGCGCAGCACGATGAAGGCCAGCGCCAGGCCCAGCGAACCGCCCTGGGCGACGCCGAGGACGGCCGCCGCCGCCCACGCGCCGGAGACCGGGGCGAGCAGCAGCACCGCGATGCCGACGCCGTTGAGCGCGGCCATCGTCGCGGCCAGCGCCCGCTGCCGGGTCATCCGGCCGGCGATCAGCGGCACCAGGAAGGCGCCGGCCACCTGCACCAGGTTGGAGAAGGCGAAGACCAGGCCGGCCTCGCCGCGGTCCATGCCGTGGTCGGCCAGCACCGTGGGCAGCCACGCGACCAGGCTGTACACCAGCAGCGAGGAGATCCCCATGAAGGCGCTGATCTGCCAGGCCGTGCCGGACCGCCACGGCCCGCGGCCCGCCGCCGGAGCGGACCCGGGGGCGGCGGCCGGTGCGGGCGCCGGCGCGGCGGTCCGCGGCCTGCGGGTGTGCAGCAGCTGCGGCAGCCAGGCCAGCGCCGCGACCAGGGCGAGCAGCGACCAGGCGCCGAGCGAGGCCCGCCAGCCGCCGCCCAGGGCGTGCTCCAGCGGCACCGACACCCCGGCCGCCAGGGTGGCGCCGACCAGCATGGTGGTCGAGTAGACGCCGGTCATCGCGGCCGCCCGGTGCGGGAACTCCCGCTTGACCAGCGCCGGCATCGAGACGTTCAGTACGGCGATCGCCACGCCGATCACCACGCACCCGGCGTACAGCGCCGCCGCCGACGGCAGCACCCGCAGCAGCACGCCCGCGCCCAGCACCAGCACCGCGCCGAGCACCACCCGTTCGGCGCCGAAGCGCCTGGTCAGCCGCGGGGTGAGCGGCGCGCCGACGCCCTGGAACAGCACCGGCACGGTGGTGATCAGGCCGCTGGCGGTGGCCGACAGGCCGAGGGCACGCTGGATCTCGCCGACCATCGGGGAGATCGCCGCCAGGCAGGCGCGCATGTTGAGGGCGACCAGCAGGATGCCGGCGAGCATCAGTGCGGGGTGCGCGAGGGCGGTGCGGGTACGGACCACCGGGGTGGCGACGGGCTGCGGGGCGCGGGTGACCGCCATGGTTGGCAGAGCTCTTTCGAAGTCGGTGCGTCAGAGGTCGGGAGTGCCGGGGAGGGCGCGCGGCCCCGGCCTCACTTCCGGGCGGCGATGGCGGCGATCAGCTGCTCGACGGCGGCCGTGGGCCCCGCGAGCAGCGCGCGACAGGCCGCCTCGGCGCGCTCCGGGTCGCCGCTCTCCACCGCGTCGACCAGCGCGCCGTGGGTCTCCAGCGACACCTCGGGCATCTCGTGGTCGCCGAACGCGGCCTGCATCGCCTCGTGCACGGAGGCACCGAAGTAGCGGTACAGCTCGGCCAGCGCCGGGTTGTGGGCGGCCTCGACCAGCGCGGTGTGGAACTCCAGGTCGTGCTCGACGGTGGCCTCGCGGCCGGCCCGCTCCGGGTGGGCGGCCATCACCTCGGCCTCCCGGGCCAGCGCGGCACGCATCCGCGCGACGTCCTCCGCGGTGTGCCGGACGGCGGCCAGCCGGGCCGCCTCGGCCTCCAGCGCGGCCCGCACCTCCAGCACGTCCCGGACGCCGGAGCGCTGCACGCCGCGCAGCACCGCGGCCGGGTCGCTGGTGGAGCGGACGAAGGTGCCCTCGCCCTGCCGGGAGACCAGCATCCCGGCGTGCGCCAGCACCCGGACGGCCTCCCGCACGGTGTTCCGCCCGACCTGGAGGCGCTCGGCCAGCTCGTGCTCGGTGGGGATGCGCTCCCCGACCTGCCACACGCCCGAGCCCAGCTGATCGCGCAACTGTTCGATCGTCTCGTCCACCAGGGAGCGGCGCCCTGCGGCGTGCAGACCGTCGGTACGGCCGGCCATGGGGGCTCCCTTCGGGTCGGAGGTCGGCTTGCCCAGTCATCCTACAACTGGACTGGTGCGACAACCGACCTAGAATCGGCTACTCCCGAGTTCGTCGCATCTTCTTCGAGAGTCGGGCACCGGTCTTGTCCGATTGTGCAATCGGCGGCCCGGCCCGTGACTCTTCAATGATGCCTTTATATGCTCCGCAGAAGCTCATGCGGCAGTACGCCACCAGGGTGCGTCGCTGCGGCTCGTGTGTTGGCTGCGCCGGTGGAAGGTGTACGAATGTCAGGCCAGAGGGCGGGGGCGTCGGACCACGACGCCGGCTGGTGGCACGACGATGCCCGCTACCAGGACGGCTACCGCCACGACGCCCCGTACCGTGACGACGCCCCGTACCGCGAGGACGCCTTCACCGCCCCGCCGCGCCGCCCCGCAGCGCCCCGGCCGGGCCGCAGCGAGGAGCAGGACAGCCGCCAGGTACCCCGCCAGGGCGGCCGCGCCGAGGCCCGCCGCGCCCAGCAGGGCCGCGGGGGCGGCGGCGGGGACGACGGCCCCGGCGGCGGCCGAGCCGAGGCCCGCCGCAACCGGAAGAAACCCCGCGGCCGCAAGAAGGTCGTCGTCTGGGTCGCGGTCACCACACTCGCCCTGGTCACCGCCGCGGGCGGCGCGCTCTACCTGAAGTTCAGCGGCAACATCAAGGCCTTCGACGGCGACGGCCTCAGCAAGAACCGGCCCGACGCCGCCACCCCCGACGCCAACGGCCACACCCCGATCAACGTCCTGCTGATCGGCTCCGACTCGCGCAGCGGCGACAACAAGAGCCTCGGCGGCGGCGAGGACGGCGGAGCCCGCTCGGACACCACGATCCTGCTGCACGTCTACGCCGACCACAAGCACGCCGTCGGCGTCTCCTTCCCCCGCGACGCACTGGTCGACATTCCGCCGTGCAAGCTGCCCGACGGCTCGTGGACGAAGAAGAAGACCGACGTCATGTTCAACAGCGCCTTCTCGACCGGCAACACCGAGGAGGGCAACCCCGCCTGCACCCAGAACACGGTGGAGGCGCTCACGAACATACGCGTCGACCACACCATGGTGGTCAACTTCGAGGGCTTCTCCGCGATGACCTCGGCCGTCGGCGGCGTCAACGTCTGCCTTCCCAACGCCATCTACGAGGGCGACCTCAACCCCAACCTGGGCAAGAAGGGCAAGGAGCTCTACCCCAAGGGCGAGCAGAAGGTCGAGGGCAAGGCCGCACTCGACTACGTCCGCCTCCGGCACGGCATCGGCGACGGCTCCGACGTCGGCCGGATGAAGCGCCAGCAGGCCTTCATGGCCTCGCTGATCAAGAGCGTCAAGAGCAAGGGCATGGACCCGACCACGCTGCTGCCGCTCGCCGACGCCGCCACCAAGTCGATGATCGTCGACCCGGGGCTGAACTCCCCCGCCAAGCTGATCTCCTTCGCCATGCAGATGAAGGACATCGACCTCCACAACATCAAGTTCCTGACCACGCCGTGGAAGTTCTCCGGCGCCCGGATCGACCTCGTCCACCCCGACGTCGACACCCTGTGGCAGGCCCTCAAGGCCGACCGCACCCTGGACGGCCAGGACGCCAGCGCCGGCGCGGGCACCAGCCCCGCCGCCGCCGCCACCCCCAGCCCCACCCCGGTCACCGTCAACGGCGCCGGCATCAGGGTCGGCGTCTACAACGGCACCCTGACCAGCGGCCTCACCACCAAGGCCGCCGCCACCCTCACCGGCTCCGGCTTCACCATCGCCGCCCGCGGCAACGCCGCCGCCCAGAACCACGACACGACGCTCGTCCAGTACGGCCCCGGCCAGAAGGACGAGGCCGAGCAGGTCGCCAAGCTCTTCCCCGGCGCCACCCTGCAGTCCTCCACCAGGGCCGGAGTCAGCCTGGTGCTCGGCGCCGACTACGCCGGCGGCGCCGGTGGCGGCGGAGCGGCCGCGGTGCCCAGCACCCTGCCGTCCAGCGTCGCCAACGACGCCCGCTCGGCGGACGACGACCCCTGCTCCAACGTCAGCTACGGCTGACCGGGGCCGCGCCGGGCCGGACCCACCGGCCCGGCGGCCCGCACGGGCGGGCTCAGCCCAGCCCGAAGACGCGCTCCAGCACGACGGCCACGCCGTCCTCGTCGTTGCCCGCGGTCACCTCGTCGGCCACCGCCCGCAGCTGCTCGTGCGCCTCCGCCATCGCGACCCCGTACGAGGCCCAGGAGAACATCGGGATGTCGTTCGGCATGTCGCCGAAGGCGATGGTCTCGCCGCGCTTCACCCCCAGGCGCAGCGCGGCGACCGCCAGCCCCGTCGCCTTCGACAGCCCGACCGGCAGCAGCTCGACCACGCCGGGCCCCGCCATCACCACGCCCACCAGGCCGCCGGCCGCCTGCACGGCGGCCGCAGCGAGGGCGTCGTCGGAGAGCTCCGGATGCTGGATGTACAGCTTGGCCACCGGCTCCGCGAGCAGCCCGTCCCGGGCGGCGGACACCACCGGCAGCTCGGTGCCGATCTGCAGCCGGAAACCCGGCCCGGCCAGCACCAGGCCGTCCAGGCCGTCCTGGTCGGCGGCCACCGCCAGCGGGCCCACTGCCTCCTCGATCGCGGCCAGCGCCCGCGCGGCCACCAGCCGGTCCAGGGTGAGCGAGGTCAGCAGCCGGTGCGCCCCGGCGTCGTACACCTGGGCGCCCTGGCCGCAGACCGCCAGACCCGTGTAGCCGATCTCGTCGAAGACCGGGCGGGCCCAGGCCGCCGAGCGGCCGGTCACGATGATGTGCTGCGCCCCGGCGGCGACCGCGCCGGCGAGCGCGGCACGGGTCCGCTCGGTCACCTTCTCGGAGGAGGTGAGGAGGGTCCCGTCGAGGTCGGTGGCGACCAGCCGGTACGGCAGGCCGCCACCGGGGGCGGTGCTCACTTGGCGACGGGCTCGATCACCGTGCGGCCGCCGAGGAAGGGCCGCAGTGCCTCGGGCACGACCACCGAGCCGTCGGCCTGCTGGTGGTTCTCCAGGATCGCCACGATGGTGCGCGGGACGGCGACCAGCGTGCCGTTCAGCGTCGCCAGCGGGCGGACCTTGCCCTCCTCGCGCATCCGGATGGAGAGCCGGCGCGACTGGTACTCGGTCGTGTTGGAGGTCGAGGTGACCTCGCGGTACTTGCCCTGGGTCGGGATCCACGCCTCGATGTCGAACTTCCGCGCGGCGGAGGCGCCGAGGTCGCCCGAGGCGACGTCGATCACCCGGTAGGGCAGCTCCAGCGCGTTCAGGAAGTCCTTCTCCCACTGGAGCAGGCGGCGGTGCTCCGCCTCGGCCTCCTCCGGCGAGGTGAAGACGAACATCTCCACCTTCTCGAACTGGTGCACCCGGATGATGCCGCGGGTGTCCTTGCCGTAGGTGCCGGCCTCGCGGCGGAAGCAGGAGGAGAAGCCCGCGTAGCGCAGCGGCAGTCGGTCGCCGTCGAGGATCTCGTCCATGTGGTAGGCGGCGAGCGGGACCTCGCTCGTGCCGACCAGGTAGCGCTCCTCCTCGGCGAGGAAGTAGACGTTCTCGGCGGCCTGGCCGAGGAATCCGGTGCCGTCCATGGCGGCCGGGCGGACCAGGGCCGGGGTGATCATGGCGGTGAAGCCGGCGGCGGTGGCCTGCGCCATCGCCATGTTGACCAGGGCGAGCTCCAGCAGCGCGCCGACGCCGGTCAGGTAGTACGAACGGGCGCCGGCGACCTTGGCGCCGCGCTCGGTGTCGATGGCGCCGAGCAGCTGGCCCAGCTCGACGTGGTCGCGCGGCTCGAAGCCCTCGGCGGCGAAGTCGCGCGGGGTGCCGACCTCCTCCAGCGTGACGAAGTCCTCCTCGCCGCCGACCGGGGCGGCCGGGTCGATGAGGTTCGCCAGCGAGCGGACCAGGCGGTCCGCCTCCTCCTTGGCCTCGTTCTGCTCGGCGTCGGCGGCCTTCACCTCGGCGGCGAGGTCCTTGGTGCGCTGGAGCAGCGCCGCCTTCTCCTCGCCCTGGGCCTTGGCGACCAGCTTGCCGAGCGACTTCTGCTCGTTGCGGAGCTCGTCGAAGCGACTGCCCGAGGACCGGCGCCGTTCGTCGGCGGAGAGGAGGGCGTCGACGATGTCGACGTCCTCACCACGGACGCGCTGCGAGGCGCGCACTCGGTCGGGGTCCTCACGGAGCAGGCGAAGGTCAATCACGGGCCAAGCCTACCGGTGGGCGGGCCCCGGACCGGAACCGGTTTCCCGGGTTTCGCCCGCCGAACCGCCCCGCTGCCGACCGGGAGGCACGGTGCCCGGAAGTGGCGGCCGGGCCCCGTGATTCACTGCTTTCGGGTCCGACCGAGAACTCCGCCCGCTATGTCCTTTCCTGTCCGGGATTCTGCGATCCCGTCCGCCGGCGCCCGCTGCGGGGGCGCGGCAGGGGCTGTGGAGAGCCGCCGACGCCCTGGGGATAACTCCCGCGATCCTGTGGATAACTCCTGTGGGAAACCCCGCCGGGCGGAGTTTGTCCACAGGTTCCGCTCCGGCCCTGTGGACGAACCGAAACTCGAGGCGCGCGCCTCGATCGGCGAAGGAATTGAGGTTTGAAACCTCGATAGACCTTCTCGGGTGAGGGATTTCGCTCGCTCGGACGGGTGATTTGCTGGCGGAAGGGTGACTCTGGTGCGATCAGTCGCCTCTGCAGCCAAGTGTGATGATCTGACCAGTTCCGGCAGTGGCTATACCGTTTTGTCGACTCGACCCTGAGCCTGTGGATAACCCGGAGTCCGTACAGCCTGTGGACGAAGCGCACCGCCTGTGGATGAACGGCCGCCCGGCGGCCGTTCTCCCCACCGTGACCGAACCGGTCAGATCTCCCCGCGGCCGTCGAGGCAGCGCGACAGCCAGTCCGCCGCCTCGGAGAAGTCCGCGTCGGACGTGCCCGGCCGCACCGGCCGCTGGCTGCCCCGGTCCGCCCGCGGGTACGAGCCGAGGAACCGCACCTGCGGGCAGATCCGTTTGAGGCCCATCAGGGCCTCGCTGACCCGCCGCTCGCTCAGGTGCCCCTCGCAGTCGATCAGGAAGCAGTAGTTGCCCATGCCCTCGCCGGTGGGCCGGGACTCGATGCGCATCAGGTTGATGCCGCGCACCGCGAACTCCTGCAGCAGCTCCAGCAGCGCACCCGGGTGGTCGTCCGGCAGCCAGACCACCATCGAGGTCTTGTCCAGCCCCGTCGGCGAGGAGACCCGCCCCGGCCGACCCACCAGCAGGAAGCGGGTGGTCGCGTTCGCCGCGTCGTGGATGTCGCTGACCAGCGGCTCCAGCCCGTAGAGCGCCGCCGCGAACTCACCGGCGAAGGCACCGTCGAACCGGCCCTCCTGGACCAGCCGGGCACCGTCCGCATTGGACGCCGCCGCCTCCCACTGCGCGTCCGGCAGGTTCGCCGCCAGCCAGCGCCGCACCTGCGGCTGCGCCACCGGGTGGCTGGTGACGGTCTTGACGTCGGCCAGCGAGGTGCCCGGCCGCACCAGCAGCGCGAAGGTGATCGGCAGCAGCACCTCGCGGTAGATCATCAGCGGCGCACCGGAGGCCAGTTCGTCACTGGTCGCGGTGACCGCGCCCTCCACCGAGTTCTCCACCGGCACGAACGCGCCCGCGGCCTCGCCCGCCCGCACGGCGTCGAGCGCCGCCGGGACGGAGGCGAAGGGCACCAGCTCGCGGGTCGCCGCCTCCGGCAGCGTGCGCAGGGCGGCCTCGGTGAAGGTGCCTTCCGGCCCGAGATAGGTGTAGCGGGTCGCCGACATGCCGCCTCCGTACGCAAGGGTGGTGCTGAGCAGGACTCGGCCTGCCACGATAGTCACTCCCGGCGCCCGTCCGGACACCGTTCCGCCGAGTGGTCGCCCGCCCCCGTTCGACCGCGCGGGTCGGCCGGGGGCGGGACGCCGTCAGCCGACCTTCAGCTGTTCGGTGGCCGTGCTCTGGTCGATGTCCGAGGAGCGGACGGTCACCGACACCACCCAGTTTCCGGCGAGCGGCAGCTGGGCGGTGCCCGACCAGCGCCCGGTGCCCTGCGGCGCCAGCGTCACCGGCAGCGGCCCGAGGTCGCGGTCCGGCAGGGTGAAGGCGAGCTGCACCTCCGGCACCTCGACCGGCTTGCCCGCCTTGTCGTCCAGCCTCAGCGTGACCTCGTTCGGACCGGTCGCGACCGGGTTGACCGTCACCGTGGCGGTGCCCTTGGCGTTCGGGGTGCTGCCGCCGGTGTCGTACGGCAGCTTCAGCTCCACCGTCCGGCCCGGCACCGTGCTCGCCCCGGCCGCCGGCGACTGCGAGGTCGCGGCGACCGCCTCGGCCACCCGGCCGGGCGGCGAGTTGGTCAGCATGGTCGTCACCACCAGCACGGCTACCGCGACCACCGACTCCACCAGCACCGTCCGCCGCAGCCCGGCCCGGGCCGGCACACCGTCCCGTGTGCGCCGCTCGGTGGCCTTGTCGCGGGCGGCCTGCTGGCGGGCCAGCTGGGCGCGCCGCGCCGGGTCGTCGCCGCCCCGCGCGGTGGCCCCGGCGGCCTGCTTGCTGCCGACGGCCGCCCCGGCCCCGGCCTCCTGCTCCGCCTCTTCGTCCGCCGCTTCTCCGTCCGCTGCCTCGTCGGCGGTCCGGAGCCGGGCGACCCAGGCGCGGGAGATCCAGGCGAGGCCGACCATCCCGGCGACCAGGCCGGTCTTGATCAGCAGCAGCCGCCCGTACTCGGTGTCGACCAGCGCCCCCCAGCTGCCCAGTCCGCGCCAGGACTGGTAGACGCCGGTCACGGTCAGCACCGTCACCGCGCCCAGCGCCAGCTTGGAGAACCGCTCGACCGCCGCGGTCGGCACGCCGTGCCGCAGCCCGACCAGCAGGGTGGCCAGACCGCCCAGCCAGAGCGCCATCGCGAGCAGGTGCAGGGCGGCCGTGGGCAGCGCCAGCGGCACCTGAATGCCGACCGAGGAGTGGTCGGCGCCCACCCAGGTCGCGCTCAGCGCGACGGCGAGCACCGCCCCGCCGACCCCCAGGCCCAGCCGGGCGTCCCGCAGCGGCCGCTCGGCGGCGCGCCGCTCCAGCGCGCGCAGCTCCGCCTCCTCGCCGTCCTCGGCACGGCTCTCCGGCGGCTCGGCGGCATCCGCCGGGTCCGCGGCCTCCTCCGGCGCGCGGTCCTGGCCGAGCTGGCCGACCAGCAGCGAGAGGAAGACGCCGCCGGCGGCGAGCAGCAGCAGCCGGGCGGCCAGCGCGGTGCCGATCCGCTCGTCCAGGGTGGCCCGCACCAGTGAGAGGTCGAAGGCCTGGGAGAGCCCGGTGCCGCGCTCGTACGGGCCGCGCAGGAGCAGCACCGCGACGGTGGAGACCAGCAGCGCGATCCAGCCGGTCATCAGCAGCCGCTGCACCCGGTGCACCGCGACCCCGCGAGGCCAGCAGATCAGCACGAACGCGGCGGCGCCGACCAGCAGCGCGAAGGCCGCGTAGGCGACCGTCCGGGCCGTGCCGTACGCGGCGGCGACCACGGCGTCCGGCTCGGCGCCCTGCACCGAGGAGGCGGAGACCGTGGTGTCCGAGGGCGCGCCGATCGAGAAGGTGAAGGCGCCGCCGACCGGGTGGGAGTCCTCGGAGACGGCCCGCCAGGCGACGGTGTAGGTGCCGTTGCCGAGCCCGGAACGCAGCGTCACCCGGGCGCTGGCCTCCTTGCCGTCGGCGTGGGCCGCGTCGCCGTTGTCCACCTGCTTGCCGGCCGGGTCGAGCACCCGCACGGAGTCGGCGGTCAGCGAGACGCCCTCGCTGAAGGTGAGGGTGACCGCGGCGGGCGCGGTGGCGGTGACCGCCCCCTGCGCCGGGTCGGTGGAGACCAGCGTGGCGTGCGCGGCGGCGGTGCCGGCGCCGCCGAACAGCACGGCGACGGCCGCCGCCAGGACGGCCAGCAGCGACGCGACTCTCCTCGGCATCTGTGTCAGCTCCCGGGCCGGTAGGTGAGCGGCTTCACCGGCACGGTGACGGTGATCGTGCCGCTCTTGGCGAAGGTGAGGTCCAGTTCCAGTTCGTCGCCGACGGCGGGAGGTTTCTGCCATCCCATGATCATGAGGTGGTGGCCGCCGCGGGCCAGCTCCAGTGCGCCGTGGGCCGGCACCTGGAGGCTCTCCACCGCCGTCATCGTCGACTCGCCGGAGGTGTGCAGGGTGACGGAGCCGGCGTCCGGGCTGGTCACCGCGACGAGCCGGTCGGCCGAGCCGCCGTCGTTGCGGACGGTGAGGTAGCCCGCGCCCATCCCACCGGGCAGCGCCGGCACCGGGACGTAGCTGTCCCGGATGCTGAGCTCGGCCCGTCCGCCGTCGGATCCCGTTCCGCACGCCACGAGTATCGTCCCGGTGGCCAGCACGGTGGCCAGCCCCGCGCCGATCAGCGCCGAACGCCGGAAGGACCGGCTCATGCCGGCACCCCCCGGGCGAGCAGGGCCAGGTCGTGGGTGTAGGTCTCGACGGTGCTGCTGCCCATGAAGAGGACGTGCGCCTTGTCGTCGGACGGCAGGAAGGCCAGCACCTGGGCGCCGTGCGCGGAGGTGACCGTGCCGTCGGCGTTGACCACCGGGTCCTGCACGGCGACGCCGACCGTCCGGGCGGCGGTCTTCACCTTCGCCAGGTCGCCGGTCAGGCCGATGAAGCCCGTGCCCATCGAGTCCAGCCAGGTGCGCAGCACCTTCGGGGTGTCCCGCTCGGGGTCGGTGGAGACGAACACGACGTCGATCTTCTTCTGGTCCTCGGCGGACAGCTTGGACATCGCGACACCGATGTCGCCCATGGTGGTCGGGCAGACGTCGGGGCAGCTGGTGTAGCCGAAGAAGAGCAGCACCGGCCGGCCGGCGGTCTGCTTGCGCAGGTCGAACGGTTGCCCGGCGGTGTCGGTCAGCACCAGGTCGGGCTTGTCGAAGTGCTTGCTGAGCACGCTGCCCTGGTACGCGGACGAGCTGCTCGCCCGGTGCACGGCGGCGGCCGTGCCGCCGTCGCCGCCTGCGGAGGAGGAGCAGGCGGTGAGGGCGAGCGCGCCGGCGACGGCCAGTGCGGCGGCGCCGAGCAGCCGGGCCTTCGGGCGGGGGGTGTGGGCCATGGCGTTGGGTTTCCGATCGTGCGGGTCCGGGGCGGCCCGGCGGGCCGCACCGCGCGGGGGGCGGGGTTCGGAAGAGCACACCGCTGAACACACGTCA
>NZ_JBFBJZ010000045.1:0-61871 GCF_040686255.1 Kitasatospora sp. NPDC085879 | reverse complement strand
GCTCCGTGCCCGCCTGGGGGCGGGGGGCGCGGCCGGGGGGGGGTCGGGCCGGGGGGGGGGCGGTGGGTGGGAGGGCCCGTCCGCTGGCGGGGGGTGGCCGGGGGCGGCTGGGGCCGGGCCCCACGCGGGTGGTCGGCGTCAGGCGTCGCCGTTGAGCATGGCGGCGGTCAGGACGTTGCCGGCGACACCCCAGCCGCCGTCGACGACCTCGTCGATGAGCACGACAGTGGTGGGACGGGCCCGTTCACCGTAGATCTCCGCGTACAGGTCGGTGGTGCGCTCGACGATCTTCTTCTTGTCCTCGGCGGTGATGGTGCCCGCGGGAACCTTGAAGTTGGCGAAAGGCATGGGTCGTTCTCCTTTGAGTGGGTTTCTTCCATCGGATCGGAAGTCCGTGGCCGAGGGCGGTAGCCGATGACCGTCCCTCGGCTGGTGTCGGCGTGGTCAGAGGCTGGCGCGAGGAGTGAGCAATTCGTCGATGCCGACGCGGTGGAAGAAGTCCGTGCGAATCCGGTCGTACATGATGGAGACCACTTCGCTGCCGTCGCGGCTGGGATCGACATGGGTGCGGAACGGTCGTTCCCCATGGGGCAGACCGACGACACGGACGATTTCGTCAGCCACTTCCTGGGCCTCACGTCCCGGCGGGAAGATGCGGCTCAGGGCCTCGGTCATCGTGTCCCTGAGCCGCCCGTAGGGCTCGTCGTACTCTGCGGCACGGGCGGTGTCAGCCGGTGCGCCGGCGTGAGTGAAGTGGTTGGTGCCGCTCGGATAGGCGCCGGGGACGACGAGGGTGGTCTCGATGCCGAACTTGATCAGCTCGGCGGCGTAGCTCTCGGCGAGCGCGTCCATCGCGGCTTTGGCCGCGAAGTAGGGTGCCAGGAAGGGCGGATGTCCACCGCGGGTCGAGCTGGATCCGACCCACACGAGCAGCCCTTGTCCCTGGGGGCGCATGATCGGCAGCACCGCGCGGTTCACGCGTTGTGCGGACAGCACATTGACGTCGTAGAGGTCGGCGAGCTGGGCGACGGTGAATGCCTCGGCCGGTCCGAGCACCATGTGGCCGGCGTTGTGCACCACGACGTCGATCCGTCCCTGCTCCGCCATCACGTGGTCGATGGCGGCGTCGACCGATTCCTGTTCCCGGACGTCCATCTCCACAGCGGTGATCCGCACGCCGCGGTCCTTCTCGACCTGGGCGAGCGCGGCGACGGCAGGTGCGTTGCGGCTGGTGGTGGCACGCATGCCGGCGTACACGATGTGGTCGGCCTCGGCCAGGGCCCGTGCGGTGCGGTTCCCGAAGCCACTGGATGCGCCGGTGATCACCACGACCTTCGGCTGCGCACTCACACCATGCCCCCGTTGGCCCGCAGGATCTGGCCGTTGACCCAGTGCCCTTCCGGGCTGGTGAGGAACGCGACCACGTTGGCGATGTCCTCCGGGGTGCCCAGCCGCTCCAGCGGCGGGGTCTTGGCGAGCTGGTCGACCTGTTCGGGCGTCTTGCCGTCGAGGAACATGTCCGTGGCCGTGGGCCCGGGGGCGACGGTGTTCACGGTGACGTCCCGTCCGCGCAGCTCGCGGGCGAGGATCAGCGTGATCGACTCGATGGCGCCCTTGCTCGCCGCGTACGCGCCGTACGCGGGGAATTGACTGCCGACCACGGAGGTCGAGAACCCCACGAAGGAGCCGCCCGCACGCAGGCGACGGGCCGCCTGCTGGGCGACGACGAAAGCTCCGCGGATGTTGGTGCGGTGCACGGCGTCGAGCACTGCGAGGTCGAGGTCGGCAATGGGCGACAGAGCGAGTCGACCGGCGGAGTTCACGACGACATCCACGCCGCCGAACTCCTTCTCCGCCCGGTCGAACACCGTGGCCACCGCGCTCTCGTCCGCCACGTCCGCCTGCACGCAGATCGCCCGCCCGCCGGAAGCGGTGATCGCTGCCACCGTCTCCTCGGCGGCAGCCGCGTCGTGGGCGTAGTTCACCACGACGGCCAGGCCGTCCTGGGCGAGCCTGCGGGAGACCGCCCGGCCGATGCCGCGTGATCCTCCGGTGACGACGGCAACCCGCGCGGCCGCCGGTTCAGGGGTTCGAGCTTGGTGGTTCGTGGTCATGTCCTCCACGATGCGGTGCTCTGACCTGCGCAACCAGGGGATGTCATCCCCTGGGCCAAGCACCCGGCCGAGCGCAGAATGGAGGTTATGAGTTCTGCGAGGTACACCGAGTTGGGAGCCTTCCTGCGTTCACGGCGTGAACGTATCCGCCCGGCCGACGTCGGGCTCCCGACCGGGCCCCGGCGCCGGGTCCCCGGGTTGCGCCGCGAGGAGGTCGCCCAGCTCGCCGGAGCATCGGTGGACTACTACAACGAGCTCGAGCGTGGAGCCGGGTCGCAACCGTCCGAGCAGATGATCGCCGCGCTGGCGAGGGCGCTGCGCCTGAGCGCCGACGAACGCGACTACCTGTTCCACCTGGCGGGCCGCCCGGTGCCCGCGCAGGGTGGAGCAGCCTCGCACGTGCACCCCGGCATGCTCGATCTCCTCGATCGTCTGGCGTCGACACCGGCACAAGTCATTACCGACTTGCACGTCACCCTCGTGCAGAACCCGGTCGCGGTGGCCCTTGTCGGAGACCAGACCGGTTTCCGAGGGCCTCGGGCCAGCTTCGTCTACCGGTGGTTCACGGAACCCGACGCTCGACGTCTCTACCCCGAATCCGATCACGAAGCCCAGTCCCGTGCCTTTGCCGCGGATCTACGGGCCGCTGCCGCGCGGAGGGACGCGAAGGACACCGAAGCCCCCTCGATGATCCATTCGCTGCTCGGCGCCTCCGTCGAGTTCGCCTCGCTGTGGGCCGACCACGACGTGGCGTTCCGGCGGGACGACCGCAAGCGCCTCAACCACCCCACGCTCGGGCTGATCGAGGTCAACTGCCTCAACCTGTTCAGCGAGGACGGCCGGCAGCGCCTGCTGTGGTTCACTCCCGCAGCCGGTACGGACAGTTCCGGCCTGCTCGACCTGCTCGCGGTCATCGGCACTCAGGAAATCGCCGAACCGACACCTTGACGACCTGCCGCCTTGGGTCACCGTGCCCTTCAAAGCAGCTCGGACCGCAGCCAGGAATCGATCACCGGTGCCAGCGGGGCCAGGACATTTAGCTGCCGACTGGGTTGGGCGGCCCGCCGCGACAGCCTCTGCCTCGACCGGCCCGCCGCGACAGCCTCTGCCTCGACCGGGCCGCCAAGCAGCTCGCCGCCGACGGCTTCCCCGTCTCCGACGACCTGCTGGCCCGCCGGTCCCCGCTCCGGTTCGACCACATCGACTTCCTCGGCCGCTACGCGTTCTTCCGCTCGGAGGAGGCCGGGCGACGGCCGCTGCGCGAACCGTCGCCCACTGAGGAAGGCGGCGACGCCTAGTCAGCTGTGGCCTCGTCCGCGATGGGGAGCACGAGCACTGACGGGTGGTGGAGTGAGATCCGAACTGGTGCGAGGCGGGTGGCCGTTGCCGTGGGCTCGCCGGTTCCGGTGTTGCGGGCGAAGCGTGGGTGGGCTCCACCGCTGATCTGCAGGCGGATCCGGTGTCCGGCGACAAATCGGTAGGCGGTGGAGCTCATGGCCACGGTGACGGTGGCCAGGTCCTCCTCATGGGGCTGGAGCCGTCGAAGGCCGTCACAGACATTGGTGGAACGGTTCTGGGGGTCGACGTCGCAGAGCCGGGCGAACACGTCGGCGTGGCCGGTGTCCGTACTGATCTTCAGGATCGCGCTCACCGGTCCGAGGATGGTGACCGGCTCGGGGAGCGGTGCCGTGGTGAAGGTCAGGACGTCCTTCCGTGCCTCCAGTGGGCGGTTGTCCGCCTGTGCGGCCTTCCCGCCGACCAGGGCACCGCCGAGGGAGGGGGTCGGGTCGGTCGGGTCGTAGCGGAAGGACAGCGGCTCGGTTGTCTCCTCGGGCGCTCGGTGGGTCAGGGCGCCGTCGGTGTCGATGTACCAGCGTCGGCTCCGGAGGACCGGCGGCCAGTCGGGCAGATCCTGCCAGGCTCGTCGGCCTCCGACGTGGACGCGAACCCCTGTCGGCCGCAGGGCGGACGGGTCGTCGCACAGGTGGGCCCGCAGCCAGGCGAGGCTTTCGGTGAAGACCTCGGGCCAGCCCCGCTGGAGTGCCGACTGATGCGACCAGGGGCCGACGAGCAGGGCCGTTTCACAGCCGGCACGCCGCAGTCGCTCGTACTGCTGCAAGGTCTGGTCGAGATGCACGTCGTGCCAGCCGCCTATCAGGGCCGTCGGCACGGTCAGCCCGTCGGCGGCGGACCCCACGTCCGCGCCGTCCCAGTGGACATCCCCGGCGTCGGGGTGCGCCATGGCCCCGTCGAGGAACGGCACCGGGCCTCCGAGGGCGGGCCGGTATGCCTCGACGAGCGGGAGTCCAGCGGCGGCCGTTCGCAGGTGGCGCTGCAGCCGCAGGGTCGCCCGCAGGAGGCTCGGTACGCCTTGGTGCTGCGTGGTGAGGCCCATGGCGACGACGAGCGCATTCTCCAGGGCGAACGCGCCGCCGGGGTGGAAGAAGCCGTGCGGGTCGTGCATGCCGATCTGGACCACCATCGCGCGCAGCTCCGGGGGCGGATCCATGGCGAGCGCCCACTGGACGTAGCCGAGGTAGCTGGGGCCGATGGTCCCCAGGACACCGGAGAACCAGGGCTGCTTGCGCAGCCAGGCGACGGTGGCCCGGCCGTCGGCGGCCTCGTTGCGCCAGAGGTGGAAGTCGCCGTCGGAGCCGCCGGTGCCGCGGCAGCTCTGGAGGACGACATGGAAGCCCTGCTCGGCGAGGAGCACGCCGTACATCGGCGCCCAGGGGAATCCCCGGCCGTAGGGCGAGCGCACCAGCAGTGTGGGGAAGTCCCCGCCGTCCAGCGGGAAGTAGTGGTCGGTCAGCAGAGGGCTGCCATCTCCTGCGGGTACGACGAGGCCGGGGTCGTAGGCGATGTCGTGCAGCTTGGGAGGAAGTCCCCGCATGGACCGCCGCATGGCCCTGGTGCTCAGGGGCGGCTTCTTCCCGACCGGGCGGTGCGTGGGCATCGTCACGGGTGCCTCGTTTCTGGGATGGGGCGGGCGATCTCACTTCCCGTACGATGTACGAGAATAGCTCATGCTTGGATGGACCGTCAGAAGGAGGGAGGTGTCACCATGGCCCGCACAGACTCGGCAGCCCCGTCGGGTACCCACGCCGGGGTGGATCCGGAGGCGCTCTGGTTGGCGACCGAACGCCCGCGACGCGGCAGGCCGCCCGCCCACACTCGTGCCGAGATCACCGCGACCGCCGTCGCCATCGCCGATGCCGAAGGGCTCGCCGCCGTCACTATGCGCGCGGTCGCGGCCCGGCTCGGCGCCGGAACCATGTCCCTGTACAGCTACGTCCCCAACAAGGAGACGCTGCTGGAGCTGATGATCGACGAAGTGAGCGGCGACCACCGGTTGCCGACCACGCCCACCGGCGACTGGCGCTCAGACCTTCGGCGGATCGCCCATGAACAACGCACCATCATGCGGCGCCACCCGTGGCTTCCCGCCGCGCTCCCGGCCCGGCAGACCCTCGGCCCGAACACCCTCGTCGTCCTGGACCACGTGCTCGCCGTGATGACCCCCACCGGCTTGGACGCCCAGGCTCGGCTGGAGACCTTCAGCCTCCTCACCGGGTTCGTGGCCAGCCACGTGTCGTACGAACTCGCCCAAGAGCGCGCGATCGAAGAGGCAGGGCGGACCCCCGGCGAGATCCTCGACGCCCAGACTCGCTACCTCCGCGCCGCCGTCGCCAGGGGCAACCATGCCCATCTCGCCCGGGCCCTGGCCGCGCCGGGTGGCGACCAGAACCCCCAAGCGGTCTTCGATCGCCTCCTCGACCGCGTGATCAATGGGATCGCGCTGGAGTCCGAGTAGTTGGTCATCACGCCGACCGTTCAACGAACCATCGTTTCTGTCCACGCCCTCGAACACCGGCCCGCACGGTCCGTGCACCGCGAGGCCGTCCGCGGTCACCGGTAGTCCCTGGATCTCCATCGCGGGCCTGCTGTCCGCCGCCGCGGCTTCCACTCCCCCGCGGCGGTGCCGGTCACGCCGCCCACCGTGACTTACCGGGGCAGGTCAGCGGTTCTGCCGCCAACGGATCGGCAGGTGCTTGAGCCCGTTCTGGAAGTTGGACACGAGGCGGGTGGGTGCGACGCCGGGGGCGAGGTCCAGGCCTGGCAGGTCGGTGACGACCCGCCCGAGCATCGCTCTCATCTGGACACGGGCCAGTTGTGCCCCGAGGCAGAAGTGCGGGCCGTGGCCGAAGCTGACATGGTCGTTCCGGGTCCGGGTGATGTCGAAGCGATCGGGGTCCGGGAACACGTTCTCGTCGCGGTTCGCCGAGGCGTGGTAGACGACGACCTTCTCGCCGCGCCGGATCCGCTCGCCGGCCAGTTCGACGTCGCGGGTGGCGGTTCGCCGGAACTCCACGACCGGGGGCCAGAAGCGCAGGATCTCCTCGACGGCCGACGCGATCACCGCAGATCCCCGTTGCCGCAACAGCCGATACTGATGGGGATGGGAGAGCAGCGTGTACAGGCCCCCGGGCAAGGCGTTCCGTACCGTCTCATTACCCGCGACCGCGAACAGGAAGAACGAGGTCTCGAACTCCTCGGTGCTCAGCCCGGCTTCCCGCATCCGTGCCAGCACGGTGCCGGGCCGCGGTTGTTCGGCCAGTCCGTGCGCGTACGCGAACATGTCGGCGAGGGCGGCGCGCGAGCGCGGGTTGACCGGTCGGCCGTCCTGGGCGGTCGTGATCGTGGGACGGTGGGCGACGGCCGCCCGGCCGAGGTCGGTCAGCCGGTCCGGGTCGACGGTGCTGGAGGCGGCCAAGTCGGTGTCCTGGTAGCCGATCACACGGTTCGCCCAGTCGACCAGCAGCTGGCGATCCTGCTCGGGAACACCCATGATCCAGGCCAGCGTCCGCACCGGCAGATCGGCCGCGACCTGCACGAAGTCCGCCTCGCCCGCCGCACGGACGGAGTCGACCAGTGCCCCCGCGTGATCCTCGATCGCGTCCGTCAGCTCGCCCAGGACGCGCGGGGTGAAGGCCCCGGCGACGATCCGCCGCAGCCGGGCGTGGTCCGGCGGGTCCTGGTTGAGCATCATCGTGCGGGCGAACTCCAGGTCGGCCACGGAGTCGGGGTCGCGGATCTGCGTCGCTCCCAGGTGCGAGGAGAACACCTCCGGCGTGCGCAGCACGTACTTGACGTCCGCGTGTCGCAGCACCGCCCAGTACCCGGGCCCGGCAGGCCAGTTCCCCACCGCCGGCTCCTCCACCCAGCAGACCGGTGCGGCCGCCCGCAGCTCCCGGAAGAGCTCGTACGGCACCCCCTCGGCGTAGGTCTCGGGAAGGAAGATCCGGTTCACGCTCGCCTGGTCGAGGGTCACGACCACCGACCGTACGACACCCCCGCACCCCACACCAGAAGGCGCCGGCGCGAACGTGGCTCTCCCGCTGTTCCTGAGCGAGAAGGAACTCGGCGCTGGTGAGGGTGTCCTCGTTCGGACGGGCGCCGCCGTGCGCCTCGCTCTCGTAGTACTCGTAGTAACGGCCACCGCAGCACGGCCGATCGGTGGAGCGCCCTGCCGAGGCACGGGCTGCGACCGGCCGACGCTGCCGGGCATCGAGCGCCTTGAGCGTCTGCGCGAGGCGCTCGCCGTCCTCGCGACCGGTATCGCCCGCACCCACGGCCGACCGGCCTGGTTCCTCGCCCGGGCCAGCACCGTGCTCGCACCGGTCCTCCGCTGGCGGATCCTGCCCGCCGCCGACGGGCAGTCCTTCGGCGCCGTCGTCCCGACCCCGGCCGAACTCGCCGACGCCGAGAACGCGACCCGCCGCCTGCACGCGGTGCCGACCGGTATCGCGGCCGGGGCCGCGGGCCGGGCTGAGGGCGGCGTCACGGTGGCGCCGAACGACGGGGCCGCAACTCCCCGACCGCTCATTGACCCGGCCGATGTCGCGGCGCGGCTGTCAGGCGTCCGGGTGTGCCTCGGTCTTCACCGTCCAGGAATTGCCCTGGCAGCCCGCCGGCAGCGGCGGGAACCGGTGTCCCTTCACGTCCGTGCTCCAGTGGTGGCCGGCCCCGCAGTCGCATGCGTAGATGCCGCTCGCGGGGACGATCTCACCCGGGTGCCACGATGTCTTCTCCTCGTCCATAACCCCGGTCTACGACAGCACCGCCCCGACCGCGAGCGCGGTGACATGAGACGGTCGCACCGACGACGGGCGCGGCCACGCCGGCTGCGGCGGCACTGGCGGCACTGGCGGCGCGCTGCCCCGGGCCGGGCCCGGGGCACGGCGGCCGGGTCAGCTCTGGTTGACGATGACGGAGACGCCCCAGCCGATCGCGGCGAGGACGACGGCGAAGCACGCCACGGCGACGGTGTAGTTGAGCGGGCCGGCCGTACGGCGTCCGGCGGGTTGCCCGCCCCCGCGGGGCGGCGGGTTGAGGGCGCGCACGCCGACGGCGAAGAGCGCGGGCAGGCCGGCTCCGGCGAGCAGCCCCACCAGGACGATCTTCCACAGCGCGTCGAGGTTGATCCACGAGTTCACGGCGCCACCTCGTCCCTGGGGGGTGTCGGCACGACCGAGCCGGTCCATGCGGCGTTGACGTTCTCCGGTGTCACGGCGGGGCGCCGGGACGCGGCGAAGAAGGCGATCGAAGCCAGTACCAGCACGGCGAAGACCACCACCACTCCCGCCGTACCCCCGATCCCGTTCGCGACCCCGTAGGCCAGGGCGCCGACCACCGCCGAGGCCGGCAGGGTGATCAGCCAGGCCGCCACCATGCGGTGCGCGATGTGCCAGCGCACCACCGCTCCCTTCCGGCCCACCCCCGTGCCGAGGATCGAGCCGGTGGCCACATGGGTGGTGGAGAGGGAGTAGCCGAAGTCGGTGGAGGAGAGGATGACCGCCGCCGAGGCCGATTCGGCGGCCATCCCCTGTGGCGCCTCGATCTCCACCAGGCCCTTGCCGAGTGCCCGGATGACCCGCCAGCCGCCGATGTAGGTCCCGAGGGCGATCGCCACCGCGCAGCAGGTGACCACCCAGACCGGGGCGCTCGCTCCGGCGTGGAGCGTGCCGTTGGCGATCAGCGCCAGGGTGATGACGCCCATGGTCTTCTGCGCGTCGTTGGTTCCGTGGGCGAGCGAGACCATGCAGGCCGAACCGACCTGGCCGAGTCTGAAGCCGTGCGCCCGCGGGCCCTCGGCCACGTCGCGGGTGATGCGGTGGATGAGGTAGGTGCCGAGCGCGGCGACCGACCCGGCGATGAACGGCGACAGGGCGGCGGGCACGATCACCTTGGCGACCAGGCCCTGCCACTTGACGGCCGAGGCGCCGGCCGCGGCCATGGTCGCCCCGACCACACCGCCGATCAGCGCGTGCGAGGAACTGGACGGGATCCCGAAGAACCACGTGGTCAGGTTCCACAGGATGCTGCCCGCCAGGCCCGCCATCACCACGGTCAGCGTCACATCGCCACTGTCGACCAGGCCGCTCGCGATGGTCGCGGCGACCGCGGTCGACAGGAACGCGCCGACCAGGTTCAGCACTGCCGACACCGCGACCGCGACACGCGGCCGGAGGGCCCCGGTGACGATCGAGGTCGCCATGGCGTTGCCGGTGTCGTGGAATCCGTTGGTGAAGTCGAAGCCCAGCGCGGTCGCGACCACCAGCACCAGGACCGCGTCGTTGCCGGTCACGTGTACGAACGTAACCAACCGCCCCACCGCCCCCGGCGTACGACACTCCGTCGAACCGAACCGTCCGGGCCACGCGGTGTCAGCGTCCGCCGTCGGTGAGCAGCAGGGTGCGCACGGCCTCCTCCACCGGACCGTGGACGGCGAGCGGGGCATCGTCCGCGCCCAGGCCGTCGAGGCCCGGATCGATGGTGACACCGTCCTCGAACAGCTCGACCAGGCGCGGGTTGATGTACGAGGCGCGGCACACCGCCGGGGTGTTGCCCAGGCGGTCGGCCACCTCCCGGACGACCCGGGCGACCGCCCGGCGCCGGGCGGCCTCGGATCCGGCTGCCGTTCGGACGGACACCGCCATGCCTACGGCGGCCAGCACGGTCGCGTCCCAGGTACGGAATTCCTTCGCGGTCAGGTCGGTCCCGCTGCGCTCGCGGAGGTAGCTGTTGAGGTCGTCGCCACGGACCTCGTGCCAGCCCCGGCCGCTGCGGTGGGCCCGCAGCCGGTCGCCCGGGTACGTGCTGCGCAGCAGGGCGCGCAGGGCCGCGGTCGTCGCGGGGTCGGCGACGGTGGCCACGCGCCGCTGTCCGGACTTGGCGGGGTAGTCGAAGCGGACGTGTGCACCGCGGACGGCGACCTGGCTGCGCAGCACGGTGGTCAGGCCGTGGGAGCCGTTGGCACGGGCGTGCGTCTCGGACCGGAGGCGGAACATGTCGAGTTGAGCAGCCGGACGGCGCAGGCCATCACACGGTCGCGGGGCAGTCCGCGGTGGCGCAGGTCGCTGTCGACCGCGGCCCTCGGTTCGGGCAGCCGGGCGGAGAGCTTGAGGACGTGCTCGTGTTTGGCCGGCTCCTGCTGCCGGGCGCGGACCTCCGGGTGGTGCAGGTACTGGCAGCGGTCCTTGGCATCGGTGCCGAGCGCCTGCAGGTGACCGCCCGGGTGGGGACAGATCCAGATGTCCGTCCACGCGGGCGGGACGGCGAGGGCACGGATGCGGTCCAGTTCTGCGCGGTCGGTGACGGGCCGGCCGTTCGGGGAAAGGTAGCGGAAGCCCCCGCCGCACCGCGTTCGCCGCAGGCCCGGGCCGTGGGGGTCGCTGGTCCTCAGCCTCATCCCCGACGGTCCTCGCAGGGCCGGGGGCAGGGCACCGACCGGCCGCGGTGCACGGGGGTCATGCCGGACGCCTGCCCGGAACGCCCGTCCGACACACCTGCCGTACGCGGACCGCAGGCCGGTGGGGGCGGGATACGGGGTAGCCGCCGCCCGTGTGCGTCGATGCTTCCGGGGCGCCGGTCGGTCGGGGTGCGGTGGACGCTCATCGACGGAGCCGGTTCGGGTGGTCCCGCCGGCGGCGGCGCCGGACACCTGCGCGGTACGGCGAGCTGGCCCTGGGGCGCCGTCACCCCGCGGCCAGAGGACCGCGGCGCGGCGGGAGATCTCGAAGGGCGGTCCTGGCGCGCGGGAGGAACGGACCGGGGCAGCGGCGGACCCGGCCGTGCGGGCCGAGCGGGGAGCGGCGGCCGGGCCGGTGGCCACCCCGACGGGCGGCGGGCACGACGACGGGGTGTCTCGGTCTCACGGCTTCCTCCAAGTGGTTCGCGGACGGAAGTGCCCATGCGGCTACCCGTCGTTCGGGCATCGAAGCACCGCCCGGCCGTTCCGGGCGCGCCTGCCCGCGGCCCGCTCCCCCGCCGCTCCGTCGGGACCATCAGGGCATCAATCCGACCCGCCACGAACGGTCGGGTGAAAGGCCCGGGGTAGCCGCAGGCCGGAACGCACGAACCCGCGGTCCGGCCCGTCGCTGCCGGCCCGCGGGAGCGACGGCGGTCGGTCAGTCCTCGCTGAGCACGGCACGGCGTAGGGTTCGGCGTCCCGCCACGGCGCCTCGCCGTCCGGCTGTGTGCGAGTCTCGCGACTGCCGCCCGTCGCCGCCACGCGGCGTGCCTCGGCGAGACGGCGGCCCGGTCGGGCGCACGAATCCTGACGGACATCAGGGCGCCTCGCTGCTGCGACTCGGCCATCACGACCCGGGGGCCGAGCCCGAGGACGAGGGAATCCCCGACCTCGAGGACGGCTCGCCCGGCGCGCGCCGGGCCGAGGCCCCGCAGCGGATGCCGGTGCCCGGCGAGGCGCCCGTGGCGGCGGAGTCCTTCGGCGTGACGGGCGCCGAGCAGGCCGCGGGACAGTCGCTCGACGAGCGGCTCGCTGCCGAGGAACCCGAGATCGACGCGGTCGGCGCCGCCGGCACGCCCGACCCCGCCGGAGTCGGCCCCGAGGAGCGCGCGGTCCGCACGCGCCGCGTGGAGCAGGTCGACCTGCTGCCACAGGGGTGACGCGCGCGAGCGGCCGCAGCCCCCGGGCGGGCTGCGGCCGTCGGGCTGTCACGGCAGCGGTGTGCCTCCGGTCGCGTTGACAATCTCCCCTGTGATGTACGAGGCCTCCTGCGAGGCGAGGAACACGTACGCGGGTGCCATCTCGGCCGGCTGCGCGGCCCGCCCGAGCGGGGACTGCTCCCCGAAGTGCGCCACCTTCTCGGGCGTCATGGTGGCCGGGATCAGCGGCGTCCACACCGGGCCGGGGGCCACCGCGTTCACCCGGATCCCCTCCGGGGCGAGCTGCAGCGCGAGGCCCTGGGTGAAGGCGACGATCGCCGCCTTCGTCATGGCGTAGTCGAGCAGGTGCGGGCTGGGCTTGTACGCCTGCACCGAGGCGGTGTTGATGACCGCCGAACCGGGCCGCAGACCGGGCAGCGCGGCGCGGGTGAGCCAGAACATGCCGTACAGGTTGGTCCTCATCACCCGGTCGAACTGCTCGGTGGTGATCGCCGCCAATCCGTCCGGTTGCGACATCTGGTAAGCAGCGTTGTTCACCAGGACGTCCAGCCCGCCGAGTTCCCGGTCGCAGCGGTCCACCAGCGCGCGGCAGAAACCCTCATCTCGGAGGTCGCCCGGCACGGCCAGCGCCTTCCGCCCGGCCTCCTCCACCAGGCGGACGGTCTCCTCGGCGTCCTGCTGCTCCTCGGGGAGGTGGCAGAACGCCACCTCCGCGCCCTCGCGGGCGAAGGCGAGCGCGACCGCCCGGCCGATGCCCGAGTCACCGCCGGTGATCAGCGCCCGGCGGTCCTCCAGCCGTCCGCAGCCCCGGTAGGTGTCCTCGCCGTGGTCGGGCTCGGGGCGCATCCGACCGCCGGTGCCCGGATGCGGCTGCTGCTGTTCGGGGAACTCGGGCTGCGGGTGCTGACCCACCGGGTCCCTCCGCCGGTACTGATCGCCCGTCATGGCGGCTCTCCTCCTGGTACGCGGCCGGCCCTCGGAGTATGCACGGGTGGGGGCGGCCGACCCGGTTCAGGTCACCGCACGCACGGGACGGCACCGTCCCGCCGCAGTTCCGACCGCCGAGGGGAGACCGGTCGGCGCGGCGTTCGGGGAGACGGTGCCGGGCCTATCTGTGAAGGTGCGGGACGCCTGCCCGGCGCGGTTTCGGACAAACCCGCACAGGCGGGACGAACCCGAACGGGCCGCCCGGCCCGGGTCAGGCCCGCCAGCGCAGGACGGCGCCCACCCCGCCGGCCGGGCCCCCGGTGCCGTCCGGCACCGTCATCGCCTCGGCCCGCGAGGCGATGACGCAGCGCAGCAGCGCGTCACCGGCCTGCGCCCGCACGGGATGGGGAACGCCCATGCTGCGCAGCTCGCCGCGGTCCGTGCCGATGTGCTCGGGCTCGGGTCCGATCCAGACCTCGCGGCCGGTGTCCGGGCCGTCCGCGCGGAGCAGCAGGGTGGCGAGCTGGTGCTGCCGGGCGGCGGCCGCGACGGCGGGGACGCCCTCGGCGGCGGCTCCCGGCGCGATCTCGGTGCCCGTGCCGTCGGTGCGGTGTTCGCCGGGGCGGCCGGTGCCGCTGCGGAACCGGTCGAGGATCTCGTCGGCGTGGTGCCGGGAGAACTCCTGCCACGCCTCGTCGAGCCGCTGTTCGAAGGTCTCGGTGCGGATGCCGTCGGCGCGTCCGCCGCCGTCCACCTCCACGGTGAGCGGCCGCAGGTCCTGGGGGAGCCGCTCGTGGACGGCCCGGCGCTCGCGCGCGTCGCCGGTGAGGACGATGAGGTTCGCGCCGCAGTCCGAGCGGGCTTCGGCGAGGTGCCCGGCGATCGCGTCGGCGGACCGGTCCCAGGCGTCCTGCTCGCGGTGCCGGTAGTGCCATTCGTAGCGGTCGGCGGGCGGGGCGCGGTGCCCGCGGCCCTGCCAGGTCACTCCGTCCACGGTGCTGAGCGGCTCCGGCCGGCCGAGGCGGCGGAGCTCCAGGTCGGCTCCGGTGCGGTCGATCGCGGCGACCAGGCAGTCGGCGGCCGCGGCCTCCAGCCGGCCGAGCAGCGGGGCCAGGTGCGGCAGCGGCCCCCAGGCGGTCTCCACGGCCGGGGGTGCCGTGGTCAGCGGCACGTCGAGCACGACCTCGCCGCCTTCCGCGAACAGGGCTCGACCCGGCGGGGAGCCCGATGCGGGCTCCCCCGCGAGGTGCTCTCCGACGGCCCGGCAGGTCCGGGGGTCGGCCCCGCGGTCGGCGAGCTGGCGCACCGCCGCCCGCCGCAGCAGAACCTGCCGGTGTTCGGCGTCCTCGGTGGTGCGGGAGGTGTCGAGGCAGACGGTGGCCCAGGGGCCGGGCCTGCCTATCAGAGGTTCGAGGAAGCCGAGGTCCATGGCGTTCTCCGGGTCGGTGCGGGCCGGTGACGGCGCGGCGGGTCGGTGGGCCGGTGCGGCTTCCCGGCCCGTGCGCCCGGAAACCGGGCGGTCAGTCCGTGAGGCGGAGCGTGGTGCGGGGCGCTGCCCGGTACACCTCGCGGTAGAACGCGGCGAGCCGGCCGCTGTGGCCGAAGCCCCAGCGCGCGGCGATCTCGGTCACGGTGGTGGTCACCGGGTCCGCCGCCACCAGGTCCCGGTGGGCCGCATCCGGGCGGACCCGGCGCGGGTGGGTGAGCGGTGTGGTGTCCCGGTGCCGGCGGAAGGCGTACTGCAGGGCGCGCGACGTGACGTAGGCGGCCGCGGCGATGTCGGCGAGGACGACGTCCTCGGCCGCGTGGGACTGCATGAAGGCGCGGCGCACCGTGTCCGGGGCCGCGGCCACGCCCGGCTCGGGTACCGGGCCGGCGTCCGGGTCCGGCGACGTCGGGGAGGACGGCGGACGCAGCGGAGAACGGCCTTCCACAGGTCCGCGGCGGCCGTTTCCGGCAGGCCGATTCCGGGGCGGAGCCGCAAGATCGGGTCGCCGTCGGTCCGGCCGGCCAGTCTCAGCAAGGTCCCGAGAACAGGGGTCCGCGACCCGCCACGGCACACCACTGGCCGGGGCCGGAGCCGGAGCCGGGGCCGGGGCCGGGGGCGGCGAGCGGCCCGGCGGGATCGGATCGGAGCAAGCGGTACCGGCCATCCGGGGACCACCTCCTCGACGGCGACAGGCGACGGCCGACCGGTACCGGGAGGCTCGGCGCCGCGCCCTGTCCCTTTACACCTGCACCACTGGGCGGAGGCGAAACCCCTCGGCCCCACCAATGAGGCCCGCCCCGTTAGAAGAGGGAGCCGCCGGGCAGACGCGTCGCGGACCTGTTGGACGAGAAGACTGGAGGCCCGGCATGAGCATGGTTCAAGAGTCCGTCGAGGTCGAGGTTCCGCTGCACACCGCGTACAACCAGTGGACGCAGTTCGCGGACTTCCCCCGCTTCATGGAGGGCGTGGAGGAGGTCACCCAGATCGACGAGCGGCACAACCACTGGAAGACCAAGGTCGCCGGGGTGAGCCGCGAGTTCGACACCGAGATCGTCGACCAGTTGCCCGACGAGAAGATCGCCTGGCGCACCATGGGCGGCGACGTCCAGCAGATGGGCGTGGTCACGTTCGAGCGCCTCGACCAGGACCACACGATGGTGCGGCTGGCAATGGACTTCAAGCCGGGCGGCGTCGCCGAGAAGGCCGCCGAGATGATGGGGATGGTCGACCGCCGAGTCAAGGGCGACCTGCGGCGCTTCAAGTCCTTCATCGAGGACCAGGGCCTGGAGAGCGGCGGCTGGCGCGGCCGGATCACCCCCGGCAGCTCCTGACCACCCGCGGGAACGGAGGGCCGCCGCGGTGCTCCGCGGCGGCCTTCCACCGTGTGCCGCACCGGAGCTTTCCGCTCGCCGGCAGGGCAGGCGCGGGCCATGGACCAGTCACAAGCCCCCGTGCTGGAGGCCCTCGCGGCCCACCACGCGAATCCGCCGACCGCGTTCACCCCGCCGGGCCACAAGCAGGGCCGCGGCACCGACCCACGGGTCCTGGCGACCCTCGGCGCGGACGTGTTCCGCTCGGACGTGCTCGCCGTCAGCGGCCTGGACGACCGCACCTCGTCCCGGCGGATCCTCGAACACGCGCAGGAGCTGATGGCCGAGGCCGTCGGCGCGGAGCACACCTTCTTCTCCACCTGCGGCAGTTCGCTGTCGGTCAAGGCGGCCATGCTCTCGGTCGCCGGCCCGCACGAGGAACTGCTGGTCGGCCGCGACGCCCACAAGTCCGTCGTGGCCGGACTGATCCTCGCCGGCATCCGCCCGGTCTGGGTGGACCCGCAGTGGGACCCCGACCTTCATCTGGCGCACCCGCCGTCGGCGGACGCCTTCGACGCCGCCTTCCGCGAACACCCCGACGCGCGCGGCGCCCTCGTCACCTCACCCACCCGTACGGCACCTGCGCCGACCTCGCCGCGATCGCCGAGACCGCCCACCGACGCGGCCGGCCGCTGATCGTGGACGAGGCCTGGGGCGCCCACCTGCCCTTCCACCCCGAGCTGCCGACCTGGGCCATGGACGCGGGCGCCGACGTCTGCGTGACCTCCGTCCACAAGATGGGCTCCGCCTTCGAGCAGAGTTCGGTCTTCCACCTGCAGGGCGATCTGGTCGATCCGGCCGTGCTGAAGCAGCGCGCCGACCTGCTCGGCACCACCAGCCCCTCCGTCCTGGTGTACGCCGCGCTCGACGGCTGGCGCCGCCAGATGGTCCAGCACGGCCGGGCCCTGTACGACGCCGCCCTCGGCCTGGCCGCCGACCTCCGCACCCGCATCGACGCACTGGACGGCCTGCACGTCCACGGCCGCGAGGACTTCTGCGCGCCCGGCCGCGCCGCCGACCTCGACCCGCTGCAACTCGTCGTCGACCTGTCGGAGCTCGGCACGACCGGCTACCTCGCGGGCGACTGGCTGCGCTCCCACCACCAGGTCGACCTGCACGTGTGCGACCACCGCCGGATCAGCGCCCAGCTGACCCACGCCGACGACAGCACCACGGCCCACGTCCTGGTGTCCGCGCTGACCGAACTCGTCGCGGTCGCGCCCGGTCTTCCGCCCGCCGGCAAGGTCCACGTCCCCGACCCGGCCCGGCTGCGCCTGGAGCAGGTGCTCCTCCCCCGCGACGCCTTCTTCGGCGCGGTGGAGCGGGTGCCGGTCGAGGAGGCCGCCGGCCGGATCACCGCCGAGATGCTCACGCCGTACCCTCCCGGCATCCCGGCCACGCTGCCGGGCGAGCGCCTGAACGGCGACGTGGTGGCCTACCTGCGCACCGGGGCCGACGCCGGGATGCTCGTCCCCGACGCCGCCGACCCCCGGCTGCGGTCGGTGCGGGTCGCCGTCGAGGGCTGACCGCCATGCGTGAGCGGGGGTCCGCGGGGTAGGCGCGCCGCCAGGCACCAGCGAGCCCGAGGAGGAGCCATGCCGGCCGGTTCGAGCAAGAAGCGGGAACGCCAGTACGAGCACATCAAGGACAGTGCGCTGGACCGCGGCGAGAGCGAGAAGCGGGCGGAGGAGATCGCCGCCCGGACGGTCAACAAGGAACGCGCCCGGCACGGCGAGTCGAAGACCGCCAGCCGCAGCTCCATCCAGGACATGTCATCCTCGCGGCGGGGCGGGCAGCGCTCGCACTCCGGTGCCCAGGGCCCCACCTACGACCAGCTCTACAACGAGGCCAGGCAGCGCAACATCCACGGCCGCTCGAAGATGAACAAGAAACAGCTCGCCAACGCGCTCGGCCGCTGAGGCCTCTGCCCCGGCCCTCGGAGGTCGGCCGGTGCCCTACGGCGCCGCCGACCTCCGGGGGCCGCCCGCCTCCCCGGGTCACCGAATCGACGGTCCGTCCGGAGGTCCCCCTGATGGACACCTCTGCCGACAAGGCATCCGATGGCACACCGCCCGCACCGGCCGGGTCCGATCCCGAGCTGGATGCGGAGCTGACCGCGACCGTGCGCCGGACCGGCGCGTCCGCGGGCGCCGTCTACCTCCTCGACCGGGAACCGGTCCTGGTGATGGCCGTGGCCTTCGGCCTGCCGTCGGGACTCACCGCCGCGTGGAAGCGCGTCCCGCTGGGCGCACCGCTGCCGGTCTGCGACGCGGTGCGGGAGGAGCGGTTCGTGTGGGTCGGCTCGCAGCAGGACCTCGCCCGCTCCTACCCCCGCCTCGCGGCCTCCCTGCCCCACCCGCTCGCCCTCGCCGCGGCCCCGCTCACCGGGGCCCGCAGGGTCTGGGGCGCGGTGCTGCTGGTCTTCCCCGCCGACCACCCCCAGCGCGCCACCCCCCGCGAACGCGGCCACATCACCAACCGGGCCCGCCGGCTCGCCCGCCTCCTGGACGACGCGGACCACCCGCCGAACCTGCCCGACCTGCCGCGCACCGCCCCTGACCTGCCGGCCCGTCAGGCGCCGGTGCAGCCGGCACTGGCGGCGGCGGACTTCGCCGAACGCCTGCCCGGGGCCAGCCTGGCCCTCGACCTGGAGGGACGGATCGCCTACGCCAGCGCCGGCACCGAGGATCTGCTGGGCCGCACCCCGGACCAGCTGGTCGGCGCGCTGCCCTGGCTGGCTCTTCCGTGGCTCGACGTCCCCGGCGTCGAGGACCGCTACCGCACGGCCGTCATCAGCCGGGAGCCCGCCGCCTTCACCGCGCTGCGGCCGCCCGACACCTGGCTGGACTTCCGGCTCCATCCGGACCGCAGCGGCATCAGCGTCCGCGTCACCCCCGCCCACACCGGTTCGGCGGCGGACGACCCCGTGGACGGGCCCCGGCCCGACGACCACCGGGGCGGCCGCCTCTACCAGCTCATGCACCTCACCGCGGCCCTCACCGAGGCCGTCGGCGTCCGCGACGTCGTCGAGATGGTCGCCGACCAGGTCCTGCCCGCGTTCGGCGCGGACGGGCTCGTCCTGTCGGCCGCCGACGCCGGCCGACTGAAGATCATCGGCCACTGCGGCTACCCCTCCGCGAACATCGACCGGCTGGACGGCCTGCCGCTCGACACCCGCCTCACCCCCGCCGGCCACGTGCTGGCCACCGGCATCCCGGAGTTCTTCTCGGACCCGCACCGGATGGCCGACGAGTACCCCCGCGCCCAGCGGATGAGCGGCAAGCACGCCTGGGCCGTGCTCCCGCTGATCGTCTCCGGCCGGCCGGTCGGCGTCTGCATCCTGTCCTACGACCGCCCCCGGACGTTCAGCGCCGACGAGCGCGCCGTCCTCACCTCGCTCGCCGGCCTGCTGGCCCAGGCCGTCGACCGCGCCCGGCTGTACGACGCCACGCACGACCTCGCCGACGACCTCCAGCACGCGCTGCTCCCGCACTCCCTCCCGCACGTCCCCGGCATCACGGTCGCCTCCCGATACCTGCCCGCCACCCGCGGCCTCGACGTCGGCGGCGACTTCTACGACTTCATCCGGCTCGACGAACGCACCGCGGCCGCGGTGATCGGCGATGTGCAGGGCCACAACACCACCGCCGCCGCCCTGATGGGCCAGGTCCGCACCGCCGTCCACGCCCACGCGAGCGCCGGCGCCGCCCCGGGCCAGGTGCTGGCCCGCACCAACCGGCTGCTCGCCGATCTCGACCCCGATCTGCTCGTCTCCTGCCTCTACGCCCAGCTCGACCTCACCCGCCGCCAGGTCACCCTCGCCTCCGCCGGCCACCCGCCGCCGCTGCTGCGCCGCCCGGGCGGGCAGAGCCACGTCCTGACCGTCGAGGCCGGGCCCCTGCTCGGCGTCGACACGGACGCCGGCTACCCACTCACCACCCTCCCGCTGCTCAACGGGACACTGCTGGCCCTGTACACCGACGGGCTGGTCGAGATCCCCGGCACGGACGCCTCCCGCACCACGGCCGACCTGGCCGCTCTCCTCGGCGACAGCCGCGCCGAAACACCCGACCGGCTCATCGACGAGCTGGTGCACCACAGCTGGCCCGCCGGCCGGCACACCGACGACATCGCCCTCCTCGTGCTGGCCATCGTGCCCGCCGACGCGGCACCGTACGGGCCCGGCCGCCCGGGCGACCACGACACGCCGGCCGGTGCGCCGCGCGGGAGTGAGCGGTCCGCGGCAGGGTAGATGGCTGTGACTCACGGCGTCCGCCGCCCGGCGCGGCGCCCGCATGCTCCGCACCCGGGAGGTCCCCCGCCGTGGCATCCGCGTCCGCCGTCCAGGAGTTCATCGCCGTCAGAACGCCCGAGGAGATCGACCGCGCGGCCTGCGCGGTCCGCATCGACGGCGGGCCCGAGGCCCGCGGTGCCGCCGCGGCCTACCGGTGGGTGCTCGACCCGGAGGCGCCGGCGCCGATCAGCGGCAGCCGGTGCGGGGTGATCACGGAGCCGGACCTGGCAGCGGAGGAGCGGGCAGCGCTCCTGGCCGCCCGGGACCCCGCACGCTCCGCGGCCGAGAGGCAGCGCGCACGCGGCGTGGCCAAGGCGCTCGGCTGGGTGCTCGGCTTCGCACCGCTGAACGACTGAAGGGCACGCGGGTGAGGAGTCGGTCCGTTCAGGTCAGGGGCTTTCCATCCGGAAGAAGTCCCGCAGGTGCGTCTTCGGGCGCGGCCCGGTCGGCGGGAGGTCGTCCCGGGGGCGGTCGGCCGGCGAGCGGCGCACCTTGTGGACCGGCGCCGATCTGGCCTGTGCGCCCACATCCACCAGCTCCTCCCGCGATGCGGCGGTGCCGAGCTCGTCGAGGATCAGCGTCTGTTCCTCGTTGGCGTGGCCGGTGACCTCGCGGACGAGCAGCGCGACCTTGCGGTCGAAGAGCGGGGCGTCCGCGCCGATCCGGGACAGGTCGTCGAGCAGGGCGCCCATGGTGGCGAGGCCGGCCCGCTCCTGCTCGATGGTCTCCCGGCGGTTCGGCAGGGTGCGCAGCGCCAGCGGGTAGAGGTACTCCGCCTCGACCGCCATGTGGCGCTCCAGCAGGCCGGCCGCCTCGTCGAGGAGTTCACGGCGCAGCGGGTCCTTCAGCGGTGTGCCCGCCATGCGGCCGAACAGGGTGCGGAGCCGTTCGTGGTCGGTGCTGAGGACGTCGATGAGGTCGCCGGAGGTCATGGTGCACCTCGTCTTCCTGGCCGGGCGTTTCGGTCGACGGTGGCGTGTACCCGGGGCCGGGTGCGCCAACCGGCGCCGGTCAGAGCAGGGCGAGCGTGGCCGTGCCGTGCAGAACGACGCCGTCGTCGCAGACCTCGGCGACATTGCAGGTGAGTGCGGCGGCCTCCTTCTGCGGGTCGCTGCCGGACGCGCCGGTGAGGCGGGTTCCGGGCGGGACGACGACCACCAGGACCTCACCCTGTTCTCGGGCCGCGGTGCGCCACTCGGGGGAGGCCGCGGGTTCGGGCACCGGTTCCCAGGACTGCCGGCCGCCCACGAAGACCAGCCGTTCGATCAGGGGCCCCGCGCATCACGACCAAGGCGGTGCTCGGCGGCGCCTCGCCGGCGGCCGGCAGGAAGCCGCTCTCCAGGGCGTGGGCGAGCAGGTCGGCGTGCCACCGCCGGGCGACCGCGATGTACGCCTCCGCGACGGGAGGGCCGACCGGCTGCTCCTGCACGCAGGTGCTCCGGCGGATCTCCTGCCCGGGACGACCGTTCCGCAGGTGCGCCCGGGCCCTTCGTGTGCGCGTGCGGCGCACGGGTAGGCGCCGGGCAGAGCGCGGGCCGGAAGGCCCCGACACCCGGGCCGATCAGGAGGCTTCACCCATGACCTCTCCGCCCGCACCCGAGCCCCGACACCGGAGGTACCTCCTGTGCCCGCCGACGCACTTCGCCGTGCGCTACGCGATCAACCCGTGGATGGACCCCGACCGGCCGGTCGACGGCGCCGCGGCCGAACGGCAGTGGCGGCGGCTCTGCACGGTGCTGCGCGGTCTGGGCCACGAGGTGGCGACCATGGATCCGCTGCCTGGGCTGCCCGACATGGTGTTCACCGCCAACGGCGCCACCGTGGTCGACGGGCGGGTGCTGGTGGCGCGGTTCAAGCACGCGGAGCGTGCGGGCGAGGCACCGGCCCACCGTCGATGGTTCGCCGGCGCGGGCTTCCGGCCCGTGCACACGGCGACCCTGGTCAACGAGGGCGAGGGCGATCTGCTGGTCGCCGGACGGCGGATCCTGGCGGGCACGGGCTTCCGCACGACCGCGCCGGCCCACCGCGAGGCCCAGAACCTGCTCGGCCTGCCGGTGGTCACCCTGCAGCTGGTCGACCCGCGCTTCTACCACCTGGACACCGCGCTCGCCGTATTGAGCGACGATCAGATCATGTACTGGCCGCCCGCCTTCGCCCCCGCGAGTCGGCGGCTGCTGGCAAGGCTCTACCCCGACGCCGTCCGCGCGGCGGAGGCGGACGCCGCCGTGTTCGGGCTCAACGCGGTCAGCGACGGCCGGCACGTGGTGCTGCCGCGGGCCGCCACCGGCCTGGCCGCGCAGCTGCACGCGCACGGCTTCCGCCCCGTCCCGGTGGAGATGCCCGAGCTCCTCAAGGCCGGTGGCGGCCCCAAGTGCTGCACGCTCGAACTCCGCGGTGCGTGATCCGCGCCGCGGCCCCCGCGAGAGAGGCTCCCGCATGTCGACCGCGCTCCGTCCTGCCGCCCCGGCGGCGCCCGTCCTGCCCTCGGCGCGCGGCCCGCTGTCCGCGCTCGTCCTGGACCTGCTGACCGCCGTGCCGGGCACCGCGCCCCACGGCGTCCCGGCGGACGTCCCGGACCCGCTGGGCGACGACGCGCAACTCGCCCTGTACGTCTGCTACGAGCTCCACTACCAGGGCTTCCAGCGGGTCGACCCGGCCTGGGAGTGGGATCTCGGGCTGCTGGCGCTGCGCGCCCGACTGGAGGAGGCTTTCCTCGCGGCGCTCCGCGAGGCGGTGGGCGACCCGGGCCCACTGGAACGGGTGGTCGCCGACCTGCTCGTCGAGCCCCCGGACGGGGCGGGGCCCTCGTACCACCTGCTGGAGCGCGGTGAGCGCTGGCAGGCCCGGGAGTACCTCGTGCACCGGTCGCTGTACCACCTCAAGGAGGCCGACCCGCAGCTCTGGGTCGCCCCGCGGCTGCCCCACCCGGCCAAGGCCGCCCTGATGACCGTCCAGTACGACGAGTACGGCGCGGGGCGGCCCGAGCAGGCTCATGCGCTGCTCTTCGCGGGGATGATGGCCGATCTCGGCCTCGACACCCGCTACGGGCACTACCTCGATACCGTGCCCGCCCCCGCGCTGGCCGTGGTCAACCTGATGTCGCTGTTCGGGCTGCACCGGGCGCTGCGCGGTGCGGCGGTCGGCCAGTTCGCCGCGGTCGAGATCACCTCCCCGCCGGGCGCGGCCCGGCTGGCCCGGGCACTGGACCGCCTCGGTGCCTCGCCTGCGGGCACGCTCTTCTACCGGGAGCACGTGGTGGCCGACGCCGTCCACGAACAGCTGGTCCGCCGCACCGTCCTGGAACCGCTGGTGGCGGGCGACCCGGCGCTCGCCGCGGACATCGCCTTCGGCATCGCCGCCACCGGCGCGGTGGAGGACCGGCTCGCCGATCACCTGGTGACCGCCTGGGGCCGGGGTCGCAGCTCGCTGCGGTCTCCGCTGGACGACGGCCCGCCGGCCTGACGGCCGCCGCCCGCTGCCCAGGTGCCGCACGATGTGCTCCGCCCACCCGCGGGACGCCCCATGAGCATGATTGGGCCCCGGAGCGAGGGGCAGGCGCGGACCATGCTTCTGATCACCCCGCCGGGCGTGTACCCGGCCCAGGGGGACACCCGGCTGCTCACCGAGGCACTGGAGCGCGAGCACCTCGGCGGCCGGCGGGTCCTCGATCTGTGCACCGGCAGCGGGGCCGTGGCCATGGCCGCCGCCGCCCGGGGCGCCCGCGTGACGGCGGTGGACGTCTCCCGCCGCGCCCTGGCCGCGGCCGCGACCAACCTGCTGCTCAACCGGCGGCGGGTGCGGCTGCGCCACGGCGACCTGCTCACGCCGGTCGTCGGCGCTCGGTTCGACCTGATCACGGCCAATCCGCCGTACGTGCCGAGCCGGTCGGCGCCGCCGCGCCGCGGGATCGCCCGCAGCTGGGACGCCGGCCGCGACGGCCGCGCCCTGCTGGACCGGATCTGCGCCGACGCGCCCGCGCTGCTCGCACCGGGCGGGGTTCTGCTCGTGGTGCAGTCGGCGCTCGCAGGCGTCCCGGCGACCTGTGCCGCGCTCACCCGCGCCGGGCTCCGCGTCGGCATCGCCGCGCGGCGGCGCCAGCCGTTCGGGCCGGTGATGACCGCCCGGGCCGGCTGGTTCGAGGAGCGCGGCCTGATCGCCCCGGGGCAGCGCGAGGAGGAACTGGTGGTGGTCCGCGGTGTCCGGCCCGCCTGAGCGCCCGCCACGCGAGCACGCGCCGCGGCGGGTCACCGTCGCCGAGGACGGCCCGTACCTGGTCGAGGGTCCCGTCGAGGTCGTGCTGCCGGACGGTACCCGGCAGGTCAGCGAGCGGCCGGTGGTCGCGCTGTGCGCCTGCCGTCGCAGCCGGTGCTTCCCGTTCTGCGACACCAGCCACCGCCGCCGCAGCCGGCCACCGGACCCGCGGGTGTGAAGCTCCCCGCGCTGCCCCTCGCCGTGGCACCCGACCCGGTCGGCCGCCGGTCACCGCTTCAGGGTGACCGAGGGGGCGACCCCGTAGGCCTTCCGGTAGGCCTCCGCGAACCGGCCGGGGTGGGCGAAGCCCCAGCGGGCGGCGACCCCGGTCACCGTCACCCCGGTCTGCGTGTCGCCGCCTTCAGGTCGCCGTGCGCCCGGGCCAGCCGGACGCGTCGCAGGTCGGCCAGCGGGGTGCTGCCGGTGAGCCGCCGGAACGAGTAGCGCAGGGCCCGCGGCGTGACGTAGGCCGCCGCGACGATGTCGGCCAGGGTGAGGTCCAGTGGGCGTTGTCGTCGATGAACGCCATCGCCCGGCGCAGGGTGGCGGGCGTGGCGTCCCGGGTGTCGGCGGGCAGCAGGTCGGTGCGGGCGGTGTGCGGCAGCGAGGTCAGGGTGACGGCCGCCAAGTGCTGGGCCGCGGTCGACAGGAGCAGCTCGGACTCGCAGGCCACCGGGTCGTCCAGCACAGCGTCACGCCCGGGCGTCCTCGACCGGGCCGCCGATCCTCATCGGTGTGGAGGCCGAGGACAGGAAGTCCTCCGCCGCCTCCAGACTCGCGCTGTCGAAGAGGATCGACTCCATCACCACCACCAGAGCGCGGGAACGTCCCGTCCTCGCCGACGCTACGCCGAACCGCCCGGGACCGGCGATACCGGGGTGCCGGGTCCCCGCACGCGCGGTCAAAAGACGCGGCGGCGGCGGCCCTTCCGCGATTGCGGCCCGACGACGGGTGTGCACCCGGCACGACGGGGCAGCCGCCGACCACAGGCCCGCACCGGCGGGCCCCGACCGGAGGAGGCGGCGATGGCAGGCCACGGCGGCGACGTCATCAAGGAACTGGAGACCGACCACCGCGAGGTCGAGGACCTGTTCGCACAGATCCTCAAGTCCACCGGAGGACACCGCAAATCGCTGCTCGACGAGGTGACCGTCGAGCTCGTGCGGCACTCCGTGGCCGAAGAGGCCTACCTGTACCCCGCGGTCCGCGAGCACGTGACCGGCGGCGACGCGATGGCCGACCGCGAGGTCGACGACCACGCCAGGGTCGAGCGCCTGCTGAAGGAGATCGAGGGCCGGGACGCCGACGACCCCGAACTCACCCGTCTGGCGGACACCCTGGTCGACGAGGTCACCTCACACATCCGCGACGAAGAGCGGAACCTCTTCCCGGCGCTGCGCTCGGCCTGCACCCAAGCCGACCTGGAGGAGTTGGGCAACCGGGTCCGCCGCGCCAAGGCGACCGCGCCGACGCGTCCGCACCCCGGTGCGCCCTCCTCGCCGACCGCCCGCAAGGTGCTGGCGCCGGGCGTCGGGCTGATCGACCGGGTGCGGGACTACGTGTCCGACCGCGGCGCCGCGTAGGAGGGGCCGTGAGCATCCGACGCCGGGCGTACCCGGAGGCACGCAGCGACCAGGCCCGACGCGACGGCCACCGAACCGGCCCGTCCGACGGCGAGCGGGGCCCGGAGCGGGCCGCCCGCCGAGAGGAGCCGGGCGAGAGCACCGCGTCCTCGCCGGCAGCGGGACGCCGCGACGACGGACCGGAACCACCGGCGGCCGACACCGCGGCACCATAGCGACGGCCGCGACCGTTCCCCGACGACCGGGTGTCGGGAACGGGCGCTGTTCACCTGCGGAGCAGGCCGGGTAGACCGGCGAACGGCAGGGAGCCGCGTCGTCGTCCGTCCCTGTCGGCAGCGGCGATCATGAGGCCGCCGAGCACCATCGCCGTCGCCAGCGCGTGGTCCTACCCGGGCGTCCACCCGCTCGCCGCTCGTGGTCGGGGTTACTGCTCAGGCGAAGATGCGCGCCACCATGAAGACCAGGACGCAGAGGACGAGCAGTCCGATGACCGCAAGCGGCCACGGACCCCAGGCATTTCGCAGTTCCGGCGGCTCGGGCACCGAGATGCCCGCCGTGGTGCTCGACTCGGCCGGCGGCGTCTCCTCGGGCCGTCCGGCTCGGACGACCGGCGCGGACCGGTCCGGCCAGCTGCTCGCGGGGGCGGTCGGGGGCGTCCGGGTCTCCGCGGGCCGCCGGCCGGTCGATTCCAGCTCCCGCACGGTCGCGGCCAGGTCGAGTTCGACGACACCGGTGCCCGGGCCGGAGGCGCTGGCGTACGCGAAGGCGCCGTCGTGCGTGAAGACGGCCATCAGCGAGCGTCCCGGTCTCGTGAAGAGGAGGCGTTCGTTGCGCGTCCGGTCACCGGGCTCGCGGCGGACCGCCCAGCCGAGTTCGCCGGCCCGCTCGTAGAGTGCGGTCTGCTGCCGGCTGAGCGGCAGTCTTCGTGCGACGGTGGCCATGGTCGTGCACCCGTTCCGGTCGACCCGTTCCGCGTCCCGGTGCGCGGGGGGGGCTCCCACCGGGATCGCCTGAACCGGTGCGTCTGCCCGCGGATTCCCGGCCCAATCCAGGTGAGGGGCCGGCGTCCGCTGCGAGACGACGACGCGGGTCAGTGCAGGATGCCCGCCGTCTCGTCGGTGATCATGCGCACGAGGCCCTTGCGGCCGCTCTGCCGGAGTTCGCGGCGTTGGCGGAGCGCGCCGTTGCCCTCGGCGAGCAGGCGGCGCAGACCCCCACCGACGCGTTCCAGGTCGCCGCCGGCCCGCAGTTCGGGTTCGACGCAGGCGAGGGTGGTCGCAGCCGCTTCGGCGGCCGGGACGAGGGTGCCGGTCGCGGGGTCGGGCAGCCGCTCGGCGAGGCCGTGCCGGGCGGCGTACCAGGCGGCGGTCTGCAGGAGTTCTGGCGGGGCCGGCGGGACGGCGGGGGCACGTCGCGGGTCGAGGGACCGGGCGGCGAGGGCGCGGACGAGTCCGGCGAGCAGGACGGCCTCGTCCGCCCGCAGCTGGACGTCCGTCGCGCGGACCTCGACCGTCGGGTAGCGCTCCGAGAGCCGGGCCTGCCAGTACAGCTGCCCGGTGTCGCGGAGCAGTCCGGTGGCGACCAGCCGGTGGATGCGCCGGTCGTAGTCGGCGTCGTCCGCGAAGTGCGGGGGTACGCCGCTGACCGGCCAGCGGCCGAAGACGACGGTGCGCCAGCTGGCGAAGCCGGTGTCCTTGCCGCGCCACAGCGGGGAGTTGGCGCTCAGCGCGGTCAGCACGGGCAGCCAGGGGCGCAGCCCGTTGAGCACGGCCACGCCCGCCGCCCGGCCGGGCACACCGATGTGCACGTGCATGCCGTTGATCATCTGTTCGTCGGTGAGCGCCGGCGCGTCCCGGCGCATCCGCCGGTAGCGTGCCGACGGCGTGACCGGTACCGGGAGCCGGTCGGTGAACGGGGCGGAGCCGCAGGCGGCGAGCCGGCAGCCGCAGGCCTCGGCGGCGCCGGAGAGGCAGTGGCGCAGCCGCAGCAGATGGCCGCCGAGTTCGTCGAGGCCGTGGCAGACCGGGGTGGCCACCTCCAGCTGTGCCTGCAGCAGCTCGCGCTGTACCTCGCCGCGGTCCACCGCCGGGTGCAGGCCGGCCTCTGCCAGTACCCGGGCGGCGCACGCGACAGGCACCCCCGTGGCCGGAGAGACGAGGAGGTACTCCTCCTCCACGCCGATGGTGAGCACGTGAGGCGGCTACCCGCCGTCGCCGGCGGTCAACCGGCGTCCGGGGTTTGGCCCTGCGCGAACGGGACAGGCGCCGCGCCATGGCTCTCACGAACACGATCTGACCAGCGGACTGGACGGCCCTCGCCGTGGACGACGCCGGCCCGCACCTGCGGCTGATCGCGGCCGGGGCGGCCCTGGTGGTCGCCCTCGTCCTGGCGTTCGTCCTCGGACAGCGACGCAAGGACAAGGAGCCGCCGCCCCTGGACCTGCGCCACGAGGACGGGGGCGCAGACGCCGAGCGGCGGGACGGACCGGCGTAGCGGAGGGGTGCGGCAGTCAGCGGGCGGCTGTGGCGCGCCCTGACCGCCTCAGGCGATCGCGCCGAGGTCGGTGGGGCCCCGCTCGGCGGCGGGGCGGCGGACGACGATCGAAGGCCGGCTGCGGAACCGCTGTTCGCCCGGCCCAAGCGCCGCGAGGTCGTCGAAGAGTGCGCTGATCGCGGTGAGGACGGCCTGCTCGTGGCGTGCCTCCTCCCGCGCGGTGGGGCGCTGCGTGCGGGGGCGGGAGTTCGAGTGGTTGGGCACGACGGACTCCTCACGGGTGGAGCGGTCGGGCTCAGGTGAGCTCGGGGTGGCCGAGGAGGTCGGCGAACCCTGCGGGAAGTTCAGTGACGAGGGCGTCGAGTTCGCTGTCGTCCACGGCCTCGGCCACAGCGCGCAGGACGGCGGAAGCGTCCACGACGGCCTCGTCGGCGGTGGTGTCCCGTGCCTCGGCGAGCCGGCCGAGAAAGCCCTCGGTGGTCCAGTGGGCCTCCTCGCCGTCCGAGTCGGTCAGGACCAGGTCGCCCAGTTCCTCGGGGAGTTGGTCCGCGAGAGCCTCTGCGGAGCCCGTTCCCAGCAGTTCGCCCAGCAGGCCGAGCACGGTGGTGACCGCCTCGTCCGTGCCGTCGTCCTCGTAGCCGCCCGCTTCTCGCACCAGGCGGCGGAATTCCTCGTGTTCCATGGCCCGTTCCCTACGACCGGACGGATGGGATCAGTCGGCCTCGGAGGAACCGTCGTCGGACTGCGCGTCGGACGGCGGGTGCTCCGCGTCGGCGTCCTGCTCGGCGACCGGTGTGCCCGCACGTACGGTCTTCACCGTTGGCGTCCTCCGGTCGTCCTGTTCGTCGTCGTGGTGGCCGGGCACTCCCCCGGCGCCGCCCTGCGGGATGTCCTCCATGGCTCCTCCTCCGGTAGTGCGGTCACGGAGTACCGGTCTCGCCTGCCCGGCTTCCCACCTGGCAAAACGCCGCTCGGCTCATGGTGTGCCGATCCCGTGGTTCCACACCGGCCGCATTGGCTGGAAGCGGGTCCGCCCGTCCCCGGCGGAGCCCGACAAGGTGTCCCGAACGAACGGCCGGCCGCCCGGACGGTCGAACCGGCGCAGGACGCGGCTTCGTCCCCACGGACGGTCGACCACGGGAGGTCCCGGCGTGACCGACCCCGGTATCTCCCGCTCCGCACCGGCGGCCCCTCGACCGGGGCGGCCGGGAACGGCGACCAGGACCCGTCGCAGGGCATCCTGGAGGCGACCACGCAGGTGGCGCGGCTGCTCAAGGCGAGCGGCCACCGTTTCGCGCTCGCCGGCAGCGTCGCCGCCTACGCGCACGGAGTGCCGCGGCGGACGCTGCACGACACCGACTTCTGCGGCTGCGGCTGCGGCTGCGGCTGCGGCTGCGGGACGAGATCGGCGCCGTCAGCGATGTCCTCACCAGGTCGGGGCTGCACGTGTGGTCGCCGCCGGAGGACTGGCTGGTCAAGACCGAGTTCCAGGGGCGGCCGGTCGACCTGATCTTCGCCCTCTCCGACTAGCCGGTGAGCGCGGACCTGCTGGAGCGGGCGGCCGCCCGGCCGGTGGACTCGGTGTGGATGCCCGTCCCGGCACGAACCGACCTGATGGCCAGTCAACTCACCGCCTTCTCCGAGCGCCACTGCGGCTTCAGCCGGGTCCTACCCCTCGGCAGCTACCTGCTGGCGGAGGCCATCGACGGGGGCGGGCGGATCTGGCCGTCCACGGCCACGCCCACGCCGGCACCGAGCACGGGATGACCGCCGGCGGGGTGCCCGTAAGGAAGGTGGCGCAGCCGGTCGTCCGGCACGCCTTCGCCCTGTACGAGCTTCACCCGGCCGTCCCGGCCGGGTGCTGAGGCTCTTTCGGTTCGCATGCGGTCGCTGCTGCGTCAGTACGGCAGCGGGCGACCGGACGGGGTCCGCAGGTCGATCGGGGGCCGCGGGCGGCCGCGGCCGGGCTTTGGGGAAATCCGGATCCTGGCCATCACCCTCACCTCCTCGCTTCGGGCCTGCGGAGCGCCTGCCCGGGCATGGCGTTCCCACGCCTCCAACTGCCCTGCGCTTCACGGCGACCCGCCGTCCGGGCAGGTACCGGAACCGGCTCACCCTACGCGCCGGTCCCTGCCCTGCCCCGCGGCCATACGGCGGCGGATCACCATGAGGTCGAGCGCGGCGATGCCGGCGAAGGCCAGGCAGAGGAGCGCGAAGACGGCGAAGGTGGTGCCGTTCGGGGCGGGCCCCGTGCCCGCCGTCCCGGCAAGGACGGCGAAGGCGACCGTGCCCACCACGAAGAAGCCCAGGAAGATCCGCGACAGCAGACGCCTGAGCTCCAGGTCGGTGCGGGCCGTGACCGGCTCCGTGCCGCGACGCAGCGGCTCCTGGGGTCGCCACTGCGGCGAGGTGCGGCCCGGTCCGTGCGGGGCGTGCGGGTAGTCGTGCCGTTCCCCGGGTCGACGGGCGCCGTCCGGGGTGCGCTTACGGATGGTCATCACGGGCTCCTCGCGGCCGTGTGTCCCGCTCGGGCGGCTGCCCGTCCGGGGCCCGGCCGCGCGGTCCCGCAGGGCTGATTCCCGATCCGCGGGCCGGGCAGGCGCGGGGTGGACGGAAGGAGAGCGCCGTGGCCCATCGCACCGGGCTTGCCGGACCGAACGGGCAGGACGGCGGGTCCGCGACACCTCGGTGTACCGGACCCGCCCGTGCCTCGGGCCTTCCGCCCGAGGCCCCCGGCTACCGTCACCAGCGGTACCACCGAGACTGCCCGGAGGTACCTCGGACGAAGAAGCCCACCAGCCACAGGACCAGCACGGCCAGCGCGATCCACCACAGCAGGTGGAGGGCGAACCCGGCGCCGAACAGCACCAGGATCAGCAGCAGGACGAGCAACAGCGCAACCATGATCGATCACCTTCCCGCTCGGCGTGTGCCCGGCGGTGACCAGGTCAATCCACGTGGATCCGGAAGGGCCGGAAACGAGAGGACGCGGCGATGACCCTGCAGCATCCGGCACGGAAGGGCGAGGACGGCCGCCGGGGCCCGTTCGAGCGGTTCGCCGAGCTGGCGTCGAACTTCACCGCCTCGCCGCTGTTCGCCGGCCTGTGCCTGCTGCTGGTGGCGGCGTTCGTGGCCGTGCACGCGGCGGGGCTCGGCGCGGAGTGGCAACTGGTCGTCGGGGACACGATGACCGCCGTCACACTGCTTCTGCTCGCCATGCTGAAGAACTCGGAGCGACGCACCGAGCACGCGATCCAGCGCAAGCTCGACGCCATCGCCGAGGCACTGCTCGAACTTCAGGAGGACCAGCCGGGCGACGCCCACGAGCGCCTCCGGGAGGCCGTCGGCATGGAGGAGCGGCTGTAGCGCGAGCTCGGCCAGGCCGACGGACTGTCACTGCGGCTCGTTGGTGCCGCGTCCGGCGCGGTCCTACGTCCCGCGGCCGGCGAGTTCGCCGGCGATCAGCAGGCCGAGCCCGCGGGATCCACCGGTGACCAGCGCGGTCGCACCGCGGAAACGGTCGCTGTGGTGGCTGGACATGGTCGGCCTCGTCTCCGGTGTCCGGCCCGCGCGGGAACTCCCCCGCGGGCGCCTGTCCGACGCCCGCGGCCGCAAACGCGGGCCGGGCCGCCGTTTCCGCCCGGTGGCGATGGGCAGCCGCGACCACCGGACGACGAGAGCGGCGGCGGAGAGGCTGGTCGACGTGAAGGCAGTGGTGTTCAAGGGGCCGTACGAGGTGTCGGTCGAGGAGGTGCCCGACCCGAGGCCGGAGGCGCCCGGGGACGCGGTCGTGCGCATCACCACGACCAACATCTGCGGGTCCGACCTGCACATGTACGAGGAGCGGACCTCGGTGGAGGAGGGCAAGGTCCTCGGCCACGAGAACATGGGCATCGTCGAGGCGACCGGCCCTGGCGTCACCCGGATCGAGCCGGGCGACCGGGTGTCCGTCCCGTTCAACATCGCCTGTGGCAGCTGCCGCAACTGCGTGGACGGGCTGACGGCCTTCTGCCTCCGCACGAACCCCACCGAGGGTGTCGACGGCGCGGCCTACGGCTACGCGAACATGGGCCCGTACGGCGGCGGGCAGGCCGAGTACCTGCGGGTGCCGCACGCGGACTTCAACCTGCTGGAGCTCCCGGCGGGCACCGAGCACGAGAACGACTTCACCATGCTGTCGGACATCTTCCCGACCGGCTGGCACGGCACCGAGCTGGCCGGTATGCGGCCGGGCGACACCGTCGCCGTGTTCGGCGCCGGCCCGGTCGGCCTGCTGGCCGCCCACAGCGCGGTGATCCGCGGCGCCGCGCGGGTGTTCGTCGTCGACGAGGAACCGGACCGGCTGGCGCTCGCCGAGCGGATCGGCGCCGAGCCCGTCGACTTCTCCGCGGCCGACCCGGTCGAGCAGATCACCGGCGCCACGCACGGCGCCGGCGCGGACTGCGGCGTCGAGGCCGTCGGCTACCAGGCGCACGACCCGACCGGCCGGGAGCACTCCGAACTGGTGCTGGACCAGCTGGTCAAGGCCGTCCGGACGGCGGGCGGCATCGGTGTGGTCGGCGTCCACGTCCCCGAGGACCCGGAGGCCGCCGCCGAGGGCGCAAAGGACGGCCGGATCGGCTTCGACTACGGCACCTTCTTCACCAAGGGCCAGCGGATGGGCACCGGCCAGTGCCCGGTGAAGCGGTACAACGCCCGGCTGCGCGACCTCATCGTCGCCGGGCGGGCGGAGCCGTCCTTCCTGGTCTCCCACGAACTGCCGCTCACCGAGGCCCCCCGGGGCTACCGCTGCTTCGACCACCGGGACGACGGCTGGACGAAGGTCCTGCTGCACCCGACGGTCCTTGCGGCCTGACCGCGCACCGCACGGACGGAGGAACGACACCATGACGGACCGCGAGGGCGAGCGGTGGCTCGCCATCTACCTCAACGACCACCTGGCCGGCGCCTACGGCGGCGCGGCGCTCGCCCGCCGGATCGCCCGCGAGCATCCGACCGACCCGGACTCCCCCGACCTGCGGTCGCTGGCCCGGGAGATCGCCGAGGACCGCGACGAACTCGTCGCCCTGATGCGGGCGCTCGGCGTCCGGCCCCGGCGGCACCGGATGCTGCTGGGTGCGGCCGCGGAGCTGGCCGGCCGGCTGAAGCTCAACGGGCGGGTACTGCGCCGCTCGCCGCTGAGCGACCTGCTGGAGACCGAGGCGATGCGCTCCGGTGTCCAGGGCAAGACCGCGCTCTGGCGGGCGCTGCGGGCGGCGTCCTCGGACGACCTTCTCGACGCCCGGCTGCGGCGCCTGTCGGCGCGGGCCGACCGCCAGGCGGAGGTACTCGACGCCCGGCACGCCGAGGCCGCCGAGCTGCTGCGGCACGCCCTCGACCGGACCTGGCGGGCGGCGAAGCGCCCCGATCGGGTGCACGGCACCGTGCCGGAGCACGTCTGACCGCACCGGCCGTCAGCTCTGCGCGGCGACGGCCACGCAGAGCACGGCGACGCCGACGGCCAGCCAGGCGAGGTAGTCGCCGAGATGGCCGGAGTGCAGCCGCCGCAGGCCGCGCACGGCCCGGGCGGCGGCCCGCGGGCGGCGGTGGGTGTCGGGCTGCCGCACCAGGGCGGTGGTGTGACCGGCCGTCATTCCGTTCCTCCGTCCGTGGTGTCGTGGTCGTCGTCGCGGTCGTGCTCGTCGCCGCGGCCGGTGACGAAGCGGGTGAAGACGAGTGTCCCGGCGGGGGCGAGGACGGCCAGCACCAGCGCGAGGTCCTGGTAGGACGGCCGGTCGTAGGCCTCGCGCAGCAGCAGGAACACCGCGCCGACGACGCTCGACAGCAGGCAGAGCCCGATGAGCCGGCCGACGGTTCCGCCCCTCGACAGCGCCCACACGCAGGCGGGGACGTCGGCGGCGAGCAGAACCAGGGCGGCGGCGGTCCAGGCGTTCACCGTCGCTCTCCCGGGTCGGTGACCGCCTGCTCCACCGGCCCCGGGCACCGGTCGAGGGTGTGCAGCAGGGGGTCGTCCTCGTGTGGCAGGTCGAGGACGCAGGTGTCCGGCGAGGCGGCCAGCACGACGGCCGCCCATCCGGGGTCGGCGCCCTCCCGCAGGACGGTCCGGCGTACCGTCGCTCCGTCGTCGCGGCGCCGCACCACCGCGGCCGACAGCGCGGCGCACCCGCACGGCACCGCCCACGGCAGCCGCAACACCGCCTGCCCGGCGCCGCGGGCACCCCGCCACCCGACACCCGCGGCGCGGCGCATGGCGCGGGCCGTGCAGGCCGCACCGAGCGCCGCCGTGGCGGCGACCAGTGTCTCGACGGGCGACACGGTGCTGATCGACACCACCGTCACTCCCGTCAGCGCGGCCCACCAGACGGCGGTCTCGACCGGACCCGCGGCCACCGCCTTGTCCTTCCGTCGAACGGCCATCTGTTCATCGGCCGTCCGGGCCGAGGGCCCGAGCGGCGGTCAGTCCGGCGGCTCGACGGGCTCGGCCGGGCCGGGTTCGGTGTCCGGTTCCCCGTCCGGCGGCCGCGGGTGGGGCGGTTCCGGCGGCGGGGTCGGCGAGCCGGGAGGCGGGGGCGGGTCGGGCGGCACCGGGGTGACGTCCGGGTCGGGGGACACGGGGACGGATCCCATGGTGGTCACTCCTGTCGTACGGGGGTCGGAGGCGCGCCGGGGCTCTCCGCCGCGCTCCGTCCCGGATCCATCGCGGTCTGCGGGCCGGGGATCCGTGACGCTGGCCCGGGCAGCGCCGCCCGTAGCCCCGGCATCACCCGTCCTGCCGTCCGCAGGCCTCGGGCTGCGAGGGTGCCGAGCAGGTGCGCGGCCTGCTGCTGGCGGCTGCGGGCCCGCGCCCGGTCGTCGAAGCGGCCGTGCGAGCCGGGGGCGTCGGCCGGCCGGGGCTCGCCGCTCTGGGTCGGCGACGTCGGCCTCGATGGCGATCGCCTTCGCGGCACCGGCCGGCTCGGCCTCGTGGACGGCGCCGTCGAGTATCCGGCGCGGCCGCGGGCGATCAGCGCGAGCCGGTCGCCGCGTGCGGCGAAGGCGGCGGCGCAGGCCCGCCCGATGCCTCCGGTCGCCCCGGTGATCACGACGGTCCGGGCGGCGGCTTGGTGGCCTGTCATACCGTGCGGCTTTCCGGTCCGGGTCCGGGCAAACGGGGGCGGTGGCCACGTGCCGGGTCAGGACCGCAGGGCCGGCAGGACGAGTTCGCGGTAGGCGTCGAAGAAGACCTCCTGGTCGGGGCCGACCTGGCCGACGTACACCTCGTCGAAGCCGGCCCGGGCGTAGCCGCGCACCGTGTCGATGTGCTGCTGGGCGTCGTCGCCGCAGGTCACCGCCTCGGCGACCATCGCGCGGGTGACGAGCTCGCCGGCCTGCTCGAAGTGGGCGGGCGTGGGGAGGATCTGCGCGAGTTCGCCGGGCAGGAGTTCGGTGGGCCACAGCCGGTGGACGGTGTCGACCGCCTTGTCCCGGTTGCTGCTCCAGCAGACCTTCGCCCCGCCGACGACGGGCTTGCCGGCGCCTCCGCCGTCCCGGAAGGCCGCGACCAGGTCGGCGTCGGGCGTCATGGTGACGAAGCCGTCGCCGATCCGGCCGGCCAGCTCGGCCGCGTTCGGCCCGAAGCCCGAGACGTACACCGGCAGCGGCCCGTCGGGCGGGGTGTAGAGCCGGGCGTTGTCGACCGTGTAGTGCCGGCCGCGGTGGCTGACGAGCCCGCCGGTGAACAGCTCCCTCATCACCGCGACGGCCTCCTCCAGCATCGCGGCGCGGTCGTCGAAGGACGGCCACCGGTCGCCGTGGATGTGCTCGTTGAGCGCCTCGCCGGTGCCCACGCCGAGGGCGAAGCGGCCACCCAGCAGCACGCTGGACGTCGCCGCGGCCTGGGCCGTGACAGCGGGGTGCAGCCGCACCGTCGGGCAGGTCACGAGGGTGGTGACCGGCAGGTCGACGACCTGCGACAGTGCGCCGATCACCGACCAGACGAACGGACTGTTGCCCTGCGCGTCGTTCCACGGGTGGAAGTGGTCGGAGATCGCCAGCCGGGTGAAGCCCGCCTGCCGCGCGCGCCGGGCCTGGTCGATCAGCTCGGCGGGCGTGAACTCCTCGCACGACAGGAAGTAGCCGTAGTCGGTCATGGCATGGTGGTCCTCTCTGTGCCGGCCCCCTTGCGGCGGCTACCCGGGGCGCCGCGGCGGACACGTCGGCGCGGCCCGGGAGGACTGCTCAGGAGGACAGCAGTGCGGTGATGCACCCGTCCCAGTCGATCCGGGCACCCTCCGACCCGACCGGGACGAGGTCGGTGGTGGCGGCCAGGAACCGCGCCAGGTGGCCGAGCGGCGTGTGCAGCAGGGCCGTGTCGGCGCTCCGGCCCAGGGCGACGAACAGGTCGGTGCCACAGCACGGCTCGACGCGGACGTCGCCGGCCCCGGCCGGTCCGTGCAGGCCGGCCAGCAGCAGCTCGCGCGAGACGATCCAGGTCGCTCCGGGGTCGAAGGCCCGGAAGTCGAGGTGGACGGCGAACGGGTCGTCGGCGCGGTACCGCAGAACGGCGTCGATGTCGTGGACCGAGTCGGCTCCAGTGATCAGCCGCATGGGCATGCGGGCGGTGACACCTTCCATCTGTGCGCTGTCCCTTCGCCGACTGGTACCGCGTACGGTGTGGCCCCCGTCTGCCCCTCTGCTCCCGTACTCACACCCGTCGATGACGCCCCGTCATGATGGCTCGGCGAGCCGGACCGCGGCCTCCAGCAGGAGCGCGTGGACGAAAGCCTGCGGCAGGTTGCCGCGCAGCTGGCGCTGGGCGACGTCGAACTCCTCTGCGTCCAGCCCTGCTGGCCCGCACGCGGCGCGGTTGCGTTCGTACCAGCGCACGGCCTCGACGAGTTTGCCGCGCTGGTGCTCGGCCAGTGCCATGACGAAGCCGCAGAGCAGGAAGGCCCCCTCGGCGTCCTCCAGGGGGCGGCGGTCATGGCGGAAGCGGTAGACGTAGTGGTCCTGGACGAGGTCGGTACGGACGGCCCGCAGGGTGGCCGTGGTCCGCGGGTCGTCGGCGGGCAGGGCACCGCGGACTGCGGGCAGCAGCAGTGCGGCGTCCACCGCGCGGTCGGTCGGGGTGCGTTGCCAGCGGCCGGTGGGGTGCAGGCTGTCAGCCGCGGTGTCGGCGACGATCCGGTCCGCGAGCGCCTCCCAGCGGGCGGCTCGGCCGCTGTCGGCGCCGGGCGCGGAGGCGGCGAGGGCGGAGGCGGCGAGGGCGCGCAGTCCAGCGGCGCAGACGAGTCGGCTGTGTGTCCAGCGGTCGTCGTGGAGTTCCCAGATCCCGGCGTCCGGCTCGTCGCGGCGCGTCTCGACGGCCGGGCGGCGACCAGGGCCGCCCGCCGGCCGTCTGCGTCGAGCCGGCCGGCGCGGGCGGCGGCCGCGAGCAGCAGCAGGCTTTCGCCCAGGGTGTCCAGTTGGAACTGCCGGTTGACGTGGTTTCCGACGACGTCGAAGCCGCCGGGGTAGCCGGGCAGGTCGAGGGTCCGCCGGTCGGGCCCGGTGGCCCCGGTCAGGGTGTAGGCGGGGGCGAGGGCCGGGCCGTCCGCGAGCAGGCGGGCGGCGACGAACCGCACGGAGTCGTCGAGGAGGGGGTGCGTGCCGGCCGCCGCGGCGGCCTGGCCGATGTAGCACTGGTCGCGGATCCACGCACCGGTAGTCGTAGTTGCGGCTCTGTTCGGCCCGTTCGGGCAGGCTGGTGGTCGCGGCGGCGACGGTGCCGCCGGCCCGGGCCGTCATGCCGCGCAGCACGGCGACGGCGTGCCGGGCGTCGCGGCGCCCGAGCGCGTACGGCAGGTCGGGGACGCAGGCGGCCCAGGAGTCCTCGGTGGCACGCCAGAGGCGGTCCGCGGGCTTCGGGCTCGGGCAGTGGCCGGTCGGAGATTTCGAGGATCAGGTCGTGATGCGTGTCGGCGTCCAGGCGTACGGAGGTGCGGAGCAACGCGTCCCCGGGGCCGGCCGGTCGGGCGCCGGGGGCGCCGGTCCAGCGCAGGTGCAGGCCGCCGGCCCGGGCGGTCCAGCGCCCGGCGTCGTCCCGGTGCGGGTCGCGCGGTGGTGGGCGCCGAACCCCGCTGCCGCGTGCAGGCGCACGTCGAGCCGGGCGTCGCCGTCGACGGCCAGGATCCGGCGGAGCAGCACGCGCGGTGCGGGTCGCCGGGGTGGGCGAGGGCTTCGCGGCATTCGACGATGCCGCCGGTGGTGGTCCAGCGGCTGCGCCAGATCAGGGTGCCGCTCTCGTAGTAGCCGGCCCGCACGACGGGTTCGGCGGGGGGTGACGGAGCAGTGGCCGGCGCCGCCGATCAGGGCGGCGAAGACGGTGTCGCTGTCCCAGGCGGGCGCGCACAGCCACACGATGATGCCGCGCGGACCGACCAGGGCGCCGCGCTCGCCGTCGGCGAGCAGGGCGTAGTCGCGCAGCGCGTGCGGGGTGGGGCGTCACCGCTGGAAGGTGTGAGTTCCTCTCTGCCGGGCTGTCAGGTGGCCCGGAGGTGCTCGGCCTCCTGCGGTCTGAGGGTCAGTCCGAGGCCGGGAGCGCCGGAGCCGCCGGGGCGGATGCTGCCGCCGGTGGGGTCCATGGCGCCGTCGAAGAGCCGGCTCTCGATCCGGACGTGGTCGTGGAACCACTCGAGGTGGCGGAGGTTGGGGATCGCTCCGGCGGCGTGGGCGTGGGCGTGGACGTGCAGGGCGCAGTGGCCGGACAGCTGGAGGCCGCACGCCTCGGCAAGGTCTGCGGCGCGCAGCCAGACGGTGATACCGCCGCAGCGGGTGGCGTCCGCCTGCAGGCAGTCGACGGCCGGGGCCATCCGGGCGAAGGAGGGCAGGTCGTAGCCGTACTCAGTCCGTGCCACGGCTTTCCGTGCCGGTCCTGGGTGGCCTGGATCAGCTGCTTCTGCAGGTCGGGCGCGAGGTCGGCGAAGGAGGCGGCGCCGTGCCGCTCGGCGGCGTCCTCGTCGAGGGTGGCGAGGGTGGCCCGCCAGGCGTCGCCGTCCTCGGGCATGTCGGCGTAACGCCAGCCGTCGGTCTGCGCCTCGGCGAGGCGGGCGTCGACCATCTGCAGGACGGGGACCTCGGGCGCGCCGGGCGGGCCGTCCTGGGCGAGCAGCCGGTCGAACAGGGCGCCTGCGGTGGCCTCCTCGGCGGGGGTGAAGAACCGCAGGTCGGGTTGGAGCGCGAGCCGTCCGACGACGGTGGCGGCGGTGGCCGGGTCCCACTCGCCGACCCGGTCGAGGACGTCGAGGTGCGGGAAGCCGCGGCCGCTCTCCCCCGAGGGGACGCGGCGGCCGGCCGGCAGGCGCTGTCCTCGCACGGCTCACCTCTCCCGGCGCAGCACGGCGGCGAGCAGGCCCATGCCGCCGACCATGGTGACCAGCAGCGGTGCGAAGAGCGGTGGGCCGGTCTCAAGACGTTGAAGCGGACCATCGACCATTCGCCGGGTTTCCGCGCGATGCCGCGCACGTGCAGCCAGGTGCCCTGCAGGCCGTTGGCGACGACGGCCGCGGAGACCGCCGGCAGCACGGTGTGCGCGGCGCGCTCGCTGCGGAAGCCGGCGACCCCGGCCGCCGCCCCGAGCGGGCCCAGGACGACGGGCCACCACATCATCCGGTTCCCGAAGCCCGCCCGGTCGTGCTCCAGGTAGATCTCCGCCGTCGTGACGAGCGCGCCCGCGGCCGTCAGCAGCGACATGGACCGTTCGAACCGCCCGTGCCGGACACCGGCGACCAGCCGTCCGACCGTCGAGGCGGGCGCCGCGGTGCCCCGCGTCATCGCGCTCACCCCTTCCCCCGGCCGGGCAGGAACTCCTGGATCTTGGCCTTCATGCCCTGCTTCACCACGGCGGCGCGGTCGCTGTCGCCGTGCAGCACCGCGGAGGCGGCCGACGTGATCTGGTCCCAGCTGGCGTGCGGCGGGATCGGCGGCACGGCCGGGTCGGTGCGGAAGTCGATGACGAACGGGCGGTCAGAGGCGAGGGCCTGACGCCACACCGGCTCCACGTCCTCCGGTTGTTCGACCCGTACGCCGTACAGGCCGAGGAGCACCGCGATGTCGGCGTACCGGACGTCCGGGAGGCTCTGCGAGGCCTCGAACCGGGGGGCGCCTTGCATGGCGCGCATCTCCCACGTGACCTGGTTGAGGTCGTGGTTGTTGAGGACGGCGACGATCAGCCGTGGGTCCGACCACTCCTGGTAGTACTTGGCCGCGGTGATCAGCTCGGCGAGTCCGTTCATCTGCGTGGCGCCGTCGCCGACGATCGCGATGGCCGGCCGGTCCGGGTGGGCGAACTTCGCGCCGATCGTGTAGGGCACGCCGGGGCCCATGGTGGCGAGGGTGCCGGAGAGCGAGCCGCGCATGGTGCCGCGCATTCGCAGGTGCCGGGCGTACCAGTTGGCGGCCGACCCGGAGTCCGCGGCGAGGATCGCGTTCTCGGGCAGCAGGGCGTCGAGGGCGTGCACCACGTGCTCGGGGTTGAGCGGGTCCGCCGGCACCTCGGCGCGGCGCTGCATGACCTCCCACCAGCGGGCGGTGTTCTCCTCGACGGTCTTGCGCCAGGTGCGGTCCTCCTTGTGCTCCAGCAGCGGGATCAGGCGGCGCAGCGACTCGGCGGCGTCGCCGACCAGGTTGGCCTCGAACGGGTAGCGCAGCCCGACCATCGACGGGTCGAGCTCGATCTGGACCGCCCGGGCCTGGTCGAACTCGGGCAGGAACTGGGTGTAGGGGAAGCTGGAGCCGACCACCAGCAGGGTGTCGCAGTCCCGCATCAGCTCGTAGGACGGGCGGGTGCCGAGCAGGCCGATCGCCCCGGTCACGTACGTCAGGGTGTCCGGCAGGACGTCCTTGCCGAGCAGCGCCTTCGCCACCCCGGCGCCGAGCAGCTCGGCGGTCTCCTCGACCTCCGCGCGGGCGTGCCGGGCGCCCTGCCCGACCAGCATCGCGACCTTCTCTCCCGCGTTGAGGATCTCGGCCGCGCGGGCCAGGTCCTCCTCCGCCGGGATCGGCGCCCACCGACCGGTGCCGAGGCTGGAGGGGACCTGTTTGAAGGCGTGTGCCGGCGGCTCGTACTCCAGCTCCTGCACGTCCGCCGGGATGATCACCGCGGTGACGGTGCGCCTGGCCGCGGCCACCCGCATCGCTCGGTCCAGCACGTTCGGCAGCTGCTCGGGAACGGTGACCATCTCGCAGAACTCCGAGGCCACGTCCTTGTACAGGGTCAGCAGGTCGACCTCCTGCTGGTAGGAACCGCCCATCGCGCTGCGGTCGGTCTGGCCGACGATCGCCACCACCGGTACATGGTCGAGCCTCGCGTCGTACAGGCCGTTCAGCAGGTGAATGGCGCCCGGCCCCGAGGTGGCGACACACACGCCCGTCCGGCCGGAGAACTTGGCGTAGCCGACGGCCTGGAACGCGGCCATCTCCTCGTGCCGGGCCTGCACGAACCGGGGCCGGTCCTCGGCCCTGCCCCAGGCCGCCAGCAGTCCGTTGATCCCGTCGCCGGGATAGGCGAAGACGTGGTCGACCTCCCATTGCCTGAGGCGCTGCAGTACGTAGTCGGAGACCTTCATCGGCCGGCTCCTTCTGCTCCGCTCGGTCGCACGGGACCGGTCAGCCCCTGGAACGCGGGTAACCGCTGTCACCGGCCCAAAACCCGCCGGATTCCGTGCCGGTCCCGACGGCAGCTCGGACGAACGCGGTCATGCGTGCGCCGGCGCGGCCCAAGCCGCGAGGGTGCCGAGGAAGACGGGGCAGCGCCAGGGCCGCCGCCCTCCAGGCGCGGGCGAGCCGAAGAGCCAACGGGTCGCGACGCGGCGGGCCCGACGGCCCGGGTACCGAACGATCGACCGAGCGGCTGCGCGTGGACGGGCGTGTCCGGCACCGGCCGACCCACGAGGTCCAGAACGTGGACCAGGCCGCCGTCCTCAATCTCGACCCGCACCGTGCGGTCCGCGTCCTCGTAGATCGGGAACCCGTGGAGGCCGTATCCCGCCTGCGCCTCCACCACGACGGTGTCCTGCTCGCCGTGGGAGCCCGCGGGGCCGGGAAACGTCAGGATCCAGCGGGACGGCTGTCGCGTCACGACGATCACCTCCCTGGTCGACCTTGGGCGGCGGCCCGTCGTCCTACCGCACGCCCTGCGAGGGCCCTGCGCCTGCAGGACGCCCGCTCTCGGCCCCGGCCGGGAGCGACGGCGGGTCCGGGGACACCGGGGCTCACGGCGGTGCCGGGCCACAGGCTCATGGCGCACCTGCTCGGGGATTCACCGGCCGATCCGAGAGCGGCCCGCCCGCCCTGCTCAGTCGCCCGGACGAGTCGGAGACCGATGCCGGAACCGGCGGGCCCGGACGACTTCGCCCAGGCACGGCACAACGGCGCCGCCGGCAGCCGGAGCACAGCAACCGGCCCCGGTCGGCGGGCGCAGCGTCAGCGTGCGCCGTCGGCCTGGAACTGGAACAGACCCGCGGTAGCGGTGAGCCTCAGCAGGCGCGCCACCTGGCGGGAGGGCCGCGCCACCCGCACCGGGACGCCTTCCCGGCCGGCGCGGTCACGGGCTTTCAGTAGGGCGTTGAGGCCCGAGGAGTCGCAGAAGTCCACCATCGCCATGTCCACCGTGATCGCCGCCCCGCGGGGACACAGATCCACCGCATCCTCCAGGGCCTCGGCCAGGGTGGGGACGCTGTGCCGATCGATCTCCCCTTCCAGGAACAGCACCGGCCCCTGCACCCGGGAACCCCTCGTCACCGACAGACCAGACATGACCCGACCCACTCCCCTCGACGACCCGAGGCCCGGCGGCAGCGCCGCCCCGGGGTGAACCCCGGCTCGCCTACCCCCACACCCGCGCACCGAACCCGGCCCGCGGCACGTGGGCCGCACCGAGCGCAACGCGCCGCCATCCGCCCGCCCCACCTTGCGGTCGACCTGAGCGGGGGAACTCTCGCCTCCGGCGGACTGAACGCCCTGCTGCGGGCCCGGACCGCGGCAGCCGACCGGGCGCGGCACGTCGAGGAACCGCCCGCCTTCGACGCGTAGACGGCTTCGGTCGGGGCAGACGCTCGAACGGAGACCCTTCGGCCATCGACCAGGAACCGTCATGTGCTCCTCCCCTCACCCCGTGGCTTCGGACCGGCGTCGACTGGACTTCCTGCCCGGCGGCGAACCGGAGTGCGTGAGCGAGGGCCTCGCCTTCACCAGGGCCGCCCTCGCCGACTGGCACCTGCCGACCGCAGCCGGCCAGGTGGCCGCCGACACCGTTCTCGTGGCGGCCGAGCTGCTCGCCAATGCCGCCGAGCACGCCGGCCGGCCCCTCTTCCTCCGGCTCCACCGCGCTCCCGGGCGGCTTCGCATCGCCGTCACCGACCCCGACCCCACCCCGCCGAGCATGGTGAAGCCGCACCGGCCCGAGACGCCGCACGGACACGGCCTGGTCGTTGTCGACCGGATCGCCGCCGATTGGGGCTGCGCCCCCGACGGGCACGGCGGCAAGACCGTCTGGGCCGACCTCCCCCTGCCTTCCCCGGATACCGACCCCGCGGCCGAACCGGACCCCCGACCCGCGCGCTGGACGGCGCTGGCCGACCCCGACCCGTTGTTGGACAACTGACTCACCTGACGGGCCCATGGAGCGGTTTCGTCCGCCGGCTGCGATTCGCCGAGCGCTCCGGGACGTTCGGTGCGGGCCGGTTCGCGGGAAGCAGACGGCCCCGCCGCGACCCGAGTCGGGGCGGGGGCGGCTGGCTCACCATCACGAGGCGGCTCGTGTGCTGGGGGGTGCTCGCTCGCATGGACGTCGGGAGGCGGCTGGTGGAGAGCTGGGCGGTCTGGGCCCACGGCCTGTGCGTGGTCGAAGCCGCCCGTGATCTGCGTGAAGCCGGTGGTGATCGCCGTGGTCACCCGCGGGTGGGAGATGACCGTGCCGTCCAGTACGACCGCGACCTGGTTCGCGGGCTCGGTCCCGCCGCCGGCCGAATCCGGCTCGCGGCCGCAGGCCACCATCTGCCCGGCGGGCTCCGGCGCGACGGGACGAGCAGCAGCAGCCGTGCAGTTCACGGCGGAGAACTGCTGCCGAAGCGGTTCCGGCACCACGCCGACAACTGGTGCACCCGGCGCGGCGACGGCCACCACCGGCCGGAAGGAGAGCGCCCTGTGGCTGCCAGGGGCCTCTTCAGCGGCTCAAGGCGCACGGCGTACCTGCCGAGCCCTACTGCAAGGCGTTGGAAGGACGCTGACCGCGGGACGGAGTGGTGACCGATACGCCGACACGGGTGGCGTCGCAGCGATGAGTTTGCGCGTTCCCGCAGGTCCGGCCATCTCCGACCGAGCCGACCAATCACCGGGAGTAGGGCATGGGCCTCATCCACATCGAGCTGTTCGCAACCCTCGACCTCGTCGGGCAGGCGCCCGGCGGCCCCGACGAGGACCCGGTGGGGTTCCCGTTCGGCGGCTGGCAGGCACCCCTGTTGGACGATGTCGCCGGGGCGCAGGTCGGTGCCGCGTACGAGGACACGGACGCCCTCCTGCTCGGCCGGCGGACGTATGACATCTTCGCCGCCTATTGGCCGCACCAGGAGGGCGGCGAGGACGATCAGATCGCCACGCTCTTCAACAGCGTCCCGAAGTACGTGGCCTCCCGTGGCAGGCCCGACCTCTCGTGGGCCGGATCCGTGCAGCTCGGCCCGGACCTGGCCGGCGCGGTGCGCGAGGTCCGTGACCGGCACGAGCACGTGAAGGTCGTCGGGAGCCTGAACCTGGTGCAGACCCTCCTGCGCGAGAAGCTCTTCGACCGTCTCGACCTCTGGGTGCACCCGATCGTGCTCGGCGTCGGAAAGAAGGTGTTCGACGGTGGCGCGGTCCCCACGAACGTCACACTCCTCGAACCGCCGGTAGCCAGTCCGAGGGGCATCGTGTACCTGCGCTACGGGCTCGCCGACGGCACCCCTCGAACGGGGGACATGAGCGCACCCGATCGCGGTGCTGGGCGCAACGGCTGAAGTCACCCCCGCGCCAGATGGGGTCCGCGTCGTCGGCGGTGAATCCGCCAGGTCGTGCTTCCCTCGCCATCACCTCGGCGGCGGAACCGCCCGCCTCCGCGGCCTCGCGGACCCCCTGCGGCGGGAGTCGGCACTGCCTCGGGGCGGCGATCCGGCCGACACGGCACACGCCCCGGCGACGGCACCCCCGGTCCCGCGGGCAGGCGCAGGGGTGGAGCGGGGCCGCAAGATGGAACCGACGGGCGGCCCCGACGGTTGACACCGGGCCGCCGGAGGGACCTGCGAGAGGAGGAGCGATGGCTTCGAAGGAGTCTCCGGCCGAGAGGCTCTCGGCGGAGGCCGACGCGCGCACCGAGCTGTTGAAGGCGATCAGTGCGGAGACCCGGGCCCTGGGCCGCTACAGCGGGCAGCACCACCGCGCCCTGGTGGAGCTGGCCCACGCGTACGCGCTCGTGACCGGCGGCGTGGGATCCTCTGCCACCTCCAGCCCGGAGCAGCGGCTCTAGCCGGAGGCGGCGCGATGGCGTTCGACCCGCTGCAGGGCCCCGGCGATCCGGGAGACGAGCAGCAGCTGCTGAGCTCGGCGTTCACGGGGCTCGCGGCCGGGCTGCTCCTGATCGATGCCGGTGGACGGATCCTGGCCGCCAACCCGCGGGCCGAGGCCCTGCTGGGCCGCCCGGCGGCGGCCATGGTGGGTGCCGACGCCCACGACCTGCTGCACCGGGGCCCCACCGGTGCCCGGGTTCCGCGTTCGCAGTGTCTGCTGCTGGCGGTCTCCGAGCAGGCGAGGCCCGCGTGGGGTGAGACCGACTCCTTCCTGACCGGCGACGGCAGGGCACTGCCGGTGCGCTGGTCGGCGGCGCCCGTCATGCACGGGGGCCGGACGGTGGGCCTCGCCATACTGTTCGCCGACGTCGCGGGTAGCAGTGCACCCGACGGACGGGAGGCCGCCCGGATCGACCTGCTGGAGGACCTGACCGAGCGGCTGACCCTGGTGAGCGCCATCACCGAGGTGCTCTCCGAGACGCTGGACGTCGAGGAGGCGGTGGACCTGCTCGGCCCGCTCCTCGTCCCCCGGCTCGCCGACTGGGTGGCCGTGGACCTGCGGACCGCCGAGGGCGAGGTGCGCCGGGTGGCCGTCCTCGGCCCGGAGGGGCGGTCCTCCGCCCTGGAGGCGTGGCGGGGCCCCTTGCCGTCCCCGACGGCGCTCTCGCGCTCGGCACTGGTGCGGGTGCTGCACGGTGCGGAGCCCGTGGTGCTCGGCACGCGCGAGATGGCCGAACCGCCGGACGCCCCGCTCGCCGCCGTCCAGGTGGGGTTCCTCCGCGCGCTGGGCGCGACATCGGCCGCGGTCGTCCCGCTGACCAGCGCCCGCGAGATCACCGGAGCCGTCACCGCGGTGCGCACCGGACCGGGCCATCCCTTCAACGAGCAGGAGCTGGCCCTGCTCGCCGACATCGGCCACCGGGCCGGCGTGGCGATCGACAACGCCCGGCTGTTCGGCGAGCAGCGCGACATCGCCACCGCCATGCAGCACCATCTGCTCACCGAGCTGCCGCACAGCCCGGACCTCCAGCTGGCCGCCAGGTACCAGCCCGCGCCGGCCGGCTCGCGGGTCGGCGGCGACTGGTACGACGCCTTTCCGCTCAGGGACGGCGCGACCGCGCTGGTGATCGGCGACGTGATCGGGCACGATCTTCAGGCCGCCGCCCGCATGGCCCAGCTCCGCAACATCCTGCGCGCACTGGCCTGGGACCGCCACGAGGCACCGGCGGCGGTCGTCGCACGGCTCGACGACGCCATGACGAGTCTGACAGACGTGCCCATGGCCACCATGATCCTCGCCTGTGTCGAGGCGCCCGCGGACGGGTCGTGGCGGTTGCGGTGGACGAGCGCCGGGCACCCCCCGCCGCTCCTGCTTCCCGCTGCCGGGACGCAGTCCCGCGGCGGGGCACGCTACCTGGAGGCCGGCCAGGGGCTGGTGCTCGGAGCGGGCGGCGATCCCGACCGTCCGAACGGCGTGGAGGACCTGCCGGCCGGTTCGACGCTGCTGCTGTTCACGGACGGTCTCGTGGAAGCCCCGGGCACCGACCTCGGGGCCGGCCTGGAGAGGCTGCGCAGCCATGCCATGGGCGTGGTGGGGCTCCCTCTGGAGGAGTTCTGCGACGGGATCCTGCGGGCCGTGCCGCCCGGCAGCACCGACGACACCGCTCTTCTCGCGCTGCGGGTGCCGCCGGAGCGACTCCGGCCGCCGCCAAACCGGACAGGCTCCGCCGGGTCCGGGCTCGCCGACCGACCGGGCCCGCAGGGATGACGGACTCTGACCCTGGACACCGGCGGTGTCCCGCGGGGACTCACGCCGCGCCGTCCTCCTCCTCGTACTCCTCGGCCGGCTCGTAGGCGTCCTCGTACTCGTCGTCGCCGTACTCGTCGTCGCCGTACTCGTCGTCGCCGTACTCGTCGTCGCCGTACTCGTCGTCCGGCTCTTCGCCGTCCTCGGCCTCGTCCTCCTGGTTCCGGGCGGCCTCCTCCTCTTCCATGGCCTCGTCATGGGTCTTGACGACCTCGCCGTCTCGAAGAAGCCAGCGGGGTAGTACTCGACCACGAGGACGACGCGGGTCAGGTCCGGAGTGAGTTCGTGGAATCTGACGGCACCGCGGGTGCTGCCCTTGGCACCCTCCGAGGTCCACACGATGCGCTCGTCCGGCACCTGCTCCTGCACGGTCGCCTTGAAACTGCGCTTCGAGGGGCCGACCTTGACCTTCCAGTCGGTGGTGACCTCGTCGCCCTGCGAGACGCTCTGCACTCCCTTGGCAAACCACTGAAGTCCTCGTACTTGGTCCAGTGGTCGTAGACGGTCCGTACGGGCAGGCCGATGTCCAGGGTCTCGATCATGTTCATCGGCTTCTTGCCGGACTTCCGCCCGGGCTTACCGCCGCCGAAGGCTCCCTTGACCTTGTCGACGACGTTGTCCTTGATACTCTTCGCCTTCTCACCGAGAAAGGCCTTGATCGGCGAGTCGCCCTGCAGGACACGGGCACCCACCTTCGGCAGCACTCCCCCGTTCTCGGCAACGTCCCCGAGTTGACCCGTAAGGTCGGAGACCTTGTCGCCGGCCTTCTCGACCAGGTGCTCCATCTGGGCCCCGAAATAGTGGACGGCCTCCTCGCGTAGCCGGTCCATGCCCGAGGCCTCGTTGGTCTTCTGCGCGGTGTCGGTGTCGGCCATGACCTACCTCCGCCCGGTCGAGCGCGCGGACGGCTCCGCAGCGGTCTTCTTCGCGGCTGTGGTCTTCTTGGCCGCCGTCTTCTTCGCCGGGGCGGCCGCCTTTGTGCCGGGCGGCTTGGCGGCCGCGGTCTTGGACGAGCTCGAGCGGGCCGGTGTCCGCTTGGCCGTCGGGGTGCTCTTCGCCGGAGCTTTCCGGGCTGCCGCCTTCCTCGCCGGGGCGGCGGTGTCCTTGGCCGGCTTCCGCGCGGCCGGCGACTTCGCGGGGGACTTCGCGGCGGTGCGCGAGGCGCGGGGACGCTCGGCGGAGGCGGGAGCGGTGCGGCGACGCCGCGGGCGGCGGCGGCTCCTCCTCGTCCTCCGCTTCTCCCTCTTCCTCCTCTGCTTCCTCTTCGCCCTCTTCCTCCTCCGGCTCCTCGGCCTCCTCCTCGGGCGGTTCCCCGCCCTCGGCGAACGGCTCCTCCTCTTCCTGGTCCTCGTCGTCCTGGGGCTTCGGCTTGCCGACGTTCAGCGTGCGCTCGCGCAGAGAGTCCGCGAGTTCGCCGATGCGCCTGTTGGCTGCGGCCGCCACCGCGTGCTTGCCGGCTTCGAGCAGTTCACCACGGACCTGCTCGTTCAGTTCGGCGACCTGTGGCACCTCTGCCAGCTTTCTCAGCCCCTCCGTGACAAGCTGGCGCGGTTCGAGCCCGAACCGCCGACCTGCGAGATAGGTGGCGGCGGCGAACGCCAGACGCCCCTTCTTGACACGCCCCACCACGTAACCGCCGGCGACGGCGGCAGCAAGGGCGATCTTGGTGGTGTCCTGCATGGGTTGTCCTTTCGGGACCTGCTACTTCTCGGGCAGTCGGCCCGTTCGTGATCGGCTTTCCGCGGCGGGCCGGGCGGCCGGGCTCGGTGTCGCGAGACCGTCTCCGACGACGTGTCAGCCGGCCCCGATCCAACGGAATTTGCGCGCGGTCGGTCGGGCCCTCACGGCTTCGACCGAACCGCGGGCAGTCGACATGCTGCATGCACAACCTTCCGTGCGACCTCGGATCGGATATCGCCGAGGCGGGGAGCGGTCCCCAGGCACCGGTAGGCCCCGCCATCAAGGCCTATGGCCGAATCCGCACTTCCTGCACAAAATCGCCTCAATTAGCCGCATATCAGCATGATTCGGTCTTATCGGGGCAGGCGCGCTCGCACCGTACGCACGAGATCTCCGAACACCGGAGCAGGACCCATGGCCCCAGGCCCAGGCATCAAAGGCGAGGCACGCCCGCGGCGGCGAGCCGCACCGGCGACGCCCACCGAACGTGCCGACGCCGCCGGTACCCGGCGGTCGGAGGGCGGGACCGCTCGCCGTCCGCGGCGCCGCATCCCGGCATCGCAGGCGATGCGCTACGCCGCCCGGCAGCTCGCGGAACTCCTTGGCCGGACCCCGGAGTCCGTCTCGGCGCTCAAGCCCGCCGACGACGGCTGGCAGGCCGACGTCGAGGTCGTGGAGCTCGAACGCATCCCGGAGACGACCAGTGTGATGGCCAGCTACCGGGTGTCACTCGACGAGGACGGCGAGTTGGTCGCGTACGAGCGGATCCGCCGCTACACCCGCGGACAGATCGACCGGGGGACCTGAGAGCCCGCCGCACTCCGCGGCGCACCTCGACGCAACCGTCTCCCCCCGGCCGGAGGAGGCGGCGAAGGGAGGCACCATGACTGTGGCGCCGCAAAGCCAAGCCGGCGTTTCCCGTGGCGGGAGCACCGGCAGTCTCTACGACATCCTCGAACTGATCCTGGACCGCGGGCTGGTCATCGACGTCTTCATCCGGGTCTCCCTGGTCGGCATCGAGATCCTGAAGATCGACATCCGGATCGTCGTCGCCAGCGTCGACACCTACCTGCGCTTCGCCGAGGCCTGCAACCGCCTGGACCTCGAGGCCGGGCGCAAGGCACCCGCCCAGCTCACCGACATCGTCGGCGAGGTGACCGAGAGCGGAGCGCACGGCAAGAGCAAGGGCGCGCTGTCCGGCGCGGTCGAGGCCGTGGCCGACACCCTCCACCTGGGACGCGACCAGGACGACGAGGAGGAGAAGGAACCCGAACCGAAACGCACCCGGCCGGCCCGCAGGCCCGCCCGCCGCCGGGAGGAGTGAGGCGGGACGTGTACGTCTGCTCCGTGGTCGCCCGGACACACCCCGCGAACCTCCACAGGCTCACCGGCGTCGGCGAGACCGCCCCCGGGCTGCGACCCAAGCGCCGCGACCTCGTCGCCCACCAGGCGGTCCAGGAGCGGCTGATGAGCGACACGACCGGCCTGCCCATGCGCTTCGGGCTCGCCGTTCCCGACGACGACGCCGTCCGGACAGCACTCGCCGCAGAAGTCGTCGACGCGCTGCGACCCTTCGCGCGGCAGGACGCCGCCCACCGGCGACACTTCCTCAACGTGTTCTTCCTCGTCCGCCGAAACCGCGAGCCGGGCTTCCTCCGGGCGGAGGAGGGCCTGTTCGCCGATCTCGGCGGCGAGGTCGGCGCCCGCCTCCACGGGCCACTGCCCCCGTACAGCTTCGTCCGAGGAGAGACCGCCGTGGGCCTTCTCGCCCAGATCCTCACCCTTCCGCTGGCCCCGGTCCGCGGCACCGTGTGGGTGCTGGAACGAATCGTCGAGACCGCGGAGAACGAGTACTACGACCCCGCGCCCGTCGAACGCGAGCTCGCCGGACTCGAGAGTGACCTGCTGGCCGGACGCATCGACGAGGAGACCTTCGACCGGCGCGAGGACGAGCTCCTCGACCGGCTGGACGACATCCGGGCCCACTGACGGGGGGAGGCCCACTGACCGCGACCACGGCCCGCCCGCAGCACACACCACAGGGAAAGGAGGCCGAGCGCCATGAGCGACCGCATCGCCGACCGCCTCGGCACGCTGCCCTCCCGCTCCGCCCCCGTCCAGGGATCGTCCGCGAGCCTCGCCGACATCCTGGAACGCGTGCTCGACAAGGGCATCGTCATCGCCGGCGACATCCAGATCAACCTCCTCGACATCGAACTGCTCACCATCAAACTGCGTCTGCTGATCGCCTCCGTGGACAAGGCCAAGGAGATGGGCATCGACTGGTGGGAGCACGACCCCTCGCTCTCCTCCCGCGCCGACGACCGCCCCTCGCTCGCGGAGGAGAACGAGCGCCTGCGCGCCGAGATCGAGGCACTGCGCCGGAGCCCCGAGATCCCGTCCGGCGAGGACGCCGAGCCGCGACCGGCCGCGGCCGCATCGGGCCCGCCGGCCGGACCAGGTACCCGCCCCACCCGCCGGAGCCGGCCGTGACACCGCACCTCGGCTGCACCTACGCCGTCGCACGGCGCGCCGACCCGCTCGCGGCCGCCCTGACCCGGATCGACGGGGTGGCTCGGGCCCCCGTCCACCTCGTCCACGCGACCCGCGACGCCGGGCTGCTCGCCGCCGTGAGCCCGGTGAGCGCCGACCGACACCGAGGCCGGCGTCCACGACGACGTCGCGGTCGCCGCCGCGCAGCCACCACAGGTTGCCGCGCAGCAGCGGGTCGACGTGCGGTTCGGTGATCCGGGCGACGCCTCCTCCCAGCTCGTGCACCTCGAACCAGCGATCCGCCGTCGGCACGTCCACCGGGTCCCCTCCGTACGCCACCGGACACGTCGTCACCCACCCTACGCAGCCGGCGGCGCCCTCCACCGGCCGGACTCAGCCCATGCCGAAGAAGTCGTGGACGGGCCGCACCTCGACCGCCACGACGTGGAAGTCGACGACCCGCTCGGCGATCGTGCGCGCCCGCTCCGGGCTCTCGCAGTCGATCACGTAGTAGGCGGTGAGCTGTTCGACGGCCCCGGTGAGCGGGCCCTCCGACGCGGTCGGGCCGTCCTCGCCGCGGCGGAGGGTGGTCGTGTCCACGGGGTAGGCCAGTCCGGCGCCGTTCAGGAGTTCACCCGTGTCGACCAGGTCCCGGTGGAGCGCCTTGTGCCGGCCGAAGACCTCGGCCCGCTCCTCGGCGGTCATCGCCGCGGTCGCCGCGGGATCGGCGTACATCAGCACCATGTACTTCATCCCGCCAGACTGACACCTCATCGGGTCCGGCGTACGGCAGCCTCACCGTTCGCCGGCGTCCGGAATCCGTACGAGGACCGGATTCCGCCTGCGGGGCCCGCGGTGGTTGTCACACCGGTGCGCCCGGCGGTGTCTTCATACCGAATAGGCCGACGTCCGAGGAGGACTGCCATGGCGCTCCGTGTGCCGAAGGCTGAGCTGCCCGACGGGCTCAGCGAGAACATGATCAAGCAGCTCGGTGCCGTGCCCGAGCCCGTCGAGGTGGTGTGGCACAACCCCGGGGTCGCCACCGCCAACCTGGAGTTCTCCGGCAGGCTGGCCCGGTGGGACACCGCCGACGCGAGCCTCAAGTCCTTCGCCCACATGGCCGTCGCGGCCCAGGTCGGCTGCAGCTGGTGCCTCGACGTCGGCTACTTCCAGGCGCAGAACCAGGACCTCGACCTGGCCAAGGCCAGCCAGGTGCCGCGCTGGCGGACGTCTGCGGTGTTCACCCCGCTGGAGCGGGCCTCGAGTACGCCGAGGCCATGACGAACACCCCGCCGACCGTCACCGACGACCTGTACGCGGGGCTGCTCGACCGCCTCGGCGCGGCGGCGATGGTGGAACTCACCGCCTACATCGCCTTCGTCAACATGGCGACCAGGAACAACACCGCGAACGGCGTCGTCTCGCAGGGCTTCTCCGACGCCTGCGAGGTTCCGCTCGCCGAGCGGCCCGCCCGGCCCGGCCCCGCGACGGCGGCATGACCGGGTACCCGTTCGTCGCCCACCGCAACCTGCTGTTCACCGTCGCCTACGAGATGCTCGGGTCGGCGGCCGACACGGAGGACGTGCTCCAGGAGTCCTGGCTGCGGTGGGCCGGCGTCGACCGGCGCCAGGTACACGACCCGAGGGCCTACCTCGCGGCCAGTCCCAGCCCGAGCCCGCGGGCGAATTACCGTGCCGGACGGCGATGTCGGGGCTGACGCGCCACATCTGGCCGAGGCCGCGGCCCCAGTCCATCGCGTTGTACTTCTCGGCGACGGCCGGCCCGTACCCGGCCGGGGCGGACTCGTTGAAGAGGATCTTGCGGGTCTTGTTGGCGGTGGCGGTGTTCAGGGCGTTCGCGAAGGTGGTGAACACCTGCTGGCGGTTGGCGGCGGTGGTGCCGCAGTTGTCGAGTTTGATGGAGTCGATGCCCCAGTAGGCGAGCGAGTCGGCGTCGGCCTGCTCGTGACCGAGGACGCCGCCGGGCACGCCCTGACAGGTGTTCACGCCGGAGGTGCTGTAGAGGCCGGCCTCCATGCGCTGGTTGTGGACGTAGTCTGCGTAGGCGGTGAGTTCCCAGTCGAAACCGGGCTGGCTGCTGCCGCCCCAGGTGGCGGCGCCGTGCAGGTAGCCGGCGGAGGTGCGCTGCATCCAGCAGTCGTCGACGGTGAGGTTGGTGTGGCCGGCGGCGACCAGGCCGGTGTCCTTCATGGCCTTCGCCTGGTCCTGCATGAACTGCTGGAACGAGTAGCCGCCGGACGTGCCGTCCAGGCGTGTCTGCGCCGCGCACGTGAAGCGCGCCCAGTTGTTGAACCCCATGATCGGGGTGTTCGTGTTGGCCGCGAGGGTGTCGGCGGCGGCCGGGGCGGCCGTGACCGCTGCCGGTCCGGCCGCGAGGACGGCCGCCGTACAGATCCCGAGGACGCGGTGTGCCATCTCATGCGATGCCCCTAGGCATGCAATGCGTGATTGAACTTGATTCATATCAGCGTTAATCAAGCATGTTTGAGCAAGAGTGGACAGTGCGCGCATCCGCGTCAAGACTCGTGGCACGCCGAACCGCGACAACTCCCCCCATCGGACACAGGGACCGGCGCCGGCCGGTGTGCTCAGCGCCGCGCCGGGGCGGCGACCCCGCGGGCGTCCTGGAGGTGGCGTCGTGCGCGGGAGAGGTTGCGGACGACCTGCGGGAGGAAGGCGCCGCGGAAGGCATCGGCGGTCCCCGCGGCGACGGCCGCCAGCTCCAGGTGTGCGGCTGCGGCCGGCACCACCTCGCCGAGGCGGGAGAGCGCAACCTCGCGGGCGCTCCGGCCGATCAGCTCGGCCAACTCAGCCGCGCCCGGGTCCTCCAGACCCTCATGCCCCCACACCGCGAGTTCGTCGACCAGGGCGGCCAGTTCCCGGTCGCGGCGGCGTTCCCACCACGTCCCCCCAAGAGTCTGCATCCCTCGATCATGCGCGCCTCAAGGAAAGGGGGGCCGGGGTACATCCGAAAGCCACCCCCTTCGGGCGACCGGCAGCGCCCACGGACCTCCTGTGGTACGTGGGGCGCTGCCCGATCGACCGCCCGGCCTCGACCGCCCGGCAAGACCGCCCGAAATCGAGCGCCCGGCCCGGACGGAACCCGCCCGGATCAGGACTTCGACGCGAGCTCCGCGAGCAGCCGGCGGGCGTCCGCCCTGGTGTCGCACACCGCGGCCTGCCTGCTGACCCCGGCGCGGTGGAGCCGCTGCTCCAGCTGGGGCCGCATCCCGCACAGTGCCACGGGCAGGCCGGCGTCGGTCAGCGCGGACACCTCCTCGACCAGGAGGAGGACGCCGATCGCGTCCGCCGAGGTCGTCTCGGTCAGATCCAGGACGACGCCCAAGGCTCCGCCGGCCGCTCCCGCCCGTGCGGCCGCGCCCACCTCTCGCGCCTGCAGGACGTCCAACGGGCCCGTCGATCCCACCACCACCGTTCCGCACGGCTCCTTCTCCGCACGCGGCTGCCCTAACCCCTCCACGCCCACCTCCTGATCGATCACGGTCACGGACCAGGCCAGTGAAACCCGAGCACCCGGTCCCGGCGGTGAAACACGCCGCCCCGGTTGCCCGGCCGCGACGGCTCCCGCGCGTTGCCGACGGGATCGGCACCCGTGTGGTGCAGTGTCGACCGCATGACGACGACCGCGGGCGACAGTGGTGTCCGGGCGCCGGCCCGGGGGTGGTGCGGGTTCCGGGCGGGCGGTTCCTGATGGGTTCGGAGGAGTTCTATCCGGAGGAGCGGCCGGTGCACCCGGTGCGGGTGGACGGCTTCTGGATGGACGAGCACCCGGTGACGGTGGTGGCGTTCCGCCGGTTCGTGAAGGCGACCGGGTACGTGACGGTCGCCGAGCGCGCGCTGGACCCGGCGGACTATCCGGGGGCCGATCCGACGGCACTGGTGCCCGGCGCGCTGGTGTTCCGGATGACGTCCGGGCCGGTCGACCTCGACGAGTGGCGCCGATGGTGGAGCTACCTCCCGGGCGCCTCCTGGCGCCACCCGTACGGTCCTGGGAGCAGCTGAACGGCCGCGAGCGGCATCCGGTCACCCAGGTCGCCCACGAGGACGCCCGTGCGTACGCCGACTGGGCGGGCAAGGACCTGCCGACTTCGTCGACGACGTCAAGGCGATCGCCCCCGAGCGGCCGGTCTTCCTCTACTATGCGCCGGGCTGCGCGCACGCCCCGCACCAGGCGCCGAGGGAGTGGCTCGACCGGTATCTGGGGCGGTTCGACGAGGGCTACGAGGTGATGCGGGAGCAGATCCTGGCCCGGCAGAAGCAGATGGGTCTCGTACCGGAGAACACCGAGCTGCCGCCGCTGAACCCGATCGGCACGCCGGAGACCCGGACCGGCCCGGGCGGGGAGCCGTTCCCGGCGCTGGACTTCACGCGGCCGTGGGCGGAGCTGGGCGCGGACGAGCGGCGGCTGTTCGCGCGGATGGCGGAGGCGTACGCCGGGGTGTCGCCGGGTGTGGCCACCGGTGTCCTCAGCCTGTACCACGGGGACCGGAAGGTCGGCGAACGCCGCATCAGGACCCAGCCCGGCCGCTTCACCCTGGCTGGCGAGGGCCTGGTGGTCGGCCGGGATTCCGGAGAGCCCGTCAGCGACCTCTACCCCGGCACCTCGCCCTGGGCGTTCACCGGCGGTGTCCTGCACCGCGTCGCCGTCGACGTCAGCGGCGAGCCCTACATCGATCTGGAGGCCGAGGCACAGGCCATGCTCGCCCGGGAGTGATCGCGGCCGGCCCCGCCGTCCGGGCCGAAACCCGGTCGACACCGGCGGCGCCCGCCTCCTACTGTCCCGGGCAGGACGCGCCGGAGGCGGTGCGGCGACGGAGGGACGGGGCATGGCAGTGGGATTCCGTGCGGCGGTGGCCGGGGACGCCGAGCAGGTGGCGCGGCTGCACGCCGACAGCTGGCGCAGGCACTATCGCGGGGCGTACTCCGACGCCTATCTGGACGGCGACGTGGTCGCCGACCGGCTCGCCGTCTGGTCGGCCCGGCTCGGCTCCCCCGCCGGCGCCGCGACCTTCGTCGCCGAGGACGGGGAGGGAGCGGTGGGCTTCGTCCATGTGGTGCTCGACCAGGACCCGCGGTTCGGCAGTCTGGTCGACAATCTGCACGTCGCCCACGACCGGCGGCGTGGCGGTACCGGTAGGGCGCTGATGGCGCACGCCGCCGCGGCCGTCGCCGAGCGGGCCTCCTCCGCGGCCGTCCACCTCTGGGTGCTCGAACAGAACGCGGCGGCCCAGCGGTTCTACCGGGCACTCGGCGGGGCGTGCGCGGAACGGGCCGCGGTCCCCGCTCCGGGCGGCGTCCCCGGCCGGCTGCGCGGCACGCCGACCAAGCTGCGGTTCGTCTGGCCGGACGCGAAGGCTCTCCTGGCGGGCAGCCGCGCCGAGAGCTGAGCACACGGGCCGACTACCCTTCGGCGGGACGGTTTCCCGGCGCCCGCCGCGAGGGTGCGGCCGCCCGGGCGGGCGAGGGAAGGGTGTGGCCTCGGTGCTGGACGGCCTGGATGCGGCGCTGGTCCGCGAGCTGCAGCGGGACGGCCGGGTGAGCTACCAGCGCCTGGCCGAGCTGCTCGGCGTCTCGCGGGAGGCGGTGCGGGCGCGGGTGCACCGGTTGACCGCGGCCGGCACGGTGCGGGTGGTGGGGATCGTCCGCCCGTCGGTGGTGGGGATCGCGGCGGTCGCCCACGTGTCGCTGAACGTCGAGGGCCCGGCGCGGCCGGTCGCCGAGGCGGCGGCCGCCCGTCCGGCGACCTCGTTCGTGTCCTGCACGGCGGGCGGCGGCGCGGTGGTCGCGGAGGTGAGGGTCGCCGACGACACCGCGTTGGAGCGCGAGTTCGCCGCGCTCCGCGAAGTCCCGGGTGTGCACGGCATCGAGGTGTTCCGCTGCGCGGCGCTGCTGCGGGACGCGTACTCGCCGCTGCCCGGCGGGCCCGCGGCGCCTCGCCCCGCCGGCGGGCCGCCGCCGGCCGTGGACGAGACCGACCGGGTCCTGCTCGGGCTGCTGCAGGTCGACGGGCGGGCCTCGTTCGCGGCGCTCGCCGAGCGGGTCGGGCTGTCCCAGCCGGCGACCCGGGCGCGGGTGCTGCGCCTGCTGGAGTCGGGGGCGGTGCACGTCACCGGGCTGGTCGCCTCGCAGGCGCTCGGGGTGCGGGAGGCGGTCGGGGTGGGGCTGGGCGTCCGGGGCGGTGCCCGGGAGGCGGCCGGGCTCGCGGTCGGACTGCCGGGGGTGAACTACGTGGCGGCGGGCTACGGCCGCTTCGACGTGGTCTGCGGGGTCGACGCCGCGGACCGCGCGGCACTGCTCGGCACCCTCGACGCGCTGCGCGCCCTGCCGGGGGTGGTCCGCGCGGAGTCCTGGTACCACCTCGACATCGTGAAGGAGACGTACAGCTACGATCTCCCGGCCGGGGCGGCGAATCACTCGCCCTGAGGAGCAGCTGGAAACGAATCGCAGGAATTGCAGGAAATTCACTGCGAAAAGGCATTCGAAGGCCATTGACGCGATGTTTTCGCCTGCCATTGAATGACCGGCGTCCCCCTCCCTCCTCACCACGCCGGGATGTCCGATGACCAGATCCCCCCAGCCGGCCGTCGCCGCGCTCCCCCGCTCGCTCGGCGTCTTCGGCGGCGTCCTGCTGACGCTCTCCTGCGTGACCCCGGCCTCCTCGCTGTTCATCGTGGTGCCGCCGCTGCTGCAGTCCCAGGGCAGTGGCGCCGTCACGACCCTGCTGATCGCCGCCCTGCTCTCGCTCGGCGTCGGGTTCTGCTACGCCGAGCTGGGCACGCTCGTGCCGAGCGCCGGTGGCGAGTACTCGATCGTCGGCCGGCTGCTCGGCCGGCTGGCCGGCTGGCTGGTCTTCGTGATCTCCGTGGTGTCGCTGCTGGTGATCCCGCCGATCATCGCGCTGGGCACGGCCGACTACCTGGCGTCGGTGGTCTCCCTCGACCCGGCGGTGACGGGCGCCGTGGTGATGGCGCTGGCCGTCGCCGTGGGCGTGCTCGACATCAAGTCGAACGCGCTGATCACCGGCCTCTTCCTCGGCCTGGAGGTGCTCGCCGCGGCCGTGGTCAGCGTGCTGGGCTTCACCCACGTCCACCAGCCGGTGGACAGCCTGCTGCACGCCGTCGTCCCGGACGGCCACGGCGGCACCGGCCCGTTCACCGCCGGGCTGCTGATCTCCGGGCTGGCGGTCGCGCTGTTCACCTACAACGGCTTCGGCACCGCCGTCTACCTCTCCGAGGACCTGCGCGACCCGCGCCGCACGGTGGCCCGCACGGTGCTGTGGTCGCTGCTCGCCGGCGTCCTGCTCATCACCGTGCCGGTCGCCGCGATCTGCCTGGGCGTCGATTCGCCCGACCGGCTCGCCGCCGGCGACCTGGTGGCGATCGTCGACTCCTGGGCCGGCAGCACCGTCGGCACCTTCGTCAGCCTGTGCATCGCCGCCGCGATCCTCAACGCGGTGATCGTCATGGTGCTGCAGAACGGCCGGGTGCTGTACGCCTCCGCCCGCGACCGCACCTGGCCCGACCCGGTCAACCGGGTGCTCGGCTCGCTGCACCCGCGCTGGGGCTCGCCCTGGGCCGCCACCCTGGCGATCGGACTGCCGGGCGCGGTGCTCGCCCTCGCCGTGCCGATCGACGCGCTGCTCGGCTTCACCGGCGTCGTGGTCGCCGTCATCTACCTGCTGCTGGGCTGCGCGGCGCTGACCGCCCGGCGCACCCGGCACCGGGCCACGCCCGCCTGGCGGATGCCACTGTGGCCGGTCGTCCCGCTGGTCACCATCGCCGTCCTCGGCTACGCGCTCACCCAGCAGACCGCACGGGACCTGCTGATCACCGGCGGTGTCCTGCTCGCCGGCGCCTGCTACTGGTTCGCCTACCTGCGTCCGCGCAGCGCCACCCACTGGGTGCTCAGCCTGCCCGCCGACGTGACCGCCACCGCCGACGGCGCCGAGGGCGCCGCGTCCCCGCTGAACGGAGCCCGGCTGTGACCCGCCCCGCCGCCCTCGTCCTGCACAACGCCCATGTGCACACCGTCGACGACACCCGCCCGCGCGCCGAGGCCGTCGCCGTCCGCGACGGCCGGATCGCCTGGATCGGCGACGGCGACGACTGGCGCGCCCTCGCCGGCCCCGACACCGAGGTGGTCGACGCCCGCGGACGGCTGGTGCTGCCCGGGTTCGTCGACAGCCACAACCACGTCCGGCTCGGCTCCGACGCGGACTGCGTCCAGCTCGCCGGGGCCGGCACCCTCGACGAGATCGGCGCGCGGATCGCCGACCGGCTGCGCAGCCACCCGGACGCCGAGTGGATCGAGGGCGAGGCCTTCGACTACTCGGCGATCCCCGGCGGCCGGATGCCGACCGCCGCCGACCTGGACGGGTTCACCGGGGACAGGCCGACGTTCGTGCTCAGCTACGACGTGCACACCGCCTGGCTGAACACCGCCGCCCTGCGCCGCCTCGGCATCGACCGGGACACCGTGCAGACCGCGTACGGCACGGTGCAGAAGGACCCGGCGACGGGCGAGCCCACCGGGTTCCTCACCGATTTCGCGGTGCGCGGCCTGTCCCGGGACGGCCACCGCGCGCTGCGCGCCGCCGGCCTGCCGTGGGCCGACCCGGACCGGCAGTACCGGCGGCTGGCCGGCAGCCTCGACATGGCCGCCCGGTACGGCATCACCACCGTGGTCGAGCCGCAGAACTCGCTCGACGACCTGCCGCTGTTCGAGCGTGCGCTGGCCGAGGGCAGGCTGCGCTCCCGACTGGTGGCCGGGCTGTTCCACCCGCGCGGCACGACGGCGGAGGACCTCGCCGAGTTCGCCGCGGCGGCCCGGCGGCACACCTCCGACCGGTTCCGGGTCGGCCCGCTGAAGCTGTACATCGACGACGTGGTGGAGCCGCACACCGCCGCGCTGCTCGAACCGTACGCGGGCCACCACAGCCACCGCGGTGAGACCTTCTACCCGCCGGGGGAGTTCGCGGAGGTACTGGCCGGGCTGGACGCGGCGGGCTTCCAGGCGTTCGTGCACGCCACCGGGGACCGCGGCATCCGCACCGTGCTGGACGCGGTGGCGCACGCCCGGGCGGTCAACGGCCCGCGCGACGCCCGCCACCAGGTCGTCCACGTCGAATGCCTGGACCCGGCCGACGTGCCGCGGTTCGCCGAGCTCGGCGTGGTCGCCTGCATGCAGCCCCGGCACTGCTCGCCGGACATCGCCGGCCCCGGCCGGGACTGGGCCGAGGCCGTCGGCGAGCACCGCTGGAACAAGGCCTGGCCGATGCACAGCCTGCACGAGGCCGGCGCGGTGCTCGCGCTCTCCAGCGACTGGAACGTCGCCGAGATGGACCCGCTGGTCGGGCTGTACACCGCGGTCACCCGCCGCGGCCTGGCCGGCGGCGAGCCGTGGATGCCCGACGAGACGCTCGACCTGGCGACCGCGCTGCGCGGCTACACCCTGGGCAGCGCCCACGCCGTCCATCTGGAGCACGAACTCGGCAGCCTCACCCCGGGAAAGCTCGCCGACCTGGTGATGCTCTCGGACGACCTGTTCGAGATCGAGCCGAAGGCCTTCCTGGACGCCCGCGTGGAACTCGGCGTGCTCGGCGGCGAGGTCGTCCACCGGGCCGGCTGACGGTCCGCCCGCCCCCGGCGCCCGCCCGAAGCGGGCCCGCGCCCCTGTGCGTGAGCCTGTGGCGCCGCCTCAGATCGTCGGTGAGGACTCCGTTGGGAAATCCGCAAAGCGGTGATGGCGGATGGTTCCGGCTGCCAGGATCGGGCTTGTTGTCGGTCAAGGGGGTCGGGTGTCGCTG
>NZ_JBFBJZ010000044.1:0-66158 GCF_040686255.1 Kitasatospora sp. NPDC085879 | reverse complement strand
CGCGCGCCCGGTGGTGAGAGGACACCGGGCGCGCGGCCGTCCTATACCCGCATCGTCGCCCGGCTGCACCGGGCCGGCGTCCCCACCGCCACGCACGCCATCGGCGACGCCGCCGTCCGGCACGTCCTGGACTCCGTCGAGAAGGCCTCCGTCGAGAACGGCTCCGTCGGAGGCGGCCCCGTCCGCCACCGGGTCGAGCACATCGAGACCGTCCCCGACGACACCGTGGCGCGCTTCGCCGCACTCGGCGTCACCGCCTCCATGCAGCCCACCCACTGCTGCGAGTACACCCGGGCCGACCACACCGACAACTGGTCCAGCCGGCTCGGGGACGAGCGTGCCGGCCGCGCGTTCCGCTGCCGCGACCTGTGGGAGGCCGGCGCCCGGGTCGTCCTCGGCTCCGACTGGCCGATCGCGCCGTTCCCGCCGCTGGACGTGATGGCCGGCGCCCGGCACCGCCGCCCGCGGGACCTCTCGCTGCCCCCGCACGGCCCCGAGCAGGCCCTCACCCCGCTGCAGGCGCTCCAGGGGTACACCCTGAACCCCGCCTGGGCGGCCGGGGAGGAGCACCTGGCCGGCCGGCTCGCCGTCGGGTACCGGGCCGACCTCACCGTCCTCGCCGACAACCCGCTCACCGTGCCCGACGGCGAGCTCGCAGCACTCCCGGTGCTGCTCACCGTGGTCGCCGGCCGCCCCACGCACCGCGCGCCGGAACTCTGACCGCCGCCCGGGCCGACGCGGCTACTGCGGTGCGCGCTTGCCCGTCAGCACCCAGCGGACGTCCACGAACCCGCTCTGCTGCAGGGTCAGCCGGCCGTTCTCGACCTGCTGGAAGGTCACCCACGTGTTGGTGAGCCGCGGCGACTCGGCGCTCGGCAGCATGCTCGCCATGCCCCAGCCCAGCGGCGGGGTGACACCGCCGGTGTCCAGCGAGTCCCCGCTGTCCAACTGGTTGCGCAGGGTCTTCGCGGTCAGCGGCAGGCCGGCCGAGGCCAGCCGGTCCGCCGCCTGGAGGAACACCTGGTAGGCGACCCAGGTGGTCTGCACCCCCAGGTCGGAGGTGTCCACCCCGGTGCCCGGCGCTCCGTCGCCCAGCGTGTGACGCAGGTCGTCCCAGACCGCCGACGACTCCGGCGGGTACCAGCCGGTCACCAGCGCGCCCTCCAGCGGGCCCGCCTTGCCGCCGGTGGCGTCCACCACCGACTGCTGGACGCCGCCGAGCACCGCCCCGAGCCGCGTGCGGCCCGGGGCGAGCTTGCGGTACGCGTCCAGCAGTGCGCGGGTCTGCTCGACACCGAGCGCCGTCGTCACACAGCCGTCCTTGCGGTCGCCGCCGACCGCGGCCCGCGCGACGGCGTCGAAGTCCGGGGCCTTCTCCGCCACCTTGACGTCGGTCAGCGGCACTCCGGCCGGCCGCAGCGCACCGGACAGGTAGCGGGTGAGGGTGTCGCCGGTCCGGTTGTCCGGCCGTACCAGCGCGATCGACCTGCAGCCGGCCGTCACCAACTGGCGGCCGCTGCCCGCGATCAGCGCCGGCGTCCCGCCGGCCACCGGATAGGAGAGCGGGCTGGAGAACTCCGGCCCGGACAGCCCGTAACCGCCCAGGTAGGGGATGCCCGCCGCCTCCAGCGCCGGCATGAAGTCCTCGGCGTGCCGGCTGTACGAGCCGATCACCGCCACCGCGTGGGCGTCCACCGCCTGCCGGACGCAGACCGCCGCGCCCTCCGACGTGTCCTGCTCGTTGCAGGTGAGTACGTGCAGCCGACGCCCGCCGAAGCCGCCCGAGGCGCTGACGGACCGCCCGATCGCCTCCGCCAGCGCGGTGATCCCCGAGCGGTCGGCGGAGCCTGAGCCGGCCGGGGCCATGGTCAGCACGGTCACCGAGCTGCCCTCGGCGGCGCCCGCACCGCCCGCACAGCCGGTCAGGTCGAGCAGCGCCGGCAGCACCGCCGCGGCCGCCGCCAACCGTGCGGCCCGCCCCGTCCACGCGCCCCCCGTACTCCGCCGGCCGATCCGCCCTGCCATACCCGCGCCCCTCAACGTGCTCCGCCCGATGTCGTGGGCAAGCCAAGCGAGCGCAGCGCACGTTCAGGCGGCCAACGGGCGAACAGCACGGGGTGTTCGGAGGAAGAGCAGGTCGCTCCGTAAACGTACCAATGCCTGCCGGCCGCCCTTGTGATGACGGACCGTCATGTTGTTCTCCCAGCTCATATGCCCTGTGGCGGCAGAACCGCGCAGCCGTCGCCACTCCGGCATGTTCGGCCAACTCCCGCCGGCCCGGCCGGCGCCGTACCGGCCGCGGGATCATGGAGGAGTTCGGACGGTTGACGACGGGGGCGGACATGGCGGCATCGGAGCGCGGTGGTGAGGAGCTCGGGCGTCCGCTGGTGGCGGCCGTCCGGCCCCTCCGCGGGGCCGCCGGCCCCGGTCTGCTTGGATTCCCGGGTGACCAACCCGACCGTGACTTCTTCGTGCCCCTGCGTGCTCTGCGATCCCGCCGCCTCCGCGACCTTCCGCGCGCGGCGGCAGCGGGCGAAGCACTGGTCCTCGGCGATGGCGCACGTCCGCAAGCACGGCTGGCACGTGGTCGGCGTGGGTGGCGGAGCGGAGGTCCCCGACTGGGCCTTCACTGTCGGCTTGTGGCACTCGTACCGGATTCCGGAGGTCGCCATGTTCGGCCTGGAGCTGCACGGGCTCATGCACTGGGTCGGAGATGCTGCCGCCCGGCTGCGTGACGGCGCACCAACGGAGCCCGGCACACTGCTGCCCGATGTCATCGAGGGTTACGAGCTCCGGCTCCAACCGGTGGACGACAGTTGGCACCGTCCCCTGTTCGGTACGGCCGTCGGTTTCTACCGGTGGACCCCGGTCCCCGTCGTCCAGCTGATCTGGCCCGACCGAGAACACCGCTGGCCCTCGGACGAACAGGCCAGCCCGGGTTGCCGTGCGCAGCCAAGCCTGTGGCTGCCGGTCCACGACCATCCGCAGGGCGTCTGGACCGACGAGGCCGCCTGACGGCGAGGTCGTGGTACCGGCGGCTCTGCGGACCAGGCCGCCGCCCGCCCCGGCCGGTCCGGTACTCGGAGAGAAGCGGACTAGCCTCGTCGTACGTCGGCCGGGCGATGGCTGTAGTGCGGGGCGCCGCGTTCGACGGCCACGACGGTGAGCGCGGGGTCGAACAGCGGGCGGAGGTCTCCGTCGGCGATCACGGTGCTGCCGGTGACGTACACCTCCCGCAGCACCGGGTGGCCGGTGAGCGGAGTGAGGGAGTCGACCGGACCGCAGCCGTCCAGGACGCGGAGTCGGGGGAGGGCGGCGGCGAAGCCGCCTCGCCGGCTGTGCCGGCGGATGCTACAGCGCGGGCCGGACACGGCCGCCGTGCAGCGCGGGTGGCGGAGCGTAGCGTGGTGAGGGTGGCCTGTCAGCGCGGCGGCGCTCCCGGCGGTGCCGGATGACGCCGCTCGTCTCCCGCCGCGCCGTGCTGCTCGGCGCCGCCGGGGGAGTGTTGGCCGCGTGCAGCAGCCGCGCGCCGGATCGTCGGCCCGACGAGGGTGCCACGACGGCCGCCGGGGTGTTGCGTTCGGGCGTCCGGATGCCGGTGGTGCTGGCCGTCCACCCGGCGACGGCGATCGGCCGGACGGCGACCCGGGCCGAGGTGGAGGCCGTGCACTCCGGCGGGGCGGCCGCCTGGCAGGGGCTGCGGGTGGTGCGCGGGCCGGGCGCGGTCGCCGCGGCGGCCGGCGCCAAGGAGGTGGTCGCCGCGGTGACCGCGGACGCCGTGGTGCCCGGCACCGAGGTGGTGCCGGTCGACGGGCACGATCCGCTCACCGCCCCCGCCGACTACCCGCTCACCGCCGAGGTCGCCGCGGTGACCGCGCCCGACCCGGTGGTCACCAGCCTGTGGACCGGCGACGTGATGCTCGGCCGCCGGGTCGGCGCCGGGATGGCGGCGGCCGGCGACTGGGAACTCCCCTTCGCGCAGACCGCCGACCGGCTGGCCGCCGCCGGGCTGACGGTCGGCAACCTGGAGTGCACCCTCTCCAGGGAGGGGAGGGCCACCCACGGCGGCGACTCCTTCGGTGCCGACCCGCGCGCCCTCGCCGGCGTCCACCGGGCCGGCTACGACATCCTCACCCTCGGCAACAACCACCTCGGCGACTACGGCCCCAACGCACTGGTCAGGACGGTGTCGATCGCCCGTGGCGAGGGCTTCGCCACCGCCGGTGCCGGCGCCGACATCGCCGCCGCCCGCGAACCGGCCCTGGCGACGGCCGGCGGGCTGCGGTTCGCCGTCCTCGCGTTCTGCGCGGTCGGCGAGTCGCCCGAGGCGGCCCCCGGCACGCCCGGCGTGGTGTGGCTGCGGATGCCGCCGATCACCGGCCCGCTCGCCGAGACCGACCTCGCCGCGCTGGAGCAGTCCGTCCGCGCCGCCCGCGCCGCCGCCGACGTCCTGGTGGTGGTCCCGCACTGGGGCAGGGAGTACTCGCACCGGCCGGTCGCCGAGCAGGTCACGGTCGGCCACCGGCTGATCGACGCCGGGGCCGACGCGGTGGTCGGCATGCACCAGCACTGGGTGCAGCCGATCGAGATCTACCGCGGCCGGCCGATCGTCCACGGCCTCGGCAACTTCGTCTTCGACATGACCTTCTCCGAGCAGGTCCAGCAGGCCGTGGTCGTCGAACTCGTGCACTGGGGACGCATCCTGAAGAGCGTCCGGGCCGTGCCGGTGCGGATCGGGGCCGGCGGCGTGCCCCGCTTCCTCGACCCGGCCGGCGCCGAGGGCCGCACCATCCTGTCCACCGTCTGGGGCTGACGCGCCGTCACCCCTGCCCCTACCATCGGCTGACCGATCGGTTCGGCGGACGCGGGGGCGGCCATGGAGACGGCGACGGGCACGGCACGGACGGTCAACGCGCTCGCGGCGCGGTGGGCGAGAGAACTCGGCGCGGGAGAACTCGGCGGCGACGGCCGGGCCGGCGGGACGGTGTTCACCGCCGTCGGGCTCTGGCCGCTGCTCGCCTTCCTGGCCACGGGCGCGAACGAACACGTCCGCAAGGAGTTGGAGGAGGCACTCGGTCTGCCCGTCGACGAGGCCGCCGCCCGCGGCCGTGACCTGCTCGCCGCGCTGCACACGTCGCCGGGCCTCGGCGCCGCCCTCGGTCTGTGGACCCGCGGTCACCTGCAGCTCGAACCCGACTGGCTGGCCGGACTCGGCCCCCGCACCCACGGCACCCTCACCGGCGACACCGCGACCGACCGGGCCGCCCTCGACGGCTGGGCGGCGGAACACGCCGACGGCCTGATCCGCTCCATGCCGCTCAGGGTGGACTCCCGGCTGCTGCTCGTCCTGGCCAGTGCGCTGACCGTCCGCACCCGCTGGCGCCACCCCTTCCAGGAGACCTGGCGCCGCCCCGAGTCCGGCCCGTGGACCGGCCGCACCTTCGCCGCCGTCCGACAGCACGGCCCCGCCCTCTTCGACCGGCTGGCCGTCGCCGAGACCGCGGCCGGGCCGGTCACCGAAGTCCGCGTGCCCGGCACCGGCGACATCGACGTCCACCTGATCCTCGGCACCGAGGACGCACCGCTCGGCGCCGTACTGGCCGCCGGGCTGGACCTGCTGGACGGGCGCAGCCGACGGATCCCGGCCGCCGCGCTGCCGCTCGGCGCACAGTGGCCCGGCCTGGTGATCGGCACCTCCGACAGCGCCACCCCCGAGAACCGGCTCGACCTCACCGCCGCGGCGTTCACCGTCGACGCCGACCACGACCTGCTCGAACGGGCGGACCTCTTCGGCCTCCGGACGGCCTCCCGACGGGCGTCCTTCCCCGGCATCTGCCGCAACGAGCCGCTGGCGGTCGCCCAGGCCAGGCAGGCCGCCACCGCCGTGTTCGGCGCCGCGGGCTTCGAAGCCGCCGCCGTCACGGTCGTCGCCGCCGTGCGGGGCGGCCCGCGCCCGCCGCAGGTCCTGCACCGGGTCACCGCGGCCGCGGCCGGCTTCGAACGGCCCTTCGCCTTCCTCGCCGTCCACCGCCCGTCCGGTCTGGCCCTCACCGGCGGCTGGATCACCGACCCCGCGACCGAGCATCCTTCCTGACCCGCCCTGCTCGCCTCCGGCGTCACCGGCGACGGCCTGGCAACAACGGCTCCAGCCGAGCCCGCTGCTCGTTCGTCAGATCCGAACGCCCCACGCCGAGATCACCGCAGACCTTGATCCACTTTCGACCACGGGGCGTTCAGCACGACGACCGTCACGCTGAAGAGCCCCGTCGTTCCGGCGCAGGCATGAGCTTCACCGCACTGAAGCTTCCGTGCCTTCACGATCGTCACTCCGGCACCGATCGCGAGGTAGCGCATCGTGACCGTCCCGGGGCACGAGGTGATCCGGCAGGACCCGTCGTTAGTGGGTCAGCAGTGCCCCCTCGGCGCGGAGGACCGCAGGCGGGCCTGGGGATCGGACGTCGGACAGGCCGTCGAACGGCAACACCCAATCGACCGCAGGGAGCGTCACCCCCACGCTCTCGCCCACGTGCACGTCCACTGTCCGATTGTCGTCGGAGCTCGTCACGGTCACGTCCGTCGGTGGCGGCGGCAGGTGGATCGGCGGCGTGCTGCTGGAGCAACCGGCCGACACCAGACAGGCGAGCGTCGTCACTGCCAACAGGCGCTCCGCACGTTGCATGCCGCTCTGACGCGCTCGTGGGTGAACCGGTTCCCGCTTCGGTGGCTGTGAAAGACACTTCTCAACATCCCCTGGCGCACCGCCGGGGCCCTCCTCGTCGAGGGCCCCGGCGGTGCGGCAGTGCGGCGTCAGATGCGGGCCAGGTAGCCGTTGTCGACGAGCCACAGCACGTTGAGGCGGGCCGGGCCGTTCGGGACGAGGGCGGTGTCGAGCTGGTACTGCAGACCGTAGCCGGGCTGGGCGAACCAGGGGGCGATCGGGCCCGCGTGGACCTTGAACGGCTTCAGCACCCTGTAGTCGTGGTAGTTGCAGATCGAGGCCGGGACGCTGTCCAGGCTCTGCGGCGGGATCGACCGCGAGGAGTACGGCAGGCCCTCCGGCGCCAGGTAGCTGCCGTACTCGCTGCCGTACCGGTCGATGTTCTGGTTCGGCACGAGGGTGATGTCGAAGCGGACGGGGGTGCCGTCCGGCCGCGTCACGTAGCCGTCGGCCGGCGGGTAGATCCAGCCCGGGCCGCCGTTGTTCGCGGTCGGGCTGTAGTAGGTGGCCAGGAACTGCTGGTCCGTCAGGCCGCCGGTCCGCCGGTAGCCGAAGAGCTCCCACCCCACCGGGCCGGTGGTCGGCAGCGTCTCCGGCCCCAGGCGGGTGTCGCCCTGGTAGTCGGCCTCCGAGCACTCGTCGGAGGGGATCGCGGTGCGCTCGGCGGCGGCGGCCACGGGCACACTCGCCGTGACGAGGGCGACGGCCGCGGTGAGGGGCGCGACGAGCAGGTGAAGGCGAAGGCGCACGGTGTCTCCGTCGTGATCAGCCGGAGGGCGTCCGTCGCCCTCCGTCTCCGGTTGACCACCAGGCAAGCCGATCACCTGACGCATCGTCAACCACGCGCGGCCGCGTCGCACCTCGGTCACCAGTCTTTCGGCCGACCGCCCGTCCGACCTGGGTCGACCGCCCGTCCGGCCCGGGCCGCCGTCCGGAGGACCCGGACCGCCGCCCCGGCGCGGCGGCGGCCCCCGCCCACCCGACTGTCGGACGATGTGGCGAATGATGAGACGAACCCGGGCGGCCGCGGCGGCCTCCGCCGCCTCCGTCCTGCTGCTCCTCGCCGGCACGCCCGCCCACGCCCTCGCACCGACGGGCGGAACCGTCACCGCCCCCGACCCGTACTTTCCGCTCAGCGGAAACAACGGGTACGACGTCCGGCACTACGACCTCGACCTCGACTTCACCCCGGCGACCCACCTGCTGGACGCCCGCGCGACCGTCCGTGCCATCGCCGACCGGTCCCTGTCGACCTTCCGCCTCGACTACTCCGGCCCGGAGATCCAGCAGGTCCTCGTCGACGGCAGACCCGCCACGTACCGGCGGAACGGCCAGAAGCTCACCGTCGTCCCGGTCCGCCCCATCCGTGCCGGCGCGGCCTTCACCGTCCTCGTCCGCTACCGGGGCACCCCCGAGAGGATCTCCGACCCGGCACTCGGCGACTACGGCTGGATCAACACCCCGGACGGCGCCGTCGCCCTCAACGAACCCGACGGCGCCCGCACCTGGTACCCCCTCAACGACGACCTCCGCGACAAGGCCACCTACACCTTCCGGATCACCACCCCGACCGGTGTCACGGCCCTCGCGAACGGCGAGCCCGACGGCCCGCCGCAGGACCGCGACGGCCGCACCACCGTCACCTGGCAGATGCGCAAGCCGATGGCCGGCTACCTCTCCATGGTCGCGATCGGCGACTTCAAGGTCACCCGCACCACCGACGGCGGCATCCCCAACATCACCGCCTACGACCCCACCGGCGGCGACGACGCCCTGCTCCACCCCACCACCGCCGAGGCCGTCGCCTGGGAGAGGCAGCGCTTCGGCGCGTACCCCTTCGACTCGATGGGCGGCATCATCGACCAGGTCGGCGTCGGCTACGCCCTGGAGACCCAGAGCCGCCCGGTGTACGACGGCGGCACCGACGAACTCACCGTCGTCCACGAAATGGCCCACCAGTGGTACGGCGACAGCGTCACCCCCGGCACCTGGCGCGACATCTGGCTCAACGAGGGCTTCGCCACCTACACCGAATGGCTCTGGCAGGAGGACCACGGCGGCCCCACCGTCCAGCAGGTCTTCGACACGTACTACGCCGCCCCCGCCGACGACCCCTTCTGGCACCTCAAGACCGGCGACCCCGGCCGCGACAACATGTTCGACTACGACGCCGTCTACCTGCGCGGCGCGATGACCCTGCAGGCGCTGCGCACCACCATCGGCGACCACGACTTCTTCCAACTCCTCCGCGAGTGGGCCCGCACCCACCGCTACGGCACCGCCGACACCCGCGACCTCCTCGACCTCGCCGAGAAGATCTCCCACCGTCGCCTCGGCCCCCTCTTCGACGCCTGGCTCTACACCGCGGCCAAACCCCCACTGCCGCACTGACCCCCGCACCCCGTCGGCGGCGCCCCCTCCGCCGGGCGCGCCGCCGACGCGCGCCGCCCTGGCGCCGCGTCAGCCTTCGTGCGCGTGCCCGGTCGTCCGCAAGGGTATGCAGTCCGTTGCCGTAGGGACGGACGCCGGGGGTGGGCGCGTTGGGGCACGGGATCTGGGGCCGGTACCGGGGTGCGCTGGCCGTCTGCGTCCTGCTCGCCGGGTTGAGCCTCGCACTGGTGAGCAACGGGCACCAGGGGTTCTGGTGGTCCGCGTTGAACGAGATCGCGCTCTTCGCCTGCGCGGGCGTGGCGATCCCCTTCTACTACGAGCTCTTCCTGCGGGACGCCGAGCGGCGGCGATTTCTGGACGAGATGGGGACGCTGCTGGACGAGCGGCTCGCCACGGCCGGGCGGGTCCCGGTCCGTGCCGAGGGGCGTCCGGACCCGAGTGAGAAGGGTCGCTTCCTGGAGGGAGCCGCGCACGAGGTGATCGACATCGGCATCGGCCTCCGCAGTCTGGTCAGCCTCTACGTCTCCCGGCCCGAGGAGGACCTCACCGGCCCCGTTCGGCGACTGCTGAGCCGTGGCGTGAACGTCACCTACGTTCTGCCGGATCCCGGCTCCGACCTGTTGGCCGCATACGCCCGGAGCATCGCAGATCCGGACCTGCCCGCCAGGACCGCGGAGTCCGCGCGCCAACTCCAGGCCGTCCGCGACCGGTTCGCAGGCGAGGGGCACCCCGGAACCATCACCGTGCGGTTCACGGGGCAGTTGCCCACCTGCTACCTCAGCCTCGTCGATCCCCAGCGCGAGAGCGGACGGTGCAGGGTTTCGCCCTATCTCGCCGGCATGCGCAGGGCCGATGCGCCGGTCACCGACGTCGGGCGGAGCGCCCATCCCGAGCTTTTCGCACGGTATGTGACGCATGCACGGGCCATTCTGGCCGACAGCAGGCCGCTCTGAGGGCCTGTCGCAGACCCGGGGGGCCGAGGAGATTGGCCGGGGCGTCGGCGGGGCAAAGATCCGGTAGGCGTGGGAACGGCGCAGGTGGGCAGACGTCCCGCCAGGCCGGGGACCGAGGAGGTGACGGTGATGACCAGGATCAAGGTGGTTGTACGCCCCGTCCGGGGGAGGCCGCGGCCGCCGCTCGATCTGAGGACGCCGTCGGGTCGGCCGCTGCCCTACTGAGCGTCGGCCCCACTGGGCGTCGGCCCTACTGAGCGTCGGCCGCCCTCGCGGAGTGCGGTGGTTGAGCGGGCCGGTGCCGGGCAGACGCCCCGTCGGCCGTTCGGGCCGCACCGAGCGAGGGAGGCCGGCACCGCCGTCGCTCACCTCATCGCCCGGGTGCACGGCTCAGGCACCCGCGGGCCCGAGCTGTGGCGCCTGGCGGCGGAGGTCGCCGAGGACGGCGCGGTACTGGAACGGCTCATGGCCGACCTCGGCGTGCCCCGCAGGCGCCACCGCAGACTGCTCGGCGCCGCCGAACGCCTTGGCCTGCTGAAGCAGGACAGGCGGCTGCAGCCGCCTGTAACCGGAGTCTCGACCCGGTGCTGCACCGGTTCGCCGCCCGAGCCCGTAGGCAGGCTGCGCCGCTGGAGTCCTGCCACGGCGATTCGGTCGCCTCGGTCCTGACCCCGGCGCCCTCCCGCGTCGCCGAGCGGCGGCGCCCGGCGGCCCGGCAGGCCTGAGCTGCCGACCGCTCGTCGGCCGCAGTAGCCTGAGAGGTTCCGCGTCCGCACACGGCGAAGGGAGCCTCCCATGACACACGCCGACCGCGACCTGGCCGCCCTGGGCGAGATCGTCGAGCCCGTCGACCTCGTCGAGGACGAGACCGTCCACCGGGTCCGCACGGTGGTCGCCAACCACGCTCATGATCGGGCGGACTTCCGCCTGCTGCTGGAAGCCCTAGGCCTGGCCACCGGTGACCCACGGACCGCGACCCGCCTCGGCCCGGGGCCGATCACCCGTTCGGACGTACCCGGCGACACCGGGTAGCGGATGCCCACGGCCGGTGCACCCGCCCGCCGGCCGAGCCCCGGACGACCCGCTTTCCCCGAGGAGGAGCGATGACAGCCCGGCACCACCCCCACCGCGCCCTCCCGGACGAGCCCGAGGCCCGCTCGCACGACCGCGCGGCCCTGACCGCCCTCGGCGCCCTGCTCGACGAGCTCGCCGCCCTCGGCCCCGGACATGGAACACCGGCCACTGTCACCGGCGCCGACCTGGTCGACGGCCCGACCGATCGGGGCGGGCCGGAGCCCGGGGACTTCGGCGCGACGGCCTGACCGCCGGCCTGCGGACGGCTGCGCGTTCGCCTCACGCCGGTGTCGGACGGTGCTGGTGTCGGACGGTGCGCCGGAGCGGCTGCCCGCCACCGGAAGGATCATGCGCGGCCGGTTCTCACCGGCCCGGTCGGCCGTCGCCCGGGCCGTGGGCCAGCGCCGCCGTGGTGAAGGCGCGCAGCGCGGCGCTGCGGTAGGCGCTCTCCCGGTGCAGCAGGACGACCGTGCGGGCGGGGAGCGGCGGATCGGTCGGCACCGGGTACAGCTCCGGGTGCCGCAGGACGGCCGGGTCGGGCAGCACCGTGGCGAGGGTGCCGGCGGCGACCAGGTCGACGAGGACGGCGATCGACGCCGCCTCGACCGCGGCCTGCAGCCGGAGACCGTGCTCGGTCGCGTAGGCGTCCAGGTGCCGTCGGGTGGCGAAGCTGCCGCTGAGCAGCGCGAGCGGGTACCCGGCCAACGCGGCTGCGGGGAGCGGCTCCCGCCGCCCGGCGAGCGGATGGCCGGGGCCGACGGCGAGCACCAGGCTCTCCGGGAAGAGCGGTTGCGCGGCGACCCCGGGCCGGTGGCTCCCGCCGAAGGCGATGCCCAGGTCGAGCGCGTCCTCGAGGAGTTCCGCCTCGATCCGGTCCTGCGTGCCCTCCCGGACGTCCAGGGCGATCCCGGGGTGGCGGGCGTGGAACGCGGCGACCAGTGGACCGGTGAGGTACGCGCTGAAGGTCGGCGTGGTGGCCAGGCGCAGCGTGCCCCGCGAGAGGTCCTGCACGTCCTGCACGGCGCGCTCGGCGGCCGCGAGCTCGCGCAGCGCCCGGCGGGCGTGCCGCAGGTAGGCCTCGCCCGCGTCGGTCGGCCGCACCCGGCGGCCGGTGCGGTCGAGCAGTTCGACGCCCAGCGTGCGTTCGAGCTGCCTGATCTGCTGCGAGAGCGTCGGCTGCGAGATGTGCAGCGCCTCGGCGGCCCTGGTGAAGCTCGCGTGCTCCGCCACGGCGAGCAGGTAGCGCAGGTGACGCAGCTCCATGGGCCGATCATAGATGGTGTCAATGGGAGGTATGGATTTCTGCTCTTGGACGCTATAGGTACGGGTCGGGCAGAGTCGGGGGCATGCAGGACATCACCGACGGGCTCCGGCGCTTCCGGCGCGAGGCCTTTCCGCCGCGGGCGGCGCTGTTCGCGGAGCTGGCCGGCCGGCACCGGCCCGAGGCGCTCTTCATCGGCTGCTCCGACAGCCGGGTGGTGCCCGAGCTGATCACCCAGCGCGGACCCGGCGAGCTGTTCGTCGTCCGGACGGCCGGCAACCTGGTGCCGCCCCACCCGGCCGGGGCGGACGGGGTCGCCGCGAGCATCGAGTACGCGGTCGGGGCCCTGGGCGTCCGCGACGTGGTCGTCTGCGGCCACTCCGACTGCGGCGCGATGACCGCCCTCGCCACCGGCGACGGCCTCGACCGGCTGCCGTCGGTCGCCGCGTGGCTGCGGCACGCCGCGGGCGGCGGGGCGGCCGCGCCGGTGGCCGACGGCGGTCCCGGGGTCGAGCAGCGGGTGGCCGCGCTGGTGCGCGCCAACGTGGTCGCCCAGCTCGACCGCCTGCGGACCCATCCCTCCGTCGCCGAGGCCCTGGAGCGGCGGGCCCTGGCCTTGCACGGCTGGGTCTTCGACATCGCCTCCGGCACGGTCGAGGCGTACGACCCGGCCGAGCGCCGCTTCCGCCCGCCGGTCGGCTGACGACCCGTACATGCCTGATCCTGCGTCAGTCCGTCCCTCGCCCGGGTGAATTCCGCCGGTCGAACGGGTTCGCGGAAATAGGGAGGGCGTCGGGCGGGTTCGGGTACGACGTGCGGCCACCGGGCCGCCCGTGGCCACCCAGGGAGCGTGCAATGAAGATCGGGATCATCGGCGCCGGAAACATCGGCGGCAACCTCACCCGCCGGCTCACGGCCCTCGGCCACGAGGTACGGGTGGCCAATTCGCGGGGCCCGCAGACCCTGGCGGCACTGGCCGAGGAGACCGGCGCGACACCCGTCACGGTTCCGGAGGCGGCCGAGGGCGCCGAGGTCGTGGTGGTGACCGTCCCGTTGAAGAACGTGACGGACCTGCCGGCCGGGCTCTTCGACGGCGCCGCCGCCGGCTTCGTGGTCATCGACACCGGCAACTACTACCCCCGCCAGCGGGACGGTCGGATCGCCGCCATCGAGGACGGGCTCACCGAGAGCCGTTGGACCAGCGACCGGTTGGGCCACCCGGTGGTGAAGGCCTTCAACGGCACCTACGCCCAGGACCTGCTGGACAGGCCGCGCCCCCAGGGCGACGCCGACCGGATAGCGCTGCCGGTGGCCGGTGACGATCCCGCCGCCAAGCAGCTGGTCCGTGACCTTATCGACGAGCTGGGCTTCGACACGGTCGACGCGGGCACCATCGACGACTCCTGGCGCCAGCAGCCCGACAGCCCCGTGTACGGTCTCCGCGGCGGCGTCGCCGAGGTCGAGAAGGCCCTTGCCGCGGCCTCGCCCGAGCGACCGGAGGCCTTCCGCGGCTGAATGCGCGGGTCCGTCCACGGTGCGGCGGCGCTCGTCGGGAGGGCCGCCGCACCGGGCGCGGCAGACGGTTCGGTCAGCCCACCGAGCCGTCCAGGACGGTGTTGCCGGTGACAGCGCCGGTGGTGCCGTCCACGGTGACGAGGTGCCGGACGCCGTCCGTGCCGATCACCACCGCCTGCCAGCTGCGGCCGCCACCCTGACGGTCCGCCGGGCGCAGCGCCTCGACCTTGCCGCCCGGCACGGCCGCGGCGGCCTTCGCCACCGCGTCCCCGGCGGCGAGCTCCGGCAGCGGCGCCGGGGCGAGCCGCGGTATCGCCGCGCCCCCGGTCGCGCGCCCGCCGTCGCCGTCCCGCCCGCCGTCCACGACCCGTCCGCCGTCCGCGGGACGTCCGACCTCCACGTGCCGCTCGCCGCCCTCACCACGGCCGTCCCGGAGCCGCGGGGCACCGATTCCGCCGGGCAGGCCGTCCCGGGCGGCGACCCGCATCCCGTGGTGCTCCTCCGCGTGGTGCACGGCCGCGGCCGCGGCACCGCCCAGCACGACCACGGCCGCCCCGACCGCCACCCAGCGCACCGTCCGCCCGCCGACCCAGCGGCCGCGCACCCACCGCCCGGCCGCGGTCCGCCGCCCCGCAGGGCTGCCCGCCGCCGGCTCCTTACCGCTCTCCGTACCCGGGTCCGCCGGACCCACAGGCTCGCTCATCGGCCGCCTCTCCTCCTCGCTTGTTCCCGCCCGCTCGTTCCCGTTCGGGCGCCGCACGCCGCCGCCGGGCCCTCGCCCGGCCGGTGCGGCGGGCGCCAGCATGGGGGAACGTTCCTGAAGCGGTGCTGAAGAAGCTGAAGACCCCTTCAGGGAGCGGCCGCGGGCACCTGTCACCCTGTACCGCATGCGGGTACTGGTGGTGGAGGACGAACGGCGGCTGGCTGCCGCCCTGCGGCACGGCCTGACGGCCGAGGGCTTCACGGTGGACGTCGCCAACGACGGGCTGACGGGCCTCGCCCGCGCCGCCGAGCACCCGTACGACGTGATCGTGCTGGACATCATGCTGCCCGGCCTCAACGGCTACCGGGTCTGCTCGCTGCTGCGCGCCGCCGGGAACGATGCGGGCATCCTCATGCTCACCGCCAAGGACGGCGAGTGGGACGAGGCGGAGGCACTGGACACCGGCGCCGACGACTTCCTCTCCAAGCCGTTCTCCTACGTCGTGCTGGTCGCGCGGCTGCGGGCGCTGGCCCGCCGCATCGGCAGCCGGGCGCCCCGCGCGACCGTCCTCGGCGACCTCGTCGTCGACACCGCCGGGCGCACCTGCACCCGCGCGGGGACGCCGGTGCGGCTGACCGCCCGCGAGTTCGCCGTGCTCGACCACCTCGCCCGGCGGGCCGGGGAGGTCGTGACCAAGCGGGAGATCCTCGACGAGGTGTGGGAGTCCGGCCCGGACGGCGACCCGAACATCGTCGAGGTCCACATCAGCGCCCTGCGCCGCAAGATCGACACCTCGTTCGGGCGGGCGGCACTCCAGACCGTGCGCGGCGCCGGCTACCGGTTGGCGGCCGACGGTGGCTGACCCGACGACGCCCCCCGCGCCCGCAGCGGACGGGCTCACGATACGGCGCTCCCGCACCGCCCGGCTGCGCGCCGGCCGGCTGCGCGCCGCCGTCCGCCGCCACTCCGCAGCCGCCCGACCGGCCGTGCTGGCGGCGCGCCTCACCCCGCGCTCGGTGCGTGCCAGGACCACCCTCGCCGCCTGCACCACCGTCGGCGCGGCCCTCCTGGTCGCCTCCGCCGCACTGCTCGGACTGCTGCACGCCAACCTCGAACACACGGTGGAGAGCGGCACCCGGGAGCAGGCCCGTGCCGTCGCCAGGCTGGCCGCCGACGAGCAGCTCACCCCGCTCCTGCCGCTCGACCACGGCACCGACTTCATCCAGGTCGTCGACGCCCGCGGTCGGGTGGTGGCCACCAGCCAGAACGTGGCCGGCCGTCCCGCCCTCGCCCCCGTCGGAGCGCCCGACGGCCGTACCACCTTCGACCTGAGGCCGCTCGGCGAGGAGCACCGTCAACGGGTCGCCACCGTCACCGCCACCACCCCCAACGGTCCGGTGACGGTGCACGTCGGCTCGTCGCTGCGCACCGTGGACGCCGCCCAGGACGTCGCCGCCGCCGCGCTCCTGGCGCTCTGCCCGCTGCTGCTGCTCACCGTCGGCGTCCTCACCTGGCGCACCACCGGCCGGGCGCTCGCCCCGGTCGAGGCGATCCGCGCCGGCGTGGCCGCCGTCGGCGACCGGCAGCTGGACCTCCGGGTGCCCGTCCCGGCCGCCGACGACGAGATCGCCCGCCTGGCCGGCACCATGAACGCCATGCTGGCCCGGCTGGAGGCCGCCGGGGCACGCCAGCGCCGCTTCATCGCGGACGCCTCGCACGAGCTGCGCAGCCCGCTCGCCGTCCTGCGCACCCAGCTGGAGGTCGCGCTCGCCCATCCCGACCCGGCGGTGCGCACCGCCCTGCTCGAAGGCGCCCTGGAGGACACCGACCGGCTCCAGGCCCTCGCCACCGACCTCCTGCTGCTGGCCCGGCTCGACTCCGCCGGCCCCGACCGGCCGGACGACTCCGTCGACCTCGCCGACCTGGTCGACTCCACCGTGCGGGCCCGGGCCGGCGACCCCCACCCGGTCCGCCTCGACCTGGCGGAGGGCATCACCGTGGCCGGCAGCCCGCTCTGGCTCGGCCGGCTGCTGACCAACCTGCTGGACAACGCCCAGCGCCACGCCGGCCGGGGTGTGACCGTGCGGCTGTACCGCGATCCCGGTGCCGGGCGGGCCGTGCTGGACGTCGCCAACGACGGCCCCGCGGTCGCCCCGGAGGACGGGGAGCGGATCTTCGAGCGATTCACCCGCCTCGACGACGCCCGCAGCCGCGACCACGGCGGCGCCGGCCTCGGCCTGCCCATCGCCCGCGACATCGCCCGCCACCACGGCGGCGGGCTCGCGCTCGTCCCGGCAGCGGACGGCACCGTCTTCAGGACGCACCTGCCGATCGCGGCCTCGTAGGCTCGTAGCCTCTTGGCCTCTTGGCCTCCCAGCCTCGCGGCCGCGGCGGCTCGTGACCGGCGGTCAGGCCGGTCCGGCCGGGCGGCCCGCCTCCAGGTGGACGAGGCCGCCGTCCTCGCGGGCCCGCAGTGCCGCGGAGACCCGCGCGGCCAGAACCGGCGGCAGGCGGCGCACGGCCTCCTCGGGCGGCAGCCAGCTCGCCGCCCGGATCTCCCCGTCCGCGAACACCAGGCCCGCGGCCTGCTGCGGGGTCAGGGGCGGGGTGTCGAAGACGAAGCAGGTCAGGGCCCGGCCGTGCTTCACCGCGGACGCCGAGGCGGTGTCCACGACCAGCAGCCGCCCGACGGGCACGTCCAGCGTCAGCTCCTCCATCAGCTCCCGCGCCGCGGCCTGCCCCGGCGACTCGTGGGCCTCCACCATTCCGCCCGGGAGTTCCAGGTGGTCCTTGTACCCGGGGTGCAGCACGAGCACCCGGCCCGCGGTGTCGGTGACCAGGGCGGTGGCGGCCGCCATCGGCGCGGGCAGCTGCGCGTAGTGGTCGCGCGGACCCATCGGCGGGCGGTGGCCGTCGCGCAGCGCCGCGGTGTGCGCCCCGCGCTCGGCCGCGACGGCGGCCGCGAGTCGCCGGGCCGCGGGCGGCGGCAGCAGGGTGAGCGCCTCCTGTTCGGGATGGAAGGCGACCGCGCGGAACTCCGGGGACCGCGGGGCGAGCGCGTCCGCCGCCGGACCGTCGTCGAGGCGGACGGCGTACACCAGGGCGAGCACGGTGCGGCCCCGCTGCCGGGCCGGAACGGTGTCGACCGCCAGCAGACGGCCCACCTCGGCGGACCGGCCGAGGCAGGCGGCGAGCCCGCGGACGAGCGCCGGCGCGGGCTCCTCGTCCCCGACCGCCCCGCCGGGCAGCTCCCAGCCCTCCGTGCCTCCCGTGCCCCCCGTACCGGTCGTGTCGTCCGGGCGGTCGGGAACGACCAGCAGCACGCGGCCCCGGTCGTCGCGGACCAGGGCGTCCGCGCGGACGACCGGCGCTGACCGGTCGGACCCGGACCCGGGCGCAGGTCCGGATTCGGATGCGGATTCGGTCGTCGGGACGGAGGTGGGGGAGGGGTGCCGGGTCACGGTCGGGCCTTCCAGCCGGAGGGACGGTCGGCCAGGAACCTCCCCCACGGGGGCCGCCCTTCATGCACGGCCGGCGACCTCCGCCCGCGTCCGTGCGCCCACGGGCCCGGGGGGTGGCGCGCGGGCGGCCGCCGTGCGCCGGTGGACAGCGCCACCACTCCCGCGCGCTCCCTTCCAGGTGCGGCGCACGCGGTGCCAGCATCGGAGCGAGCGGCCGCCCGTTCGCGGCCGCCGGAACCCGGGGGGGATCCCATGACCACGCACATTCCGCCGGTCGTCGCCAGGACCACCTGTTGGTGGAACTTCCGGCCCGGCCCGGGCGGCCGGGTCTCCGGCAGCGAACTGATCCACGATGCGGTGAACCTCTTCAGCTTCGCCGACGCCGGAGGAGTCACCGCACAGGACTCCTACGAGGTCGACCGGTGGACCAACCACGGCGATCCGCAGCAGTTCCAGGGCGTCCCGTTCGCGCCGCTGCGCGCCGTGGTCGCAGGTCTCGTCCCGCCCACCGCGAGCACCCTGCCGTGCGCGCTCGCCCCGGGAGCCAGCCTGCTGGACCCGGTGCTCGCCGCCCTCATCACCACCCCGAACGGCTGGAAGTGGCGTCCGGAGGTGGACCGCGCCGAGGGCTTCGTCTTCCCGGCCGTCCTCGCCACGGCCGAGGAGCGCAGGCTCGCCGTGCACCTGGTGTCCCTGCGCGGAGCGGTCGAGGCGCGGACGGTGCTGATGGGCAAGCTCAACGTCGGCACCGTCGACCTCGTGGTGAACGGCGGCCGCCCGACGCAGCAGGCCGAGCGGCTCACCATCGACTGGGGCCCGGTCTTCCGGGCCGGCCGGGCCGCGATCGTCACCCGGCTCCGCGCCCGGGCCGCGGTGGTGCAGCGGCCGCCGTCCACCGACGAGGCCGGCCGGGAGATGAACGGCATCATCGCCGCGGACATGTTCGCCGCCTCGCCCGCGCTCACCCGCCTCCAGGAACTCAACCTGATCGCGGTCAACGGCCGCGACGGCAAGCCGTTCAAGAAGGAGCACGGCACCACGAAGATGGTCGACGACCGCAGCGGCGACCTGCACGCCGCGTACAACCACATCCGGTTCCTGCTCTACCTGGAGTGGCGGGCCCTGCGCGAGCTCCTGTGACCAGACCCGCGGTCCCGTCCGGGGCGGCGTTGCGCCGCGCCGCCCCGGCGGGATTCACTGGGACCGAACCGACCGACGCCCGGAGGAATGCCATGAGCAGCGCCTTCCCGGCCCGCGGCCAGGATCCGGCCGCCTGGGCCGCCGCCGCGGTGCCGGGCCCGCTGATGCGCGCCCTCGACCAGCGGGGCGGCCTCCCGCACACGGTGCGCCAGGACATCGCCCGCCAGCTCGCCGACGGCACCCCCGCCGGCCGGATCCGCGACCGCATCGAGCGCCGCTGGTGGGAGCGGTACGCCCAGCTGGCCGGGCCCGAGCTGCTGCAGCGCGCCGACGACATCGCCCTCGAACTGGTCGCCGCCCCGACCTGCCCGCTGGGCTGCGAGGACGGCTGGCTGCTCGACCAGTCGCGGGTCTGTCCCTGGTGCCGCCCGAACAACACCGTCATCGACGTCCGCGCGGACGACGAACCCGGCGGCCGCCGCCTCGACCCCACCGAGCAGGCCCGCCGCGCGGCCGAGGTCCGCGCGGCCATGCGCGCCAACCGCCGCTACCCGCGCCCGGCTCGCTGAGGGCCGCCACCCGGCCGTCCCCGACGGCACGCCCGGACACCTCGGTCCGCCGGCTCAGCCGCCGAGTTCCAGGTCCGCGGCGATCCGTCGGGCGGCGGGCGCGAGCTCGGCGTCGATCGCGGCCCACTCCGCGGCGGCGGGCCGCAGCCGGGCCGGCGTGGGCGGTCGGCTGCCGAGCATCGCGAGCCGCAGGTGGGTGGGCGGGTGCGAGCTGTCGACGGTGCCGAACTCGCGGGCGGAGAGCCGCAACAGCCGCTCGCGTTCCAGCGGTGGGACGGCGGCCGTGCGGGCGGCGAGTTCCTGCCAGGGCCCGGCGGTCGGGGCCGGCGCGCCGGTGCGACCGGCGGGCCGTCGGGCGTGGTCGGCGCGCATGCGCTGCAGGGAGGTGGTGACCGTCTGCCGCAGCATCAGGGTGTGCAGCAGGCCGATGGCGGCCTCGCGGCCGGCGAGGTCGGCGGCCAGCCGGTCGGCGCGGTACTCGGCGGCCTGACCGGAGCGCAGCGTCAGCCGGTCGAGCAGGTCCAGCAGGGCGCGGGCCGCGAGGTTGAACGGCCGCATCAGCAGCTGGAGGAGGGCCGCGGCGGCCAGCTCGACGAAGGTGCCGAAGGACGGCCGGTACAGGGCCGGCCGGGTCAGCTCCTCCCATTCGTCGAGTGCGGCGAGGGCCGAGCGCAGCCAGAGGCCGCGCCGGCTGTCCGCGTTGACCTGGTGTCCCGTCTCGTGGCCGAGCATGGCCAGCCGCTCGCCCGGCGTCAGCACGGCCCACAGCGGGAGGCCGAGCCAGAGCACGCGGCGGCGTCGCAGGCCGATCCGGCCGAAGCGGGCGTTGAACTCGCGGGTCACCAGGACGGTGTCGACCGGCCTGCCGCCGAGTGCCTGCACGACCCGGTCGGTCAGCGCGAAGAGCGCGGGGGCGTCGCCACGGCGCAGGAGCGCGGAGTCGCGCGGCAGCCGTCCCAGCCGCGGGCGGAGTGCGCAGACCAGCAGGGCGGCGAACAGGCCGAGCACCCGCAGCGGCCAGGTGGGTGCCGCGATCAGCAGGACGAGGGCGCCGGCGGCGAGCGCCAGGGTGGTGAGGTGCACGGCGCCGGCGAGGACGGCGGCCCCGAGCCATGCCGGGTCGCGGACCGCGGACCGGCCGGCCGCAGTGGCCGTGTACACCCGTTCCACCCGGGCCCGGACGGTGCGGCGGGCCGCTGCCTCCTTCCGGTCGCGGTGCTCGGCGCGCCGCCGCTCACGGGCCGAGCCGGCCGGTGCCGGGGCCGGGGTGGGGTCGAGGTTCCACTCGCAGGCCGGGCACCAGGAGGTGAAGCGCGGGTCGTCGGCCACCGGGGACGAGCACTTCGGGCAGAGCGCGGGGTCGGCCGCGCGGGCTCCCGTCACGCTGTCCGATCCTTCCACCACGAGCGGTCGGCCGGAAGAGGAGCCGGACGGCACCGTGGTCAGGTGCGCCGTTCCGGTACGGCGGCGCGGCGTCCGGTGCGAGGTCCCGAGCCCGTGCGGAGGGCCCGGTCGCTGCTCCCCGGCGCCTCTGCTCCGGCCGCCGCTCCGGCCGTCTCCCGGCCGCTGTACTCCGGCACGGTGACCGGCAGGGGACGTCCGGGCAGCGCCAGCCGGGCGCCCACCGCGCCGAGCAGGGCGACCCCGGCCGCCACCAGGCAGGCGAGGTGGAAGGCGTCCATGAACGAGGTCTGGACGGCGGTCAGCAGATCGGCCCGGCCGAGGCCGGCGGCGGTACCGAGGGCGGACGCGACCGAGTCCTCGGCCGCAGCGGCCGTCCGGGGCGGCAGGGCGGCGAAGGAGGTGTCGGCCAGCCGGCTCGCGTAGACGGAGGTGAAGACCGAGCCCAGGACGGCGACGCCCAGGGTGCCGCCCGCCTCGCGGGTGGCGTCGTTGACCGCGGAACCGACACCGGCCTTGGCCGGCGGCAGCACGCTGAGGATCGACTCGGTGGCGGGGGCGGTGGTGAGCCCGAGGCCGAGGCCGATGAGCACCATCTGGCCGACGATCCGGTCGTACGGCATGTAGGTCGGCGAGGCGGCGATCCAGGCGAAGGAGACGCCGAGCAGGACGAGGCCGGTGGTGACGACGGCGCGGGTGCCCAGCCGGGCGACCAGGGCGACCCCGCCGAGCGAGCCGACGGCGATGGTCAGTGCCACCGGCAGGACCCGCACGCCGGTGGAGAGCGTCCCGTAGCCGCGGACGAACTGGAAGTACTGGGTGACCAGGAAGATGAAGCCGAAGAGGGCGAAGAAGGCGACGGTGACCGCGCCGCTGGCGGCCGAGAAGGCCGGCGTGCGGAAGAGCGTCATGTCGATCATCGGGTGGGCGCGGCCCCGCTCGATCCGGACGAAGGCCGCGGCGAGCACGGCGGCGGCGGCGAAGCCGGCCACGGTGGCGGGGGCGTCCCAGCCGCGGCTCGGCGCCTCGATGATCGTGTAGACCAGGATGCCGATGGCCGCCGAGGACGCGGCCAGCCCGGGCAGGTCGAGGCGGGCCGAGGCCGGGTCGCTCGACTCGGGCACCCAGGCCCAGGTGGCGGCGAAGGCGAGGAGGGCGACCGGCACCAGGGCCAGGAACACCGACGGCCAGCCGAAGTGGGCCAGCAGCAGGCCGCCGACCACCGGGCCGACCGCGACGCCGAGGCCGGTGACGGCACCCCAGACGCCGACCGCCTTGGCCCGGGAGCGGCGGTCCGGGAAGGTGTTGGTGATGATCGACAGGGTGGTCGGGAAGATGGTCGCCGCACAGGCGCCCATCGCGAAGCGGACCGCCACCAGCCAGCCCGGAGAGCCGACCGCGCTGCCGAGGGCGCTGGTCGCGGCGAAACCGCCGAGCCCCCACAGCAGCGCGGGCCGGCGGCCGAACCGGTCGCCGAGCGAGCCCGCCGTGAGCACCAGCGCGGCGAAGGCCAGGTTGTAGCCGTCCACCACCCACTGCAGGTCGCGGGTGGTGGCGTCCAACTCCCGGCTCAGGTCGGGCAGCGCGACGTTCACGATCGTGGTGTCGAGATTGATCGCGAACGCGGCCAGACAGACCGTGGCCAGAACGAGGAGGCGTCGGCGAGGGGTGAGGGCGGGCATCAGTGGCTCCATCCGCCGAGCATGTTGACAGTGACAACATGCGGTGATTGACACGTTTCCACTCGAAGTGGACACTGTCAACATCTAGTAGGAAAAGCGGTGAAACCTTGGAGAATCGGACATATCACCACGGGAATCTCCGTGCGGCCCTGGTCGCGGCCGGTGTCGAACTCGCCCGCACCGGCGGCCCGTCCGCCGTCGTGCTGCGCGCCGTCAGCCGCGAGGCCGGGGTCTCGCACAACGCCGCCTACCGGCACTTCGCCGACCACCAGGACCTACTCGCCGCCGTCGCCGCCCGCTGCATGGAGCAGCTCGGCCTGCTGATGGTCGAGCGCACCGCCCAGGTGGCCGCGGACGATCCCGCGCCGCGCGCCTGGGCCAGGCTGGCGGCCATCGGCCGCGCCTACGTCGACTTCGCACTCACCGAGCACGGCTGGTTCCGCACCGCCTTCTCCGGCGCCGCCGCCCACGGTGCCAAGCACCCCCGGCCGCCCCAGGACGGCGGCGGCACCGACCCCTACACCCTGCTCGCCGCCCGCCTCGACGAACTCGTCGAGGTCGGCGAACTCCCGCCCGAGCGGCGGCCCGGCGCGGAGTACACGGCCTGGTCGGCCGTGCACGGCCTCGCCGACCTGCTCGTGGACGGCCCGCTGCGCGACCTCCCGGCCGACGAACTCGGGCTCGCCGTCGAGACCGTGCTCGCCGCCGTCGCCCGCGGGCTCTGACACCCGGCCCCGACCCGCGGTCAGAACCTGCAGTCACGCAGCGCCTTGCCGATGAGCAGCAGGAACGCCCAGACCCCGAACCCGGCGACGGCCGCGGCGCCCGCGACGACGGCCCCCAGCACCGCCCAACCGCCCCGCCCGGCGAACGCCAACCACACCAGGCAGCCGATCGCCGGCAGCGGCGCGACCAACAGCACGCTCAGCAGGCGGTTCCTCCACCGCTTCATGTCTCCCCCTCGTGGAACGGCGGTCGAGGCCAGTCTCACCGAGAACGGGATGCCGGACCAGGGGCCGAAGCCTCACCGGCCGGCGGCCGACTTCCGTGCGCGGCGAGGACTTCCGGCAGCGTGCCGGCGAAGCCTGGCAGCAGCTCCGCGGCCGGCGGCCACCGCCGTCCCGTTCACACCCACCCCGGTCTCCGTCGGTCGGTCAGCGCTCGGTCAGCGGTCCGTCAGATGGAGAGAACCCCGGGGAAGACCCCGTGCCCGACACCGGGCGCCGTCAGCGCGAACCAGCCGTGACCGGTCATCGGGGTGTCGTCGCCGATGTCCTCGGGGTCGACGCAGAGCCGGGCGGCCACCGCCTGCGAATCCGACTCCAGCGAGGCGTTGGGCTCGTACAGGCCGGGCTCCCACTGCGGGTCCGCCGTCTGCGGCTCCTCCCAGGGGAGCGGCTCGCCCGTCCAGGCGGGCTCGCGGTACGTCGCGTAGGAACGGACGATGCCGCGGCCCCGCTCCGCAACGGCCCACAGGTGCTCGTCGTCGTAGCCGTCCCGGCCGAAGTAGCACGCCTGCCCGCACCGTTCGGCGAGCAGCTCCAGCACCCCCTCGTCTGGGCAGTTCACCAGGATCCCGCCGAACAGCAGCCGCCACCCGGCGATCTCGGGCGTGACGAACACCCGGTTCACCGTCAGCCCGGTGCCGTCCGGGCCCGGCACGACCGCCTCGTCGTGGATCCGGCCGGACACGCCCATCGCCAGCGTGGCGGGGATCCGGTCGTGCAGCCCCAGCACCTCGAACGCGCCCTCGTACGTGTCGCCCGGCACCGCGACCCAGTGGTAGTCCCAGTCCGGGTCGGGGCGCCGGTCGTCGATCAGCTTGATCCGCACCAGCCGCTCCAACGTCCTGCGGTCACGCTCCGTCAGTCGGTCGCAGGCGCCCAGCGCGGCGAGGGCATGCAGGGCATGGCGCCGCAGACGGCCCGGGCCCGCCGCCCGGACGGCCAGCAGCTCCGGGACGATCCCGGGGCCCATCGCCCGCAGGGCCCGCTCGGCCGAGGACGAATCCCGCCCGTCGGCGAGCAGCGGCAGGACGGAGAGCACCGCGGGCGCGCCCGCCCGCCCCAGAGCCCCCAGGGCGTGGAGCGCGGCGCTGCGGACCTGCGGCAGCGGGTGCCGCAGCAGGCCCGTCAACTCGTCCGAGCAGCGGTCGTCGAGCATGTCGAGCACGGCGGTGAGCTCCCACGTCGTCGGCGGCGTGCCGCCCCCCGTGAGCACCTCGACCGCCACCCGGCAGGCTGCCGGGCCGATCCCGCGCAGCACCTGCCCGACCGCCGCCCGCCCGGACCGGTCGAAGCCGGGCAGTGCGGCGAGCAGCGCAGGCACGACCGGCTCGCCCGCCGACACCAGCCGGTCGACCGCCTCCCGCCCGTCGCCCGCTCCGCACCGCAGCTGCTCGATCAGCCCGTCCACCTGCTGTTCCGTGCCCATGACCGAGAGGCTAGGACACCCCACTGACGCCCCGTCCGCCGAAGCCGACGGGGCCGGACGGCGGACCGGCGGTAGGGTCCGGCGCCGGCACCTGACCGAACCGGGCCGGGTTCGGCGGGCTTGAGGTCAGGCGCGCGGGGCGACCGCGTCCAGGTGGATCGAACCGACGCGTCCGGCGGGGTCGAGGTCCACGGTCATGGCCGAGCCGCCGGGGAGGGTCGCGCGGAGGCGGCCCGGCTCCTCGTGGCGGGGCAGGCCGTGGTGGTCGAGGTAGCCGGTGACGGCGGTGCGCGCCGAGCGGCCGAACAGGCCGGCGCCGGTCAGCAGGAAACGCGGCACGGTGACCGGATCGGGCGCCGCCCGTGGCACCCGCGGGTCGTCCGGCACCAGGTAGAGCCGGGTGGTGGGCCCGGCGTCGACGCCCAGGTAGCCGGCCGAGCCGGTGACCCCCATGGCGGCGAAGGCGAGCGTCTCGGCGGCGTACCGGGGGTCGGGGAACCCGGCGAGGTCGAGGAAGCCGTCGGTGAACTCCGGGACGCCGTACCGGTGGCCGAACGCGCGGGCGCGTCCGGCGACGGCCGCCGCGGGCGTGCCCTGCAGGCCCGGGTTCGCCCACCCCCACAGCCAGGACCGCTCCGCCGGGTCGAAGGTGCCGAGCACGGCGAAGACGAACTCGCGTCCGCCCCGGCGGAACAGCCGGGTCTGCAGGTCGGCCGTCCACGGTCCGCCCGGGACGAAGGAGCCGAGCGTTTCGAGCTGCTCGGCGCCCCACGCGGCGTGGTACTCGGCGGCGTCCAACAACGCGTCACTGAATGCGGTGGTCATGGGCCTTTCCTACCGCGCACCACCGACGGCCCCGCCACCGGGGAACACTTGCGCAGCCCCGGTACGGCTACGACGGGACACTCGCCCGCCTCGCTGAGACCGACGAGGTCCAGGAACGCGGCGCGCCCGCCGCCATGCATGCGCCGGCCGCCCGGAGGCCTGCGGAAGGGCCCTGACCGAAACCGCAGCCTCGTCCGGGCGCGCAGGGGAGACTGTCACCATGACTGCTTCCGGACAGCCGCAGCCCCTCCCGGCCGAACTGCGCCCCTACCTGGGCGAACTGGTGCGCCGCACCCGGGCCGTGTGCGGACCGGCGGTGGCCGGGGTGTACGCGGTCGGGTCGGTCGCGCTGGGGGACTACCGGCCCGGGCGCAGCGACGTGGACGTGACGGTGCTGGTGGATCCGGCGCTGCCCGGCGACGCGCTGCGCGAACTCGCCGAGGTGCTCGCCCACCCCGGGCTGCCGTGCCCGGCGGCCGGGCTGGAACTGGTGGTCTACGGCTCGGACTTCGCCCGCCGCCCGTCCGGGCGGGCCGGCTATCTGCTGGACCTCAACACCGGCCCGCTGCTGCCGGGTCGCGCGAGCCTCGATTCGGCCGGGACACCGGCGTTCTGGTACGCCATCGACCGCGCGGTGGCCCACCAGTCCGGTATCGCGCTGCTCGGCCGCGCAGCGCAGGAGGCGATCGCCGCCCCGCAGCGCGCCGAGCTGCTCACCGCGCTCGTCGCCTCCGTCCGCGAGCACACCGAGGGCACCGGCCACCTCGCGGACAACCGGGTGCTCAACGGCTGCCGCGCGGCGGCCTTCTGCCGCACCGGCCGCTGGCTGCCCAAACGCTCGGCGGCCCGTCTGATCGCCGCCGAGGAGGAGGCGTTCCGCCCGCTGATCGCCGCGGCCCTGGACAGCTTCGCCCGACCCCGCGCCGAGGCCCGCCCGCTGCCCCAGGCCGACGTGCGGGCCTTTCTCGCCCGGGTGCGCGACCGGGTGGAGGAGGCCGCGGCGGCGGACGGCCCCGCCCGACCGGCCCACTGAGACGCGCGGGGTTTGTCAGGGCGATAAGGCCACTTGTCGCGGGTTCATGCTGCGCACCGGTGCCCAGTCCGGCTTCGCGTCGGCGGCCGGCTCCACCGACGATCCGCGGCTGCGGCAGACTCCCAGCACCTGCCGCCCGAGGTCGCGCGGCGGCTGTTCGCGGCGCGCGACGCGGGCGCCGACGCGGGCGCCGACGAGGGCCGGCTGGCGGCCATTCTCGCGGAGGGCCTGTAGGAGGCGTACGTCCGCGACGCCGGTCGGCGGGCCTGGCGGTGGAGTTCACCGGGATCCAGTGGGCCGACTTCGAGATCGATCAATAAAGCACACGATATGTAAATCTGTGATGCAGGTCATAGCTTGATGTGGCGTCACGGCGGACAGAATGGCCGGTCAACCAATGATCGCCGCCGCGACCGCACGGCAGCGGCGGCCGCGCCGGCCGGGGGACCCATGTCGCACGCCACGCACGACCTGATCCAGGACACCGCACGCCTCGTCGAGATCGAGGACGGGGTGCACGTCTACCTCCAGTCGCACAGCGGATGGTGCGTCAGCAACGCGGGAGTCCTCACCGGCCGCCGGTCCACCACCCTGATCGACTGCACCGCCACCGAGCGCCGCGCCCGGGACCTCAAGGCCGCGGTCGCCGCCCTCACCCCGCACCCCGTCACCCGCGTCGTCGTCACCCACCACCACGGCGACCACCACTACGGGGCAAGCCTGTTCACGCCGCAGGCCACCGTCATCGCGCACGAGGGCGCCCGCGCGGCCAACCTGATCGACGGCCTCAACCTGCCCCTGATCTGGCCCGAGGTCCAGTGGGGCGCCGTGCAGCCGATGGAGCCCGACCTGACCTTCGGTGACCGGCTCACCCTCCACCTCGACGACCGCCGGGTCGAGCTCATCCACCACGGCCCCGCCCACACCACCGGCGACCTCGTCGCCTGGCTGCCCGACAGCCGCGTGCTGTTCGCCGGCGACCTCACCTTCAGCGAGACCACCCCCTTCGTGATGATGGGCTCCGTCACCGGCTGCATCGACACCCTGGAGCAACTCGCCGCCCTGGACCCGGCGGTCGTCGTCAGCGGCCACGGCCCCGTCCAGGACGCCTCCGTCATCGGCACCAACCTCCGCTACCTGCGCCGCGTCCTGCAGCTCGCCCGCCAGGGCCGCGCCGCCGGGCTCACACCCCTCCAGGTCGCCATGGACGCCGACCTCGGCGAGTTCGCCGAACTCCCCGAGTCGGAGCGCCTGGTGGCCAACCTGCACCGCGCCTACCACGACCTCTCCGGCGGCCGGCCCGGCGAGCGCCTGGCGATCCCGCCGGTGCTCGCCGACATGATCACCTGCAACGGCGGCGCCCCGCTGCGCTGCCTCGCCTGACGACCACCCGCACAACTCGACGGCACCGGGGGCCGGGCAGGCGGTGGCCCGCGCCCGCCCGGGGGTGCGGCATCACCACTCGACTTGACGAGGTAGCGTCAGGTCGGGTGCGCACCGCGGGGGCATGACGGACGGCGCGCACCGCGCCGCGCCCACGACCGGGCACGGCGCCGCGGCCGCCGCGACGGCGACCGGCACCAGCCCCCGAAGCAGACCGCAGCCGGCCGCGCGCCCGCACCGCGCACGGCCCCGGAAGACGCCGAGGGACAACGCCGCCCGTGAACACCACCGCCCACATAAGCCCGCCGGCCCTCGTCCTCGGCGAGCACATCGTCGACGCCGACCGGATCCGCCGGGACTTCCTCGACCGGAACCCCGACCACCCCCGGCGCGAGGTCATCCGCAAGGCACTCGCCAACCTGCCCGGCACCCGCCGCTACACCCGCCCCTACGAGGAGGTCACCGACCCCGGCCGCACCGTGACGGACCGCCAGGCAGCCGTGCTGGCCGACCTCACCGCGGCCGCCGAACGCGCCTGCCGCACCGCCCTCGACCGGGTCGGCCTCGCGCCGGCCGACGTCGACTGCGTCATCGTCACCAGCTCCACCGGCGACATGATGCCCGGCCTCGACATCCGCCTGCAGCAACTGCTGCCGCTGCGCCCGGACATCAGCCGGCGCCCGATGACCCAGCTGGCCTGCGCCGGCGGCGCCCACGTGCTGCTGATGGCCGAGGAGCACCTCGCCCGCCACCCCGACGCCGTCGTCCTGGTGGTCGCCGCCGAGTCCCTCTCCTCCCTCTACCAGCACACCGACGACACCGTCGAGGACCACATCTACAAGGCGCTCTGGGGCGACTCGGCCGCCGCCGCCGTCGTCACCTCCCGGCCGCTCGCGCCCGGCCTGCGGATCGACCACGTCCTCGAGTACACGATCCCGGACACCGTCGACCGCTACCGCAAGGAGACCGACGAGCGCGGCGACCACTTCGCCTCCACCCGGGCCTCGCTGCGCTCCGTCGGCGACCTCGCCCCCACCCTGACCGGCTGGCTGGAGAAGCACGGCGCCACCCGCCTCGACTTCGGCGTCCTGCACCCCGGCGGCCCGGCCATCCTCGACCGCCTCGGCCGCGTCCTCGGCGTCGACGAGGCCTTCCTCGCGCACTCCCGCGGCGTCCTCACCGAGGAGGGCAACCTCGGCGGCGTCACCGTCCTCTCCGTCCTCGACCGCACCCACCGCACCCCGCCCCGGCACGGCGACCGCGGCCTGCTGCTCGGCATCGGCCCAGGCGTCACCTGCGGCGCCCTGCTCGTCGGCTGGCACGACCCCGCCGCGGGCTGACCCGCTGCGGCCCGACGTGCCGCGCCCCGCACCAGCCACCCGCCCGCCGCGCCGGCCTCCCCGTCCCCACCGCGCGCGGCCCGGCGGCCCCGCCCCGGCACCGGTCGAGCCACCCGGGTGGACGAACCGGCATTCCGTCGCATGATCCCCCGGCCGCGGGGCGGCCCGGCCGCCCGCGGCCGCGGAGTTCGCCCCGGCGGCGGCCGCCCCGGCCCTCGCCGCCGGCGCTCTCCGATCGCCCCCGTCCGGTCTGCCGGATTTAGCCTGAGATGCCCTGACCAAGTGTGGGCGGGCTGCCCATCCGGCTGCTGGAGGTGTCACGTGGGGGTACCCGCGGCTCGCATCGTGTTCGACGAGGCCGACCGTGCGGCGGCCGCCGAGGCACTGGATCAGATCCTCGCCACCGGCGCGCTGACCCTCGGCCCCTGGACGGAACGGTTCGAGCAGGCCTTCGCGGCCGAGCACGGGGCCGCCCACGCGGTCGCCGTCGCCAGCGGCACCGCCGCCCTCGAAGTGCTGCTGCGCACCGTCGGCGTCCGCGGACGCGACGTCGTCGTCCCCGCCGTCACCTTCTACGCCACCGGCGCCGCCGTCCTGCACGCCGGCGGCAACCCGGTGATGGCCGACGTCGACCCCGACACCCTCGCCCTCGGCCCCGAGACCCTGGAAGCAGCCCTCACCCCGGACACCGCCGCCGTCGTCCTCGTCCACATCGGCGGCCTCGTCACCCCCCGGGTGGACGCCCTGCGGGCACTCTGCGACGCCCGCGGGATCCCCCTGATCGAGGACGCCGCCCACGCCCACGGCAGCAGCTACGCGGGCCGCCCGGCCGGCTCCTTCGGACTCGGCGGCGCCTTCTCGTTCTACCCGACGAAGGTCGTCACCAGCGGCGAGGGCGGCATGATCCTCACCGAGTCGCCCGCCGTCCGCGACGAGGCCCGGATCTACCGCGACCAGGGCAAGGGCTCCTTCACCACCAACCACCACGTCCGGCAGGGCTACGCCTGGCGCCTCAGCGAACTGAACGCCGCCGTCGGCACCATCCACCTCCGCCGCCTCAAGGAGTTCGTCGAGACCCGCCGCGAGGTCGCCCGCCGCTACGACACCGCGCTCGCCGCCGTCGACGGCCTCGACGCGATCCCGGAACCCCCCGGCTGCCGCAGCAACATCTACAAGTACGTCGTCCTGCTGCCCCCCGGCACCGACCGCACCCGCTTCAAACGCGAGGTGTTCGACGGCTTCGGCGTCCGCCTCGCCGGCGAGGTCTACGACCTGCCGCTGCACCGCCAGCCCGTCTTCGGCCCCTACCAGGGCCCGCCGCTGCCGGTCGCCGAGGACCTGTGCGCCCGCCAGATCTGCCTCCCGGTCCACTCCGACATGACCGAGGACGAGAGCACCCGAGTGATCGAGGCCGTCACGGCCGTCCACCGCCGACTGGCCGGATGAAGGAGGACGCACCATGCGCGTAGCGGTCACCGGAGGCTGCGGATTCATCGGCTCCCACGTCGTCGACCGGCTGCTCGCCGCCGGCCACGAGGTCCTGGTCGTGGACACCACCGACCAGTACGTCAACCCCGCCGCCGAGCACGCCCGGCTCGACATCCTGGACCTGCCCGCCCTCACCGCCGCCCTGCACGGCACCGAGGTCGTCTTCCACCTCGCGGCCATGGCGGACGTCGAGAAGGTCGCCGCCGACCCCGTCCGCGCCGTCCGCGTCAACATCGACGGCACCGCCACCGTCCTCGAGGCCGCCCGCCTCGCCGACCTCAGCCGCACCGTCCTCGCCAGCACCGTCTGGGTCTACGGCGCCGCCCAGAGCGAACCCGGACCCGACGGCGGCGAACTCGACGAGCACGTCCCCGTCGACCTCGAACGCAGCGGCCACCTCTACGTCGCCAGCAAACTCGCCGCCGAAATGCTCGTCCACAGCTACCGCGAGCTCTACGGCCAGCACTTCACCATCCTGCGCTACGGCATCCCCTACGGGCCGCGGATGCGCGACGAACTCGTCGTCGCCCGCTTCGTCAAGGCGGCCCTGGCGCACCAGCCGATCACCATCGCCGGCGACGGCCGCCAGACCCGCAACTTCGTCTACGTCGAGGACCTCGCCGAGGCCCACGTCCACGCCCTCTCCCCGGCCGCCCAGGACCAGACCTTCGCCCTGGAGGGCCCCACCGCCGTCTCGATCCGCCAGATCGCCGACACCGTCGACCGCCTCCTCGGACCGGTCGCCATCGAGCACATCGAAGCCCGCCCCGCCGACTACAACCCGCGCCGGATCTCCGCCGCCCGCGCCAAGCGCCTGCTCGGATGGTCCCCGCAGACCAGCTTCACCGACGGCGTCGGCCGCTACATCGACTGGCACCGCGCGCAACCCGCCGGCCGGCCCGCACCGGGCCGGCCCGGCCGCTGAGCGGACCGGCGCCGCCATGCCCACCGCACTGCTGATCTCCGGCTCGATCGGCCAGGGCCACGACGTGATGGCCGAGGCCTGCGCCGACACCCTGCGCGCCGGCGGCTGGAACACCACCACCGTCGACGCCATGGCCCTCCTCGGCCGCCGGGCCGGAAACGCAGGCGAAGCCGTCTTCCGGCGCATGCACGACCTGCCGGGCCTCTACGACGCCTTCCACTTCGCCGCGCTGCGCCCCGGCGCCCGCCTCGCCCTGCTCGCCGACGGCGCCGCCCGCACCCGCCTCACCCGCCAGATCCGGCTGCTGCTCGACCGGCACCGCCCCGACCTGGTCGTCTCCGTCTTCGCCACCGCCACCTCCGCCGTCAACGACCTGCGCGCCGGACGGCCCGGCATGCGGCACGTCGTGCTGTGCACCGACGTCACCCCGCACCGCCTCTGGGTCCAGGACGGCACCGACCTCTTCCTGGTCACCTCCGAGGTCGCGGCCTGCGCCGTCCGCCGCTACCGCCCCGACGCGCCGACCGCCGTGGTGCCCCCGCCGCTGCGCCGGCCGTTCTACCGGCCGCCCGGCCGCGCCGAGGCCCGCGCCGAACTCGGCGTCCCGCAGGACGCGCGGTGCGTCCTGCTGATGTCCGGCTCCTGGGGCCTCGGCCCGCTGGCCCGCACCGCCGCCGCGCTCGCCGACGCCGGACCGCACGTCCTCGCCGTCGCCGGCCGCAACCCCACGCTGGAGCGCCGCCTGCGCGCCGTCCAGGACCGGCAGCCCCGGGTGCACGCCTTCGGCTGGACGGACCGCATCCCCGCCCTGATGGCCGCCGCCGACCTCGTGGTCACCAGCTCCGGCGACACCTGCAGCGAGGCCCGCGCCCTCGGCCGCCGTCTGCTGCTGCTCGACACCGTCCAGGGCCACGGCCGGGACAACCTCCAGCACGAACTGGAACTCGGGCACGCCGACGTCACCTCCGCCCGGCCCCCCGAGGTCGCCCGCAACGCCCTCGCCGCGCTCCGCCGCCCGGCCCCGGAACCGTCCCCCAGCGCCACCCCGGACGCGTGGCGGACCGCGTTCGAGGCCGCCCTCGCCCGGGTCGGTCTCACCGCCGCCGCCTGACCGCGCTCCCGCCGCTCACGCGGCCAGGCCGTGCTCCCGCAGCGGGCCCAGCCGAAGCCCGAGCGCGGCGCAGCGGTCCGCGACGGCCGGCAGCGCGCCGAGCGCGGACCGCCAGGAGCCGGGCGCCGAGGTGCAGTCGGAGTCGTGCAGCAGCACCGTCGCCCCGCCCCGCAGATCCGGGTGGAGCGCGTCGTACACCGACTCCGGCGAGGCGTGCGCGGTCCAGTCCCGGCCGGACGCCGTCCACAGCACCGTGCGCATGCCCAGCCGGTGCGCAGCCGCGGCTAGGCCCGAGCTCAGAACCCCGTACGGCGGCCGGTACCACCGCGGCGGAGTTCCGCAGAGCTCGGTGACCGCATCGGCGGTGGCGCGCAGCTCGGCGAGGTCCCGGCCCGGCCGCGGGTACCAGGGGCGCCGGTGGTACCAGCCGTGCACCCCGACCTCGTGGCCGCGCCGGACGAGCTCGCGCCCGAGCTCGGGGGAGCGCTCCAGCATGCTGCCGAGGACGAAGAACGTGGCCCGCACCCCGAGTGCGTCGAGCGCGCCGAGGAAGGCGGGCGTGCTCCGCGGGTCGGGTCCGTCGTCGAAGGTCAGCGCGACGTGCCCGGGCGCACCGATGCCGGCGGTGCGCGGGGCGGCGATCCGGGCGACCGGGGGCAGCCGGGTCACCGCCGGCGCCAGGTGCAGCACCTCCACCCCGGCCGCCGCGGCCACGGCCCTGACCGCCCACCGGCCCTGCCCGGTCATGCGAACCGGTCCGCCAGCCGCCGGAACACCCCGGGCGCGACACCGTGCAGCCGGGCCGGCAGGGCCAGCCAGTGCGGGGCGAACACCCGGCTGCGGCTGCCGGTGATCGTCCGGGCGATGCTGTCCGCGATGGACTCCGGCGGCAGCGGGCGCGGCCGGCTGCGATGGAACGGCGTGCCGCGCCGGGCGAAGAACGGGGTGTCGACGGCCCCGGGCAGGATGATCCGGACCCCGACGCCGGTGCCGCGCAGCTCGTACCAGAGGCTCTCGGCGAAGAGCGAGAGGCCGCCCTTGACCGCCGCGTACGCGGCCTCGCCGCCCACCCCGACCTGGCCGGCCATCGAGCCGAGCAGCACGATCCGGCCGCGGCCGCGCTCCAGCATGCCGGGCAGCAGCGCGCGGGTGAGCTGCAGCGGCGCCGCGAGATCCACCGTCACCACCTCGGCGAGGACCTCCGGCGGCATCTCGGCGAACGGGCCGCGCCAGCCGATCCCGGCGCTGGCCACCAGGGCGTCCACCCGGCCCGTCGCGGCCAGCGCGCGCTCGGCCAGCCGCCGGGGCCCGTCGGCGCCGTTGAGGTCCTCGGCCAGCGCGGTGCCGCCGGTCCGTGCGGCGACCGCGGCCAGCCGTGACTCGTCCGTCCCGGAGAGCAGCAGCGACCAGCCCATGGCGTGCAGCCGGTCGGCGGTGGCGGCACCGATCCCGGAGGACGCGCCGGTGATGAGGGCGACCGGCCGGACCGGCCGGGCCCCGCGGCCGCCGCCGTCCACGGCGGGGGCCGACCGGGTCGCGGTGCTGTCGTCGATGGTCACCTGGGTCACCTGTCTGCGGTCCGGGGGAGGGGAGCTGGGGCCGGTACGTCCGTCGGCGGCGCGCCCGGCCCGTCCGACGGTGCCTCGACGTCGCCGAACCGGGCGAGGACGACGGTGCCGCCGACCGCGGCGGTGAAGCCGACCATCGCCGCCCAGCCCGCGCCCGGCCGGGCCTGGTCGCCCAGGGCGAGCACACCGACCAGCGCCGGGCCGAAGGTCTCGGACACCGTGCCCGCCGCGGTCGCCGCCGTGACACTGCCGCGCTGCAGGGCGAGCGCGAAGGCCAGGTAGCCGCCGAGCCCGCCGAGGACCAGCGCGTAGGTCGCCGGATCGGCGAGCAGCGCACCCACCCCCGACACGTCGAGGACACGCACCGCCAGGCTGGTGACACCGAACCCGACACCGCTCAGCACACCCAGCGCGGCCGCGGCCCCGTTCCCCCGGTGCCGGGCCGCCGGCACGATCAGCAGCAGCATGGCGAAGGTCGCGGCGAGCAGCGCGACGTGGAAGGCCGGCCCGGCGTGGTTGCGGCCGTCGGCGCCGGAGGCGAAGGCCAGCAGGGTCAGCCCGACGACGACGGCGGCGATGCCCGCCAGGTCACTGCGGTGGAGCCGGGCGCCCAGCAGCCACACCGCGGCGCCCGCGGTGACGGCCAGGCCGGCGTTGGTCACCGCCTGCACGAAGAACAGCGGCATGGTGCGCAGCGCGACGATGCTCAGCGCGAACCCGGCGATGTCCAGCCCCGTCCCGAGCAGGAACGGACCCGACCGGGCGAGCTGGGCGAGCAGCCCGGGCCGGACCCGGTCCGCGGTCGGTGCGGCCCGCGCGCCACGGGCCTGGAACACGCACGCGAAGCCGAAGCACACGGCCGCCGCGAGCGCGGTGGCCAGTCCCAGAAGCATGGGTGCTCCAATGCCGCCAGGGCCGTCCCGCACGGCCCAACCGCCCGCCCCACTGCGACGGGATCCCTCCTCAGTCTGTGCCACCCCCCGCCGCCGTGCAGCGCGCCCGGCCGGGAGGTGTGCTCCGGCGCCGACGTGCCGGGGGACACGGCGGGACGACGGCAGGGCACCGCCCGCGGCGAACCGGCCCGACCGGTACGGGGATCCCCCTGCCGACGCCGTCGCCCCCGCCCGTATCGTGCACGGTACGGGGGCGGCGGGCGCCGCCGCGCCCACCGCCGAGAAGGAGGCCGACCGATGACCGCCACGCGGGTCTGGACCGTCGAGGAGTCGCTGGAGTTCCCCGGGGTACCGCCGGAGGCGGTGTACGGACTGCTGGCCGACGTCCGGCGGATGAAGGAGTTCAGCCCCGAGGTGATCGGCATCTGGCGGCGCGGACGCAACTTCGTCGGCTTCAACCGGCGGGCGGCGTGGATCTGGTTCACCACCTGCCGCATCGCCGTCGACGAGTCGGACCGGGAATTCGCCTTCGACGTCACCACCTTCGGCCTGCCGATCGCACGCTGGGGCTACCGGCTCGAACCCCTGGGCCACGGCACCCTGGTCACCGAGTACTGGATCGACCACCGCCGCGGCGGCGCCGGCGCGCGGACCGCCGAGACCCTGGGCCTGGTCTTCTCCGGCACCCCGGCCGGACAGCGGGCCGAACACAACCGGGCGGGAATGCGCACCACCCTGCAGCGCCTCCGGGCGGCCTGCCTGCCGGCAACCGCCTGACGGCCGGTCAGCCGACCTCCCGTGTCCTTTGGCTCATACGGTCACGGGTGGCCGTCACCGGCCGACCGCGTCGAACAGCAGCTTCGCGGCCACCATCGCCCCGTCGGCCCGGACCGTGCCGGCCACGGCCGTCGCCCGGGTACGGGTCCCGGGCATCAGTGCCGTGCTGAGCGCGGCGGACAGCGAGTCGAAGGTCGGCGTCGAGCCGTCGTGAGCCGCGCCGACGCCCAGCGCCGCCACCCGGGCCGCCCAGTACGGCTGGTCCGCGATCCGCGGGACCACCACCTGGGGCGCGCCGGCCCGGGCCGCCGTCGTCGTGGTGCCCGCGCCGCCGTGGTGCACCACGGCCGTCACCCGGCGGAACAGTGCCTGCTGGTTGACCTCGCCGACGACGAAGCAGTCGTCGGCGTCGTCGATCGGGGCCAGGTCGGCCCAGCCGCGGGCGAGGAGTACGCGGCGGCCGTGGGCGCGGCACGCCTCGACGGCCACCCGGGCGATGCCCTCCGGGGCGTGTGCGGCCATGCTGCCGAAGCCCACGTACACGGGTGGTGTGCCGGCGTTCAGGAACGCCTCCAACCCGTCCGGGAGCGGACGGTCGTCGGGCAGGATCCATGCCCCGGTCTGCACCAGGTCGAGGTCCGTCATGCCCTGCGACGGACAGAGCGTCGCATCGGCCGCCAGCCACGGCCGGTCGGTGAAGACGTGGTCGCGGACGTTGTCCACCGCCGGCAGGCCGATCGCCGCCCGACGGCCGTTGAGCGCCGCACCGTACAACGCGTTCACCCGCTGGGCGTCCTGCTCCCACAGCACCCGGTTGTCCGTCTCGTCCTGCGGAGACGGCGTGCCCGGCCGCACCCCGGGACGGAAGTGCCGCGACGGCAGCCCGGCGAGGTGGAAACACGCGTACACGTAGCGGACACCCGACGCCTCGGCCACGTCCCGCGCGCCGGCCGGCATCAGGCCGGTCGCCAGCAGCACGTCACATCCCTCGGCCGCCGCGGTGAGCGTGTCGAACCGCGCCGCGACCAGCTCGGGAGCGAGCCGAAAGGCGTCCTGCGCCGTCGGCGGCCTCGTACCGGCGACCACCGACCGCACCGTCGGCCCGAGCGGCACCAGCGGCACGCCGACACGCGCCAGCAACGCCACGAATTCCTCGTCCGGCGGCGCGCACACCCGCACCTGCGCACCGAGTTCCCGCAACGCCGCCGCCAGCCCCGCCAGCGGTTCGACATCTCCGCGCGATCCCCACGTCGTCAACAACACACGCACTTCGCGACTCCCGTTTCCGCAGGCAGTGGCTTTCGGCCGCCGATTCTGCGGCAACACCGGGGTCTTGCCGCAAGCCCCCCGGTGCGCTATAGGTTGATAGTGGCAGGGAGTTGTGTCTCCCTGCCTCTGTCATTTGCCCGATGCCTTCCTGCCGGCGGCCCTCGGGGCCGGGTGACTCTCAGAGTCGACCCGAAACTGCCCTCGCCGGCGGCCCGGAGGCCGTTGCGGACGTCGAACTGGGTGCGGCAGGACAGCCGTGCCTGGCATCATGACTCTCATGATCATGTGTCGAAAGGCCGATGCCGCGTAGACGGCCACGCGCGCTGCGCGCTGAACGACCGGTCTCCCGCATCTGGGGGCCAGCCCCGCCGTTCCGAATTCACGGACTCTCCACTGGGGCGAGCCTGGCCGTACACCGGGTCGAGTACCGCTTCTCAGCCGTCGCAGACCTTGACCGCATCAGTCTGTTTGTCCGCCGATCCCGGCAAGTTGCCTCGTTTGCCGTCTGCCACGCTCAGGAGAAGCACCCACTGTTTGCCATCCCAGTTGTAGAGGCCGACGGCTACACCGGTCCGATTCTGATACGAGCTGATCCGGTCACCCAGCCCAGCGCTCCCAATGTCGTACAGGCGGCACGCAGAGTCCTTCTCGACGATCATGTTGCCGGCCGCATTTGGACTGTCCCAGGCGCAGAACGTTCCGCCGGGGCAGACCCAGTCGGTCTCACTGCCGCCCTTTGCCGTGGTGGGGGAATTTCTGGGAGGGCTGATGGGGCGGCTCGTGGTGGGGCGGCTCGTGGTGGGATGGCTTGTCGGCGGAGGGCTGGTGGGGCCGCTCGTCGGAGGAGGGTTGGTGGGGCTGTTTCCGGCTGCACCGATCGTGGTGGGATTTCCGGAGCCGCCCCTGCCCGCGAAATTGCCGAGGATGATCGGGATCAGAGCCACGAGGATCGGTACTGCGATGCCTCCGATGATCAACTTGGCGTGCCTGGCGAAGAAGCTTGGTGGTGTAGGGGGCTGAGTACTCATCGGTCCCCCATGGTGGTCACGGTCGGCGTGGGCGTGCTCATGTGAACAGCAGCCACTGACTCCCCCTGGCGGTCGTGGTGTCCGGGGCACACATTCTTGCCGCCCCAGAGGTCGGCGACCAGGCTGCAATCACACTGTGAGACCAGATTGCAACACGCTGTGAACGGCCTCCGATGGGCCCCCGCCACGGCCGGTAACGACCGAGCTGGATGCCCATGAGGCGTCCTCCTCCCGGGAGAACCGCGCCTGTACGAAGTGGCCGTCCTCGTTGCGGCCATCGACGAACGGCTGCGCCCGGCACTCGTCCGAAGCCGGCCACGGCGGCCGTGGAAGAGTCAGGAATTCATGGCGGCTCGGTCGGACTCGCTGCGCAGAACGCAGAATTCGTTGCCTTCGGGATCAGCGAGGATCGCCCAGCCGGAGCCATCGGGATTCCGGTGATCGGCGACAAGGGTGGCGCCGAGACCCAGCAGTCTCTCCACCTCCTGCTCGCGCGAGGTATCCGGGCGCAAGCACAGATGGATCCGGTTCTTGATCGTCTTGGCTTCGGGCACCTGGTTGAAGTGCAGGACCGGGCCCTCCGTCAGCAGGACCTGAGCCTCCGGATCACCCGGCTTGTCCTCCGGATGCAGCGGACGGCCGGTCACCCTGCTCCAGAACCGGGCCAGCTCGTAGGCATCCGCACAGTCAATCGCCACGTTCTGCAGTACCGAGATCATGCGCCCGAGCCTTCCTGATTTCCACTCCGAACGCCACCGAGTCACGCTCGTTCCTCGCGTGTGCGGCTCCGGCGCCTGACAACCTCTCGATACCCGCACTGGAAGGACCGGGAAGGTTCCTGCGGGATCGGTCCGAGCGGTCGTGGACCTTCGATCGGACGTGCACTGCCGGGGGCTCATCCGCAAGGCCTCGACGCGACCGCGGTGAGCGGTGCGGTCAGTGGGCGTCCGAAGGTGTCGGCTCGGTCAGCGACTTGAACATGTGGACGTCCTCGTGCCCGCCGGGGATGCCGAGCGTTCGGCCGGTCTCGACATAGCCGTGGCGCTGGTAGAAGCCGGGGGCCTGGAAGGTGAACGAGGAGACGGTCACGCGGTCGCAGCCGCGTCGCAGCGCCTCCGCCTCGGCGGCCCGCAGGATTCTGCCGCCCAGGCCGCCCTTGCGGCTGTCCTCGCGCAGCCAGAGCATGCCGATGCCGCAGAGACCGCCCCAGGTCCATGCGGCCAGGCCGCCGACCAATGCCCCCGTCTCGTCGGTGACCTTCACCGAGAACGTGCCGCGGTCGGCCGCACCGGTGGCAGCCGTGTTGAAGGCGTCCAGTTCGTCGGACAGCCGCTCGTTGAGCTCGGCGTCGCGTTCACCGGTGGTCAGGGTCAGGCCGGGGCCGTGGTCGTTCGTCACGCCGCAGAGTATGGCCGGTGGGAGGCTCCGCGGCATGCGATTAACCACCCCTCTCGCGGTGGGCTCCGGCGAAGTGGACCAGGGTCATCGGGTTCTGCCGGCCGACGCCGGCGCCGGGCGCTGCGCGGCGACGGAGGTGTGGAGCGGGCCCGCCGGCGCGGCCGGCCGCCCGTCCGGCCCGCCGAACTCCGCCACGGCCTCGGCCACGATGCCGCTGAGCTGCTCGTGGTGCGCACCGCGCCAGTACACCTGCTCGCACTCCGTGCACTGCGCGAAGACGTCGTAGGAGCGCTCGGTGCCGTCCTCCAGGTGTTCCAGGACGGAGGTCTTGGCGGCCTCGCGCAGGGTGCCGTTGCAGGCGGTGCAGCGTGTCCACGGGGCGAGCGGGGGAGCGAACCGGGAGAGCACGTCCCGCAGTTGGTCGGCGGGGCGGTGGCTGTACACGTAGGCGCCGGCCCAGAGCTCCCGCCGGTGCAGGAGCCCGCGGTCGCGGGAGAGCAGGACGCGCTGCTCGGCGGCCGAGCGGGCCGCGAGCGCCGGGTCGCCGATGTCCACGCTCTCGTAGGCGGCGTCGACGCCGAGCAGGCGCAGGCGTCGGGCGAGCGTGCCCAGGTGGACGTCGAGGAGGAACCGGGGCGGTCCGGCGAGCCGCTGGGGCCTGGCCACGGCCAGCACCGTCACCTGCTCGCCGGGCGAGGGGACATGGGCGGTGCCGGCCGGCGCGCCGTCCACGACCAGGCCGCCGACCTCGGTGAGCGGCACGCCGAGCGACTCCACCACGTGCCCGAGTGTCGAGGTGCCGTCGGTCTTCACGGCCGACCGGCCGGCCCGTCGGCGCACGTTCACGAACAGCTGCAGTGCCGGGTCGAACTCGATCCGGATCTCCGATCTCTCCACACGCCCAGGATGCCAGGTGAGGGACCCGCCGGTCCCGCCATTTCCCGGCGGGCGGTCCGCGCCCTCCCTAGGTCGGAAACGGCACCGTCCCCGGTCAGAACCGGAGCGGAGCCAGGTGCTCGGGGACGACCAGCCGGGTTCCGGGGGAGTGGCGGCGGACCCGGGCGAGGAAGCCGTCCAGGTCGGCACCGGGGTCGCGGACGGCCGGTTCGGCGAGCGGCGTCTCGAAGTTGTCCCAGTGCACCGGGACGACCGTCCGCGGGCCGTCGAGTGCGGTCAGCAGGCGCTCGACGTAGGTGTGGGTGGCGGTGCTGCTCTGTACGGCGACCATGGCGACGTCCGGCCGCAGCCCGGCGAGGTTGCGCGCCACGAAGTCGCTCGCGCCCATCAGGAACGCGGACGGGCCGTCGCCGAAGCGGATCCGGAACGCCAGGGTGTCGCCCTCCGGCAGGTCGGCGATGGTGGCCGGCGCTGCGGCGGGCGGTGCGGTGAGCGTGCCCGGGGCGAAGTACCGGTGCTCCGCGTTGCGGCTGTGCAGGCTCGCCACCACCTCGACCGTGCAGTACCCGAAGTCCAGGACCTCGCCGCCCTTCACCACGACCAGCCGGGAGGCGGGCACCCCCATGGCGCGCAGCAGGTGGCAGGTGGTGGCGGTGCCGATCACCTGGGCCGAGCTCCGGGCCGCCAGGTGCGGCACGTCGTTGATGTGGTCCCAGTGGCTGTGGCTGACCAGGATCAGGTCGGGGGTGCCGGCGTGACGGTCCACCAGGTCGCCGTCGACCGTCAGCGGTGTCGCGCTGTTGAACGGCGGCTTGAACAGGCCGGTGTCGAAGCGGGTGATGTACGGGTCGAACAGCACGTTCTTCCCGGCGGACTCGATCCGCCAGCCGGCCGTGCCCAGCCAGCGGAACGCCGTGTCGCCGTGCGAGGCCGCCCCCGTGTCCGGTGCCCCCGTGCCCGGTGCCCCCGTCGTGCCCGGTGCCGCCTCGGCGGCGACCGCCTGCGGTGCGGCGGCAGTGGCGGCGGTGGCGGCCAGGGGCAGAGCGGCGGCCCCCGCGGCGGCCGTCCTGAGCAGGCTGCGGCGTGCGATCGGGTTCTCGTGCATGCGGTTCCCTCTCCCCGGGTGCGGGTGCCGGCCGGCACCTGTGGACAGGGACGGCGCCCCGACTGCTTCCGGTTGCATGCGAACTTCGCGCGCCACGAGGCGAGGTGACGGTCGGTGAGGTCTCAGCGGCTCGCGCGGTGGACGGTGAGTTCGCCGTGCGCGGCCAGCGCCGGGGCCGGGTCCCCGGGGACGCCGCGCAGTGCGCTGTCGAGGAAGGCCAGGCTCGCGGCGGCGGTCAGCGCGGCGCCGTCGGAACGGCCGAGGGAGCCGACGAGCGACGGCATCGGCGGCAGGTAGAGCGGGGCGTCGGTGAAGCTCAGGTGTGCCGCCCCGGGCCCGGTCAGCCGGTAGGTGGTCGCGGTGCTGAGGGCGAGGACCTCGGTGAGCCTCGGCAGGTAGTCCGGGTCGGTCTGCGGGCCGATGGCCTGGGTGAGGGCGAGCACCGGCTGGTGGTACGGCTGCGGAGCGGGGTCGTGCGGGGCGCCGTCCAGGTCGATGACGGCGGCGAAGGCCGCGTTCCGGCGGGCCGCCAGGAGGGCCGCGGCACCGCCGAGCGAGTGGCCGGCCACCGCGGCCCGGCCGGTGTCGAGTCGGCCGGTCAGCGGGCCCGGCGCCTGCCCGCTCCCGATCAGGCCCAGCCGGTCGAGGACGAAGCCGAGGTCGGCGGCCCGGATCTCCGTCCAGCGGACGGCCCGCCGCTCGTCCTCGGCGCGGTCGCCGGTGGCGGAGACCTCGGTGCGGACCGTCCGGCCGTCGGCGAGCACCACGGCCGCGGAGTCGTAGGGATGGTCGACACCGGCCACCACATAGCCGTGACTGGCCAACTCCTCCGCCCAGGCGGTGTTCTGGCCGCGGACCCCGCCCAGGCCGGGGGAGAAGAGCACGACCGGGAACCGCCCGCCCGCGGCGGCCACCGGCGCGTCCGGAACCGACGCGGTGCGGGCGCGCGGAAGCCCGTCGAGCAGGAAGCCGGGCGGGCCCGCGTAGTCGGCGAGACCGTCCGAGACCGTCCGGGCCTCCTGCTCGGTGCGCCCCAGGTAGCGGGCGCGCGCCCCGCCGGCGGACGGCTCGGACGGGTACCAGAGCTGGACCACGACGGTGCGCCGGTCGTCCGGGTCGGCGGTCGCCGTCTCGGGGCGCTGCTCGTCCGTCCACTCCAGCACCCGGGTGCCGACCGCGAACGGCCCGGACGGCCGCGGGAACTCCGGCACCGGGAACGCCCACGCCGCGGCCGGCCCGACCGCGACGGCAGCGCGGCTACGAGGGCGAACGGCGCGACCAGGGCCGCCGCCAGGAACACCGGCGCCGACGGCCAGCGCAGCGCACCGCCCACCGCCGACACCGCGCCGGCCGCCAGCACCGCGCCCGCGGCACCCAGCGCCGTCGCCCGGCGGGCCCGGGGCGGCAGCCAGCGCACCAGCACGAGCGCCACGGCCCCCAGCACCGCCAGGAGATCGGCGGGCGACATTCGAAACAACGTCATGTTCTCGGTCAGGCCACCATGCTGGCGAGGCGCCACCCGCCGCGGCATCGGCCCGAAATCGATGCCCGGCACGACCTGGGGCCGGGCCCGGAGCCGGCCGGCCTCCGCCTCCGTGCGTACGGCCCGTACGACCTGAGGGGGTCCCCGGTCAGTCGCCGCCGGTGGCGGCCGGCCGGCTCCGGGGCAGCCGGCCGGCCACCACGGGGCAGACGATCCACAGGACCCAGGCGTACGAGGTGAGGAAGAACAACGGCACGGACAGCCCGAAGCCGAGCAGCACCCCGTACAGCACCGGCTCCCCGGCGGCGACCAGCTCCGGCGGGACGTCCGGGGCCCGCAGGTCGTGCGAGGTCATCCGGCGCTCCATGGCGATCACCGCCGCGTGCGCCAGGAACTGCAGCAGGGCGTAGAACCCGAAGCGCAGGCCGACCGTCTCCACGTCGTCGCCCTCGGTGGTGAGGAGCTTGGTGGCGAACGGGTTGAGCACGATCGTCAGCAGCCAGCCCGCGTTGAGCATGCGCAGCCGCGTGTCGGTGCGCTCGGTGTAGCAGAACACCCGGTTGTGCTGGCCCCAGGCGGAGGCGATCACCGCGAAGCTGATCACGAACGCCAGGTAGTGGCCGAGGTCGTCGCGGACGGCGGACCGGAACTCGGCGACCGTGTGTCCCTCGGGCACTGGAAGCTCCAGCGCCAGCAGGGTGATCGCGATGGCCACCACGGCGTCGGAGAAGAACACCAGCCGGTCCGCGGCGCGCTCCTCGAATCTCCGCAGCTTCCTCGCCTGCACCGCAGCCTCCCTCGTCGGTCCGGCCCATCCTCGCCGCGCGACCGGCCGCCGCCGGCGCTACGACACGCTGGCAGTCCCGCGCCATTGACCGGCCGGGGACAAATCGATTGCGAACGGCGCGGACGGCGGGTAGAACTACGGGCCGACGGACAGTCACCGACGTGAGCACACGAGAGGAGGGCCGGCGATGACCAGCAGGACCACCGCGCACGGACCCTCCCGGGCGGCGCAGCAGCGCTGACCCGGAGCGGCCGGGCGCACCACACCACGGAGCGTGCCTTGACCGCAGTACCGGCAGTACCCGCAATTCCCCCCGTTCCTGCCCGCGCCGACGGCGCAGGAACTCCCGTCCTGCGCCCGATCACCGGGCCGGACGAGATCGACCTGTTCAACCGGCTGCCGTACTGCTTCAACCACGAGCTGGCCGACGACCTCGCCTCCGGGCGGCGCCGACCGGAGCTGATGTGGACGGCGCTCGACGCCGAGGGCCGGCTCCTCGCCCGCGCGGCCTGGTGGTGCCCGCCCGGGAGCACCGAGCCGCTGCTGCTGGACGTGTTCGACCACGTGCCAGGCCACGAGGCCACCGCGGAGGCACTGCTGCGGCGCGCCACGGCCGCGGTCGTCCCCGAGGGCACGGTGCCGCCGAAGTACGGCCGCTTCCTGCCGACCGGTTGGCGGGAGGACCCGGCCGTCCGCGCGGTCGTCGACGGCCCGTTCGCCGTCGTCCGACGCCTCGGTGCCGTACCGTTCGTGGAACGGCTGAGCCTGGAGTGGACGGCCGCCGCACCCGTGCCCGCGCCGTCCGGACGTCTTCGCTTCCGCCCGGTCACGGGCGAGGCCGAACTCGTCGGCCTGCTCACGGAGATCCTCACCGACACCCTCGACGCCCACAGCCGCGACGACCTGAGCCGGATGACCGCCCGCGAGGCCGCACAGCTCCAGTTCGACGAGGAGTTCGCGCACTTCACCACCCCGCGCGAGTGGTGGCGGGTCGCCGAATCGGCCGAGACCGGCGAGCCGGTGGGCCTGGTGATCGCCGCCCGCAACGCGTACCGGCCGATCATCGCCTACCTGGGCGTGCTGCCCGCGCACCGCGGACGCGGCTGGGCGGAGGAGATCCTCGGCGAGGGCACCCGCGTGCTGGCCGGGGCCGGGGCCGAGGTGGTCCGGGCCGCCACCGACGTCGGCAACACGCCGATGGCGGCCGCCTTCGGGCGCGCCGGCTACCGCGTGTTCAGGCACGAGTACGTCATGACCTGGGGCTGACCGGGGCCCGAGCGCCTGGGCCGGGTCCACGGGTTGTGGGTGGCGGGGGCTACGGTTCCCGTCATGGGTGACACGGGGCGCGGGGACGGATCGGACATCGGCGGGCACACGGCCGGTGCACAGGCGGAGGCCGTGCCGACGGGCGGGGACGGGCCGGGGTGGTGCACCGTGTGGACGAGCGGTGCCGACACCGACGCCCGGCTCCGGCGGACTCTCGCCGGCCACGGCGGACCGGTGACGGCGGTCGCCGCGGCCGTCGCGGGCGGCCGGGCGATGGCCGTGTCGGCAAGCCGGGACACCACCGTGCGGGTGTGGGACGTGAAGAGCGGGCAGCAGCTGCACCGGTGGTCGACGGGCCCGATCGATCCGCTGTCCTCGATGACGGCCGAGGTGCTCGCCCTGGCCGTGGCCGAGGTCGACGGCCGGCCCCTCGTGTTCGGCGCCGGTACGGACGAGGCCGTCCGTGTCCGGGACTTGGCGACCGGCAGGCCGGTCGGTGAGATCGTCGCCCTGGTGGAGTGCGCGGCCGTGAACGGGCGGGCCGCGGTGCTGACCATGGACGCGACCCGGACCCTGCAGGTGTGGGACGCGGCCACCGGGCAGCTGCTCGGCAGCCACTCCGCGGTGCTGGCCACCGGCGTCGTCGGCGGCCGCCGGATCGCCGTGTCGGCCCCGGGAATCCGGCCCGTGGAGGTGTGGGACATCGCCGCGAACACCCGGATCGACGAGACCTGCCAGGTCCTGCACGCCGCCGTGGGGATGGACGGAACGGCCCGCGCGGAGACCGCCGCGGACGGTGCGACGCCCAGACTCTGGGATCTGAGCAGTGGCCTCCCGGTCGCGGCCCCGGACCTGCCGTGGTCGGCGAGTACGGAGCTCTTCGGCGTCGAGGCCCTCGCGGTCGTGGACGGCCGGGCCGTCGCCGTGACCCTCGACTACCAGGACGAGCCCGAACTCCTCGGAGACCTGGCCGCCGAGGGCCACGACGCCGCGCTCGCCCGGCGGACCACCACCGTGCACCTGGACGGGCGCCGCATCGCCCTCGTCGCCGGCGCCGACCTGACCCTGCACCGCTGGGACCTGACCGACCTTCGGACCGGCGACGGCCCCCGGGCCTTCCGGACCGTCCCGGACGGACAGCGGCACGCGGAACCGACCCCCGGCCCGAGCGGGCAGCCCGACCTGTGGGACGTGATCTCCACCCGCAGGAACGGCGGCCTCGCCACCCGGCCGGCGGCCGGACCCGGCGAGGCCCCGACCGTGGCCACCGCACGGCACGGACGGGCGGTCGTCCTCACCGCAGCGAAGGACGGCACCGTCACCGCCGACGCCACCGCCGAACCACCGCTGACCGGCCACACCGACCGGGTCTGGGCCCTCGACACGGTGACGGACGGGACAACCGCCCTGGCGGTGACCACCGGCCTCGACCGGACCGTCCGGATCTGGGACACCGCCACCGGCCGACAGCTCGGCGAACCCCTCGCCGGCCACACCGGCCAGGTCTGGGACGTCGCCACCGCACTCGTCGACGGCCGGCCCGTCGCCGTCACCGCGGGCGACGACCACACCGTGCGCGTCTGGCACCCGGGACCTCCGGCCGAGGCGCGGCAGGCCGAGGACGGCGAGGCGGCCCGGCACACCGCGGACGTCCTCGCCCTGACCGCCACGCACCTCGACGGCTGCCCGGTGGCCGTCACCGCAGGTGCGGACCGCACCGTCCGCACCTGGGACCTGGAGACCGGCCGACCCGCCGCGGCACCGCTGCGCACCGAGACCACCGCCGTCACGGCCGTCGAGACGGGCGGCCGCACCGTCCTGGTCTGCGTCGCCCCGGACGCCACCGTGCACACACTGGACCCGCTGACCGGCCTGGCGGTGCACCGCCCGGTCGGCACCGACCACGGCAGGGTGCTGGCCGTGGCCGCCGCCGTGCTGGACGGCCGGCCGGTGGTCCTCACCGCCGGCAGCGACCGCACGACCGGCGTCCGGGACCTCGCCACGGGCGAGCCGGTGCTCGACCCGCTCACCGGCCACACCAGCCGGGTCACGGCCGTCACCACTACCCTGCTCGGCGGACGCCCCGTCGCCGTCACCGGCAGCTGGGACAGGACCGTACGGGTGTGGGACCTCACCACCGGCCGCCCGATCGGCGAACCGCTCACCGGTCACACCGACTGGGTGACCTCGGTGTCCGCCACGACGATCTGCGGCACCCCGGTCGTCGCGACCACGGGACGCGAGGGCGTGCTGCGCCTGTGGGACCTGACGTCCATGGCGCCGATCGGCAGTGTGGGGTCGGCCGGTGCTCCGGCGGTACTGGTCGCCTCCGGCGGCGGGGCTCCGCTGGCCGCCGTGGCCGAGGACCGGGCCGTACGGTTCCTCGATCCGGTCACCGGGCGCAGCGCGGCCCCGGACCGTCTGCTGCCGCTGCCCGTCCGGGCACTCGCCGCCGCACCGGGCGGCCGGCTCCTCGCGGCGTTCGGACCGCATCTCGCCCTGCTGGCCCCGCACTGACGGCGGAGCGGGGGCGGCAGCGGCGGGGGTGACCCGGCGTCACCCCGATCGCCCTTCGGGCGTCAGTCGATCACGCAGTCGGCCTTCTTCGCGTCCTTCGGGCAGGGGAAGCGGGAGACCGTCCGGGCGAAGGCGACGCCTGCGTCCGCCACCGACTGCGGCACCTTGAACTGCCACTTCGGGCTCCGGGCCACGTCCTTCCAGCCGGCCAGGCCGAGCGGCGGCCGGTCGCGGGTCACCGTGATCGGCAGGCCCCCCTGGCCGGTGTACTGGTCGAGGGTCGCGTTCGCGGCCGTCACCGAGACGGTGACCCCGTCGGGCCGGACCAGGTGCACCATCTCGTCGTACAGGCCGGCCACGTCGGTGCCGGTGACGAAGCTGCGCAGCGTGCCGCCGTCCGGCAGCTGCTCGAACAGGCAGGCGGGCTTCTCGTAGCCGGGCTTCCGCGTCCCCTCGTCCGAGCCGCCGCCCCAGTTCTCGCAGGTGACCGGGCTCGGGCGGCCGCCGCGGCTCACCTCCACCATGACCGTCGAGGCGCCGTGGCCGTCGTTGTACTGGAGCTCGATGTAGCGGGCGTCCGCACCGGTGCGGAACTTGACCGCGAACGGATCCAGATTGCCCAGGTGGGCGCCGGGCGGCAGCAGGTCCGAGAGGATCTTCAGCATCGCCTGCCAGGACAGGTCCGCCGTGGCCGGCTCGGCCGGCACGCTCGGGCTCGGGCTCGGCGACGTGCTGCTGCCGCCCCTCCCGGCGCCACCTGCGCTCGGCACCGATGCGGGCGCCGAGGAGCCGGTGCCGGCGCCGGTCGCGGGCCCCGCCGCCTGCACGGTGTCGGAGCCGCCGGGCCGCGGCCCGAGCACGGCGACCGTCGACACCAGAGCGGCGACCACCGCGGCGGCCCCGACCGCCTGGAGGCTCCGCCTGATCTTCAGGCGCCGTCGCCCGGCGCGCTTTCCCTCCGCCACCATCGCGCTCACCGGTGGGCTCAGTTCATGGACGCTCTCCGCGAGCATCCCGGTCAGGTCGTCCTCAAGTCCCATCTCAACACCCCTTGCGCTGTTGGTCGTTCGTCAGTGTCGGAACAGCAGTTCGCGGTCCTCGCCGAGCAGTTCGCGCAGCTTGGCCAGGCCGCGCGTGTTGAGACCCTTGACGGCGCCCACGCTGCAGCCGAGGATCTCGGCCACCGATTCGAGGCTGTGGTCCTCCAGGTAGCGCAGCACCACCGCCGCCCGGTTGCGCGGGGGCAGCTGGCGCAGCGCCGCCAGCAGGGTCAGCCGCAGCTCGCTCGCGCTGCCGCCGTCGCCGTCCGGCAGCTCGGGGACGGCCCCGGTCGGGACCTCCCCGGACCGGCGCAGCCGGCGCTGCGACAGGTACGTCCGCAGCAGCACCTTGCGGGCGTAGGCGTCCAGGCCCGCGTCCGGCACCGTGCGCCCGAGCCTGCCCCAGACGGCGAAGAGCTTGGCGAAGGTGACCTGCACGAGGTCCTGCGCCTGGTGGAAGTCACCGCACATCAGGTACGCGACCTGGAAGAGCCTCCGCGCCCGGGTGGACGCGAACTCGTCGAAGTCGAGTGCCTCGTGCATGTGTCGTCCCCCGGCGGTTTCTGCTCGATCGATCTGCTGTCACCCTGAGAAGACGCCTCGACCCGGGCGGGGGTCGCACGCGATCTGACGATCTTTCGGATTCGTGGGCGCGAGCGGCCGGGGAGCGGGCCGCGCCCGCCGGGCGGCCGGTGCCCGCGGCGGGTCGGTAGGGTGCTGGTGCGGGCGGGGCACACCGACCCCGGCCTGCCGGAACGACCGAGAGGACCCCCGCCATGCCGGCCGCAGCCCCCGGACCCGTCCGCCCGTCGATCGCGCGGTTCGGCCTCGGCACGGCCGCCGTCGGTCGGCCCGGCTACATCACGCTCGGCCGGGACCTCGACCTGCCGGCCGAGCGCACGGTCGAGGCGATGCGGGAGCGGACGCACGCACTGCTGGACGCCGCGTTCGCGGCCGGCGTGCGGTACTTCGACACGGCCCGCTCCTACGGCCGGGCGGAGGAGTTCCTCGGCGAGTGGCTGGCGGCCCGGCCGGGGGCGGCGGCGGAGTCGACCGTGGGCAGCAAGTGGGGCTACACCTACACCGCGGACTGGCGGGCCTCCGGGGTGCCGGTGCACGAGGTCAAGGAGCACGCGGTCGCGGTGTTCGACCGGCAGGTGAAGGAGACCCTCGCGTCGTTGGGCCGCCACCCGGACGTGTACCTGGTGCACTCGGTCACGCCGGACAGCCCGGCGCTGACCGACACCGCGCTGCACGCCCGCCTGGCGGAGCTCGCCGCGGAGGGCGTCCGGATCGGGCTGTCGACCAGCGGCCCCGCACAGGGGGAGGCCGTACGGGCGGCCCTGGCGGTGGAGTTCGGCGGCCGGCCGCTGTTCGGGGCCGTCCAGGCCACCTGGAACGTGCTGGAGCCCTCGGCGGGGCCGGCCCTGGCCGAGGCGCACGCGGCCGGATGGCTGGTGGTGGTGAAGGAGGGCATGGCCAACGGCCGGCTCGCCGACCGCCATGCCACCGGCCCCGACACCGCCGCCCTGCGGGCGCTCGCCGCCCGTACCGGCGCCCGCTGCGACGCCCTGGCACTGGCGGCCGCCGCCGCACAGCCCTGGGCCGACCTGGTGCTCTCCGGCGCGGCCACCGCGGAGCAGCTGGCCTCCAACCTCACCGCCGCCGACCTCGCCCCCACCGCGGAGGACCTGGCCGCCCTGGCCCCGCTCGCCGAACCGGCGGACGCGTACTGGCGGACCCGGGCCGGGCTGCCCTGGGCGTGAGCGCACCTCGGCCGGCCCCTGGCACACCGCGGCCCCGGCGGCGCAGCCGGGTTCCGGGTGCGGGCCGAGGCAGCGGCGGTGTGCGGGCCGGGGGCGGTGTGCGGGTCAGGAGCCGGTGACCCAGCCGTTGGTCATGCCGAGGACGGCGGAGCCGTCGAGGTCGGCCAGCTTGAGGCCGGTGAAGGTGCGGGCCCAGTCGGAGGTCTGCAGGCGGAAGGCGGGGCGGTCGGCGGTCAGTGCCTCCATCACCGTCTCCGCGACCTCGGCCGGGGTCTGGGCGCCGTTGAGGAACTGGGAGACCGTCCGGTTCAGGTAGGCGCCGAGGGCGGGGGCGTAGGGGCCGGCCGCGGCGACCTCGGCCTCCAGGTCGAGGCCGATGTTGTTGACGAACTCGGTGGCGACGGCGCCCGGTTCGACCACGCTGACGGAGACGCCGACCGAGGCGGCCGCGGGGGCGAGGCTCTCCATGTAGCCCTCGACCGCGAACTTGGCGGCGCAGTAGGCCTCGTTGAAGGGCTGACCGACGACGCCGCCGACGCTGGTGACGGTGATCAGCCGGCCGCCGGTGGCGCGCAGGTGCGGGAGGGCGGCCTTGGAGACGTTCAGGACGCCGAAGAAGTTGACCTCCATGACCTCGCGGACGTCGGCGACGGTCTCGTTCTCCAGGGTGCCGAGGTGGCCGGCGCCCGCGTTGTTGACCACGGCGTCGAGCCGGCCGTGGTCGGCGATCACCGCGTCGACGACGGCGTTCACGGCGGCCTCGTCGACGACGTCGAGCCGGCGGATGTCCAGCTCGACACCGGCCTCGGCGGCGGCCTTGCGGAGCGCGTCGGCCCGGTTCGGGTCGCGCAGGGTGGCGACCGTCCGCCAGCCGGCCCGGGCGGCCGCGATCGCGGCGGCGAGGCCGATGCCGGAGGAGGTGCCGGTGATCAGAACGACCTTGGAGGAGGACATGGCGAGGGTTCCTTCCGGAGCGGTGGAACGGGCAGCGGGAGCCGTCATCCGTTCGGTGTGTGCACACACACCATAAGCATTGCGTGCGCACACACGCAACCCGGTATGATCAGGGACCATGGCGACCAGGAAGCTCACCCCGGCGGAGATGTCCGAGGCCGACCACGCCTTCTACGGCCTGGTCTGGGCCGGCACCACACTGACCGAGCGCGTCGATCGCGCTCTGTCCAAGGCGCACGACCTGCCGGTCTCCTGGTTCGAGGTCATGCTGTGGCTCGCCAACAGCGACGAGCCGGTCGCCGCCTCCGTGCTCGGCAACAGCACCATGCTCAGCCGCAGCCAGGTCTCCCGCGTGCTCGACGCCCTCCAGACCCGCGGCCTGGTCTCCCGCACCCCGTCGGCCCGGGACGCCCGCTCCGTCGAGGTCGCGCTGACCCCCCGCGGCCGCGAGGTCTTCGAGGAGGCCGACGAGACCCGGCGCGCCTGCCTGGCCCCGGTCTTCACCGACGTCCTGGACCAGCAGGACCTGGCCGCGCTCGGCACCGTCTGGCGCAAGCTCAAGGCCCACAAGGAGGGCTGACAACCTCCCGTACCGGGGCCCCGGACGTACGGCCGGCCTTCGCCGGACGGATCAGCGGTACCAGCCGCGGATCGCCTCGGCGCAGTCCCGGACGTTCGCCGAGCCGTCGCGCAGCCGCGCCGCGAGCTCCGCCGCCTGCTTGGGCTCCGCGGTGACGATCACCCCGGACGCGCTCAGATAGGACGCCGCGACCACCGCGGCGAAGTGCTCGTTGCCGAACTGCAGCGCCGGCACCCGGACGAGCTGGTGCATCAGCGCCGCGGCCCGCTGGTGGAGGCCGCCGTAGACCGGCACCTCCATCACCTCGTCCACGTGCCGGGCGACGGCCGCCGCCAGCGAGCCGTAGTCCGTCACGTCCGGATCGCCGGGCAGGAACTGGTGGGCGATGTCGAGCAGCCAGCCCCGGTCGATGCGCAGCATCACGCGGCGCTCGCCGCCCTGCCGCCGTCCTGCGGGTACGGGCCGAACTCGGCCTCGAAGGCGGAACCCCACGCCTGCGAGAAGTGCGCCGCAGCCGTCAGGAACCGCTCGCGCCGCTCGTCCGCCTCCTCCGCCAGAATCCTGCGCGCGTACTCCGGCAGGCTCATCCCCGCGGCCTCCGCGCGCTGCTCCAGCGCCTCGTGGGCCTCGTCGTCGAGTCGGACGTTCAGCTGCTTCATACCGGCAGCGTAGCGGCGGGTACACCGCACTACAACAGCCGGGCCGAGCGGCCTCCGCCCCGGCCGCGCGCTTCCGCCCCGTGGCCCTGACGTCCCGTAAGGTGGCAGGCGTCCAGGGTGACCACGGGCGGGGAAGAGTGCAGGCGTGGCGGAGACGGAGCAGCCGCGGGGCGGGCCCGCACCGGGCGGCGGCGGGCACTGGGTGCCGCTGCTCGCGGTGTGCGCCGGGTACTTCATGGTCATCCTCGACGTGACGATCATCAACGTCGCCGTGCCGGTGATCGGCCGGGAGCTCGGGGCGTCGCTCACCGGGATCCAGTGGATCACCGACGGCTACACGCTGGTCTTCGCCGGCCTGCTGCTGACCGGTGGCGCACTGGGGGACAGGCTCGGCCACCGGCGGGTCTTCTGCGCCGGCGTCCTGGTGTTCACCGCGGCCTCGGCCGCCTGCGCGCTCGCCCGGGACACCCCGGTGCTGGTCGCCGCCCGCCTGGTGGAGGGGCTCGGCGCGGCACTGATCGTGCCCGGCTCGCTCGCCCTCCTCCAGCAGTCCTACCCGGAGCCGGCCGCCCGATCGCGCGCCTTCGGCCTGTGGGGCTCGATGGCCGGCATCGCCGCCTCCGCCGGACCACTGCTCGGCGGACTGCTGGTGAGCACCGTCGGCTGGCGGTGGGTCTTCCTGATCAACCTGCCGGTCGGCGCCGCCTGCCTGGCCCTGACCCTGCGGCACGTGGCCGCCTCGCCCCGCCACCGCAGCCGGTCCGTGGACTGGCCGGCGCAGTGCGCCGTCGTCGCGGCGGTCGCGCTGCTCGTCTCCGCACTCAACGAGGCCGGCCGGCGCGGCTGGACCAGCCCGGCGGTGCTCGCCGCGGCGGGCCTGTCGCTGGTCGCGGTCGCCGCCTTCACCGCCCGCGAGTGGTGGGCCCGGTCCCCGGTGCTGCCGCTCGGCCTGCTGCGGTCGCGGGCACTGAGCGGCGCGGCGGCCATCGGCCTGCTGTTCAACTTCGCCTTCTACGGCATGGTGTTCACGGCCAGCCTCTACTTCCAGCACCAGCGCGGCTACAGCGCCCTCGGCACCGGGGCCGCGCTCTTCCCGGCGGTGGCGATGACCATGTTCGCCTCCGTGCTCTCCGGACGGCTGGCCCGCCGCACCGGTCACCGCCCGCTCGTCGTCTCCGGCCTGCTCGTCGCAGCCGCCGGACTGGCGTTCTGGGCCGCGCTCGGTCCCGACCCCGCCTACCCGCTGCTCGTGCTCCCGATGACGGCCGCCGGGTTCGGCACCTCGTTCGCCCTCACCGGCACCACGACGACGGCGATGACGGCCGCACCTGCCGCGTACGCGGGTACGGCCTCCGCCCTGTTCAACACGACCCGCCAGATCGGCAGCGCCGCCGGTGTCGCACTGGGCGGCACCCTGCTCGCCACCGCGACCAGCTACAGCGCGGGTCTGCGTACGTCCATGGCCGCCGGAGCCCTCGCCTACCTGGCGGCGGCCGTCCTCGGCCGGCTGTGCGTGCCCGCGCGGTCGGCGCAGCGCTGACAGCGGGGGCCTGCTGGCGACCGGGTCACCGCCCTTCAGCCGCGGTGAGACAGCGGTGCAGGTGGCCGGAGGCTTCCAGCAGGGCCGCCGACTGCCGGTCGAGGGCGGCGTGCCGGTGGGCGACGGCCGCGCGGAGGGCCTCGGTGCTGCCGGTGCGGCGGAGGTCGTCGAGGACGGCCCGGATCTGCGGCAGCCGGTGGTGCGCCTGCCGGAGCACCGCCGTGACCTGCGCGTCCCGGACGTCGGCCGGGGCCTACGCCGTCCAGGGCTGGGTCTGCATCCTCAACCCGGGCCCGGCCACCGCCGACCGGGCCCGCGCTCTGCTGGCCGACGCGCACGCCCGCGCCGCCCGCAGGCACCGGCGGCCGGAGTGAGGCACCCGCGCGGCGGCCGATCCGCAGCGGCCGGGGCGGCGTGCCCCGACCGCTGACGGGCCGTCCGGTGTCGTGGCCGTCAGCCGCCCGCGGGCTCCCCGACCGGGGCCGGCATCGCGCGCAGCCGGACGACGGGTGTCCGCAGCAGGACGGGGACGACCGCGGCGGAGCCGACGGCGGCGATCGCCAGGGCTCCCCGGGCGCCGAACTGCCCGGCGAGCAGACCGGCCGCCAGGCCGCCGAGCGCGCCGCCGCCGAACAGCAGCGTGCGGAAGGCGGCGGTCATCCGGCCGGTCATCGACTGCGGGGTGACGGCCTGTCGGAGGCTGACGATGACCACCCCGGCGACGCCCAGGCCGAGATAGGTGGTGAAGAAGGAGAGCACGAACAGGCCGATCATCACCGGCCGGGGGCCGGCCGCGGCGGGTATCAGGACCGGGCCGAGCAGCAGTGCGGACTGCGCGACCAGGTAGACCCGGCCGAGCGGGAACCGGGCGATCACCCGTCCGGACACCAGGGCGCCGACGAGTCCGCCGACCGAGGCAGTGGCGAGGACGGCGCCGAGCACCGTCGACGACAGCCCCAGCTCGCGGGTGCCGTAGAGCAGGAACATCGTCCACACGGTGATCATCGAGAAGTTGCAGCAGAACCCGATCAGCGCCAGCGCCCGCAGCACGCCGTCCCGCAGGACGAAGCCGAGGCCGTCCTTCAGTTCACGCAGCAGGTGCCGCTCGGCCGCCCGTCCGGGGCGCGGCTCGGGGGTGCGGATCAGCAGCAGCGAGACCACCGAGACCAGGTAGGAGCCCGCGTCGACGAGCAGGGCCGCCGGTGCGCCGACGGCGGACACCAGCACTCCCGCGAGTCCGGGCCCGGCCACGTCCGCCGCCGACGAGCTCGCGCCCATCCTGGCGCTCGCCCCGACGTACTGCTCGCCGCGGCCCACCACGACCGGCAGGTACGACATCCAGCTGACGTCGAACGCCACGGAGGCGATCCCCACCGCGCAGGCGATCACCATCAGCACCGGCAGGGTCAGGGCGTGCCGCCAGTACAGCAGCGGGACGAGGGCGAGCAGCAGCAGCCGGACCACGTTGGCGCCCAGCATCACCGGCCGTCGCCGCACCCGGTCCGTCCACACGCCGATCAGCAGCGCCAGCCCGAGGTAGGGCACGAGCTGCAGGAAGCGCAGCAGTCCGACCTGCTCGTCGGTGGCTCCGAAGGCGCCGATGGCGGTGAGCGGCAGGGCGAGCGCGGTGACCTGGGTGCCGAGCAGCGACACCGTCTCGCCCAGCCAGAACCGCACGAAGTCGCGGTTGCGCCAGAGGCTCCGCGGCGCCGTCCCCGGCTCCGACAGGGCCGACCGCGGTTCCGCGAGCGGGGGAGGGGAGCCGGTCACCGCGCGGCCCCCGCCAGCTCGGCCACCGCGCCGGCCACCAGGTCGACCTCCTCCTCGGTGTTGTAGTAGTGCGGCGAGAGCCGCAGGCACCACTCCACCTCCTTGTCGCGGAAGTCGAACTGGGCGAACTCGCGGAAGCTCAGCGCCGAGTTGACGCCGCGCGCGTCCAGCGCCGCCTTGAACGGCCGGGCCTCCCAGCCCTCGATCGCGAAGGTGACCAGGGCGGCGGGTGCCGGGCCCCGGTCGAGGGTGCGCACGCCCGCGATGGCGTCCAGCCGGTCGCGGAGCCGGCCGGCGAGGGCCGGGGTGCGCCGGGCGACCGCGTCCGGGCCGACCCGCAGGGCGTAGCGGACGGCGGCGGCACAGCCGAGCACGGTGGCGTACGGGAACTCCCACTCCTCGAAGCGGGCGGCGGTGGCCACCGGGCGGTAGTGGCCGGGGGCGACCCAGCGCGCGCCGTGCATGTCGATGAACAGCGGCTCGGAGCCGGCGTCGAGCACCCGGTCGGAGACGTACAGGAAGCCCGAGCCGCGCGGACCGCGCAGGAACTTGCGGCAGGTGGCGGTCAGCAGGTCGCAGCCGATCTCCGCCACGTCGACCGGGAGCTGGCCGACCGACTGGCAGGCGTCGACCAGGTAGAGCAGGCCGAGGTCCCGGCAGTGCCGGCCGATCGCGGCCACCGGCTGGACCAGGCCGGAGTTGGTGGGCACGTGGGTGACGGCGACCAGACGCGGACGGTGGGCCCGCATCAGCGCGGCCATCGCGTCCACGTCGACACCGCCGCCGTCGGCGCGGTCCGGCGCGTGCACGATCCGGACGCCGTGGCGCCGGCGCAGCGACAGCAGGGCGATCTGGTTGGAGATGAAGTCGTTGCGGGTCGTCAGGACGGTGTCGCCGGTCCGGAAGTCGATCGCGGACACCGCCTTCGACCAGGCATGGGTCGCGCTCGCGGCGAACGCGATGTTGCGGCGGCGGGTGTTCACCAGCTCGGCCGTCGCGGCGTAGAAGTCGGCGATGCCCTCCGCGCGGGCCGCGGCCGCCTCGTAGCCGCCCGTCTCGGCCTCCAGTCGCAGATGGTCGAGCGTCGCCTGCAGCACCGGACGGGCCATCAGACCGCAGCCGGCGTTGTTGAAGTGGACGACGTTCGCACAGCCCGGGGTGTCGGCCCGCAGGGCCGCCACGTCCAGGAGCGGTTCCGTCGTTCCTGCGAAAGCGCTATTCTGTTTCCTCATGTCCGACGGTAGCAGTATCGAGACGTTGTTGGCGATCCTCCGTACCGAGATCGCCCGGCTCGCCCCCGGTGACCGCCTGCCCAGCAGCCGCGACCTGATCACCCGTCACGGGGTCGGCCCGGTCACCGTCTCCCGCGCCATCGCCCAGCTCGCGGCCGAGGGCGCCGTCGTGACCCGGCCCGGCAGCGGCACCTACGTCACCGCCCGCCCGCCCGCCACCACCGCGGCCCCCGACACCTCCTGGCAGTCCGTCGCCCTGGCGGGCCGCCACATCGACGCCCGGCACGAGGAGACGGCACCGCAGGAGCCCGCCGCCGGCGCCGCCAACCTCTCCGGCGGCTACCTGCACGAGAGCCTCCAACCCGCGAAGACCCTCGGCGCCGCCCTCGCCCGCGCCGCCCGCCGCCCCGACGCCTGGCACCGCGCACCGGCCGCCGGGCTCGCCACCCTGCGCGCCCTCTTCGCCCGCCAGGCCGGCGGCGACCACACCCCCGAGGACGTGCTCGTCACCGGCGGCGGCCAGAACGCCCTCTCGATGCTCTTCCGCGCCACCGCCGCCCCCGGCGCACCCGTCCTCGTGGAGTCCCCCACCTACCCCGGCGCACTCGCCGCCGCACGGGCCGCGGGCCTGCGACCCGTCCCCGTCCCCATGGACGCGCAGGGCCTGCGACCGGACCTGCTCGCCGACGCCTTCGCGATGACCGGCGCCCGACTGCTCTACTGCCAGCCCACCGTCCACAACCCGACCGGCACCGTCCTCGCCCCCGAACGGCGCCGCCAGATCACCGACGTCGCACGCGCCGCCGGCGCCTTCCTGATCGAGGACGACTTCGCCCGCCACCTCGGCCACGGCCGCCCCCTGCCGCGACCGCTCGCCGCCGACGACCGCGACGGCACCGTCGTCCACCTCACCTCGCTCACCAAACCGGCCTCGCCCAGCCTGCGGATCGGCGCCGTCGTCGCCCGCGGCCCCGTCCTGCACCGGCTGCACAGCCTGCGCCGCGCCGACGACTTCTTCATCGCCCGCCCGCTCCAGGAAGCCGCCGTCGAACTGCTCTCCACCCCCGCCTGGGACCGCCACCTGCGCTCCCTCGGCACCGAACTGCGACGCCGCTGCGCCGTCCTGTCCGGCGCCGTGGCCCGCGAACTCCCCGACTGGGCCCCCGCCGCACCGCCGGAGGGCGGCCTGCACCTGTGGCTCCGCCTCCCGCCCGGACTCACCGAGGAGGCCGTCGTGGACGCGGCCCGCGCCCACCGCGTGGCCGTGGACGCCGGCCGCCGGTTCTTCCCCGCCGAACCGCCCGCCGCCCACCTGCGGCTCGCCTTCGCCGCCGCGGCGGACCCGGTGGAACTCTCCGAGGCGGCCCGCCGCCTCGCCGCGGCCGCCCGCACCGCACACTGACGGCGCGCCGCCCCGGCGACGGCGTGCGGGCTCCGCCGGGGACCGGCCGGAGCCCGCGCGGTGACCGACCGCTACTCGGTGCCGGGGGAGATGAACTCCTCGTACCCGGACGCGGAGAGCAGGGACGTGAGGTCCGGAGACCTGCCGACCTCGATCTCGATCATCCAACCGTCCCCGTACGGGTCGTCGTTGACCTGCTCGGGCTCGCCCTCCAGCAGCTCGTTCACCGCGGCGATCTTCCCGCCCAGGGGCGCGAAGAGCTCGCTGACCGACTTGACCGACTCGACGCTGCCGAAGGGCTCCTCCGCCTCCAGCCGGTCGCCCACCTTCCACAGCTCGACGTAGACCACGTCGCCGAGCTGCCGCTGGGCGTAGTCGGTGATGCCCACCCGGACCCGGCCGTTGCCGAGCTCGCGGACCCACTCGTGGTCCTTGGTGTACCTGAGATCCTGCGGGACGTTCGCCATGGGGTCCTCCGTGCTGCGGCCGCGTGGGCGCCGGTCGGCGCCCCCGTCGAGGGCGCTCCCGGGAAGACTCCTACAACCCTCCGGGCCGGGCCGGGGATTGTCACCCGACCGGGTGGGTCGCACGCGGAGGGGGCGGGGTCGGCCCCAGGCCGGACGTCCGGGAGAATGCCACCGTGGATCTTGATCTGGCGCAGGTACGGGCCTTCGTCGCCGCCGCCGAGCACCTGCACTTCGGCCGGGCCGCACAGTCCCTCGCACTCACCCAGCAGGGCCTCTCCAAACGCGTCGCCCGCCTGGAGGCCACCCTCGGCACCCGGCTGTTCGACCGCACCCCCGCACACGTCCGGCTCACCCCCGCCGGGACACGCTTCCTCGACCCGGCCCGCGCGGCCCTGGCCGCCGGCACCGCGGCGACGGCCGCCGCACGACAGCAGGACCGCCCGATCCGGGTCGACGTCTGGGGCCACCTGTTCGACCCGCTGCGGACCGTCCGGGCGGCACTCGACGCCGACGGCGCGCCACCCGTCGAACTCGGCCGCGGACGCGACCTGCCCGGCGTCGCCGCCGCACTGCTGCGCGGCGAGATCGGCGCCGGACTCGGCCGCTTCCACCCGCTCGACGAGGGCCTCGACCGGGCGATCGCCCACCGCCCGGTCCGCCTGGAGCCGGTCGACGCGGTGCTCCCGGCCGGCCACCCGCACGCGGCCGCCGACCGGCTCCGCCCCGCCGACCTCGCCGACCTGCGCCTGCTCCTGCCCGCGGCCACCGGCCGGCTGGACTTCCTCGGCGCCTTCGCCGCACGGTTCGGCCCGAAGGTCGAACCCGGCGGGACCAACCTCGGCCTCGGCCACCTGCTGGAACGGGTCCGGACCAGCGGCGACGGCTTCACCCTGCTGCCCGCCGAACTCCCTCTCACCCCGGGCCGCGGCATCGCGGCCGTGCCCCTCACCGACCCGACACCGCTCTACGCATGGTCGCTGCTCTGGCACCGCGACCGGCCCGACCCCGGCCTGCCGGCCCTGCTCCGCGCCTTCGCCGACACCGCCCGCCGCCATCGCTGGCTGGAGTACCGGCCCGGCCGCGACTGGCTCCCGGAGGCCTCCACCGGCAGCGCGCCGTCGGAGCCGGCGCTGCGACACCCGCACCCCGCCACCGGACCTTGACGCGCGGCCGCGAGCGGCCAAAGCTCTGGATGTGCGGCCCCGGCGGCCGCCCGTCCGCCGACCGGAAGGGGCGACCGCGTGCTCACCGCCTCCCTGCCCCCGTCCCCGGGGCTGCCGGCCGCCCTCGTCCTGCTGGTCGCGCTCGTCCCCGCGCCGACCTGCATGGTCGACATCTCGCGACACCCCGACACCCGCCGCTACCCGCCGCAGACCTGGCTGCTCATCTGCCTCCTCGGCAACCTCTTCGGCGTCGCCGCCTACCTGGCGTACGGCCGCAGCCTGCGCCGGTGACCCGCCCGGGGCACGATCCGGCGACGTCCGCCCGGAAGGCCGTCCGGAGGCCACTCCGGCCGGGGTGTGGAACCGTGGGACCGGGGGGCCGGCCACCCCGCGGTGAGAGGAGCGGTCCATGTCGTCGAAGCGGCGTCGGAAGAAGAAGGCACGCGCCAGGCGCGGAGCGAACCACGGTCGTCGTCCACAGTGCTGAGCGCCTGCGGAGCGGTCACCGGCACCGGCCGGTGACCGCTCCGTCCGTGTGCGTCGGCAACCGGCACGGCGGAGCGGACGGAAACCGACCTCGGCGACCACGTGCATGAGCCGTGCCGCCCGTACCCGGGTCAGGCCCCGGCGGCATCCGCCGGGACGGGGTCGCGGAGCGAGCCCGTCCACCCGGGGCCCGGGTCGACGACGGCGCACACCACCCTGGTCCGTGTCCGCACCACCACGGAGTTGCCCTGCGGCAGAAGGACGTCGACGGCCGCCGTGGCCGGCAGGTCCCGTCCGGCGGCGACATGGTCGCGGACCAGGGCGGCGCAGTCCGTCCGGGCCTGACGCTCCCGGTCGGCCGGGCTGCCGGCGATCAGGACGCCCAGGTCCGCGAAGCCGACCGCCTCGCCGTGGTGGGTGCGTGCGCACGGCACGGCCGTGACCTCGTGGGCGAGGAACGCATCGGCGGACTGCAGGCCGAAGCAGTCGCCCGCGCGGAGGTCGTAGCCGCTGACGGTCCTGACCCTGTCGTCACCCGAGGTGCCGGTGTCGACCACCAGGAACATCGCCGCCCACAGGGCGCTCAGGGCGATCCCCGCGACCGCGAAGGCCTGACCGCCCCGCTTCGACCGGCGGACCCGTACCAGGGCGACCACGCCCGCCACCAGGCCGACCGGCCACAGCGGGCCGATCAGCCCGGCGATCGCCGAGGCGAACGCCAGTCGGCTCCACGCCGGCCGAGCATCCGGATCCGGCTCCACCGACCGCTGCAGGAACGCGGCGAGTGCCGCCGAGCGGGTGTCGTCGGCGGACCGGCTGGAAGCCGGTGACCCGCCGGTGCCCTCGTCCGCGGCCGCCGTCATGACCCCTCCCGGGTTCCCCCTCCACTGCCCGGACCTGCTCCGCGTGGATCGGCGCGCAGTCGATCACACCCGCACCGGAGCCGTCCACGGAACATCGGCCTCGTTCGCACACCGGACCACGGCCGCCGGCTCGTCCGTGGGGGATCATGGGCGGCGACCGGCAGCGGCGCCGTAGCGGGCCGGGGGATCGCGCCTGAGGGGGAGCGGATGGCATGGGTGGCGGAGTGGGCGGCCGGACCGGAGGACAGCGGGCATCCGGCGCCGGTGGCCGCCGTGGCGACAGCCGTCGTCGACGGGCGGCCGGTGGCGGCCAGCGCCGGCCAGGACGGCACCGTGCGGTGGTGGGACCCGGCGGCCGGCCGGGCGCTCGGCGGATTCGCCGTCGGCAGCCATCCGGCGATCGCGGTGGCCGTCGTCGCGGGCCGCCCGGTCGTCCTGACGGTCGGGGACTACGACCCGCGGTTCGTCCGCGACCCGCTGACCGGGGACTGCCTGTGGGCCCTCCCCGTCGACGACGCCACGGCGGTGGCGGTCTGCAGCCCGGCCGGCCGCCCGATCGCCGTCACCGGCCACGAGGACGGCACCACCCGCACCTGGGACCTCACCGACCACACCCCGCTCGGCCCGGTCCTCGGCGGCCACGGCCAGGCGGTGCACGCGATCGCGGTGACCGTCGTCGACGGCCGGCCCGTCGCGGCCACCTCCACCGGCATGGACGTCGACCAGAGCTGGGACCACGACGTCCTGGTCCGCGACCTGACGGACGGCCGGCTGCTCGCCCGCCTCCCGGCCGCCGCCACCGCAGCGGTCAACGCGGTCGCCCTCACCACCGCGAACGGCCGTGCCGTGCTCGCCACCGGCGACTGGCGCGGCGCCCTCCGCCTCTGGGACGTGCCCGCGGCGCGGGAGTTCGCACACCGGCCCGCCTCCCACCACGGCATGATCGGGGCGATGGCCGTGGCGCAGTGGGCCGACGGTCCCGTCCTCGCGACCGGCGGGGACGACGGGACGCTGCGGCTCACCGATCTGACGACCCGTGGCCCGTCCGCCCCCGACCTGCGGTTGCCGCAACCGGTGACCGCGCTCGCCGCCCTGCCCGTGGAACGCCTGCTCGCCGCCCACGGACGCGAGGTCACCGTCCTCGTCCGCCGGCAGGAACCCCGGGTGGCCCGGCCCGGGGGCGAGGGCAGCCGGGGTGAAGGCAGCCGGGGCGAGGGCAGCCAGGGTGAGGGGCGGCGGCATGGCTAGGCGGCGATACGTGGCCCGGGGCGTTCCCGGCGGCTACCGGATCTGGGACAACCGGGTACGCCGCTGGTGGGGAGACCTGTACGAGCACTGCCCGGACGACCTCCTCGGCGAGCTCAACGGGCCGGCCGACCCGGACCGCCTCACCGAGCTGATGCGGCGCTACCGCCGGCTCAAGCGCTGAGCCCGGAGTCAGGGGCGGTCCTGGAGCCCCGGGCCGGCGGCACCCGCACGCTCGGCGGCGACCCCCGGGAGCAGCGGCCAGCCGTCCACCAGGAGGGTGGTGCGGCCTTGCGGGTCCCAGCCGCCGGCGAGCGCCGCGTCGAGGAAGGCCCGGGCCGTCCCCGGCTCGTGGAGGTTCACCATCGGGCTGTCCGCCGTCTCGACCGCGCCGGCCGGCATGAAGGCCTCCGCCACCATCCGGCCCGGCCCCGCCTCGAAGGTCAGCACGAGCCGCCCGGTGCCGCCCGGCCGACGCACCGTCAGCAGCGTCCGGCAGTGACGTTCGTCGCCCTCGCCGCGGCGCGAGTGGTCGTGCCGGACCGACCAGACGTAGGTCTCGTCGCCGACGACCATCCGCCGCGGTGCCTCGTTCTTGCGCGCCATGGCGGCAGCCTAGCCAAACCGGTCGGCGTCACCGGCGCCGGCTGCGGTCGGGGCTGCAGGGCCGTTCGGCGGGTCGGGTGTGCACTTTCGCAGCCTCGCTCGTTGGGTGGGTGTGGCGGAGAATGCGGGTGGTGGGCGGCGGGCGGCGCCGATGGTGTGGGCGCTGGCGGTACGCGAGGGGCCGGAGGGCAGGTCGGCCGCGGAGGCGATCGTCGAGGTCGGCGAGGACTGGTACGGAGAACTCGTCCAGGACGCCCTGGACAGCGGGTTCATGCTGGCGGCCGGCAACCCGCCCACGACCACGGGCGTGGTGGAGGTCCGCGAAGGCTGGTTCGAGCGCCTGGTCCTGGTCGGCGGCCGCGGCGTCTGGGAGCCCCACCCGCCGGTGGCGGCCTCCCCGGTCTGGACGTCCGCCGCGGCCGAACCGACCGGCGTCCTGGTCCTCGTCGTCCCGCCCGGCACCTGGCCGCCCGGGCTGATGGGCCTCGACCCGCTCGAACAGGCCGAGGCCTTCGGACGGAGCCTGGAGGCGGCCCGACTCCAGGGCCTGGTGCTGCACGGAACGGCCGCGGTCGTCACCCACGGAGACCCCTGAAGCCCGGGCCGGGCCGCCGGCCGGGCCGGATGTGCCCTTTTGTGCGGTAAGGCCCTGTGCGCCCGCCCGGGAGGGGCTACCGTCACATGAGGCGGCCGCACGCGGCGGACGATGGGGTGGCTTGGATGCTGACAGATCGTGGCGGTTCTGGCGAGCGTCTCTGATGCCGCCGACGCCCTCATGCCCGTTCTGTCCGGCGCCCTGGCCTCGGGCGGCTCATGGCTGTACTTGCATCTGAAGCGGCGCCGCGCCACTGACGGACCTCGGAATCCGCCACCGCCACCGGCGTGACCCATACAGGTCCGAGCAGATCGCGCCGCCGGTCAGCCACAGGGCCAAAGGCTGTCCCGTACCTGTGGTCGAGCGGGCGGCCTGCGGCCCAACCATGACCTGGCCCCAGGCCCAGGCCGCCCGCCGAGGACTGTTCCACACATCCGCCGCGGTCCGCCGGACCGTCTCAGCAGGCGAAAAGGGCCGGGCCACGGCGGAGGTGGTACTGCCCGGTAGGTCGGCCGGCCGGAGGAGCCGTACTTCTGGGGGGTCACCGGCGACCGAGCTACTCGGTGCCGGAGAGGGTGGCGTACACGACGACGTTGCCGAGGTAGCCGGTCGGCTTCGTGTAGCCGCCGCCGCAGGTGATCACCCGAAGTTCCGGCAGTCCGGAGGTGTTGCCGTAGACCTTGTCGTCGGGGAAGGCCTTCTTGTCGTAGACCTCGACCGCGTCGACGGTGAACACCGCCGTGCTGCCGTCGGCCCGGGCGACCTCGACGGTGCTCCCCTTGGGCAGGGCGCCGAGCCGGAAGAAGACGGCGGGACCGCTGCGGGTGTCCACGTGCCCGGTCGCGATGGCCGTGCCGGACGAGCCGGGGGAGGCGCCGCCGCGGTACCAGCCCGTGAGGTTCGGGTTGTCGGCGGACGGCGGTTGCAGTGCTCCGGCCGCGTCGAGGTCCAGTCCGGTCATCGGGGCGTCGACTCCGATGGCGGGGATCCGCAGCCGGACCGGGTCCGAGGGTGGCAGCGGCCGGAGGGTCTCCGGCTCGGCAGGGGACGGCAGGGCGGGGGTCGAGGCGGAGGCGCTCGGCGGTGCGGTGGACGGCGGTGCGGCGGCCGGTGCGGTGGCCGGTGCGGGGGCGGTCGGGCTCTGGCTGGGGAAGGCCTGGGCGGCGGAGGGCTGCGGTGGCCGCTCGGGGTGCGTCCCCTGTCCGATCAGCAGGATCCCGGTCGCGAGCGCGCAGCCCAGCAGGAGGGCCGACGGGGTGGGCAGCCGTCCGGGGGCGGAGGTGTCGTGCCGGGTGTCCATGGTGATCGGGCCCTTCGTTCGCGCGGAAAGGCGGGACGGCCCGGCGCCCCGGACAGGTGCGTCCGGGGCGCCGGGCAGCGGGGCCGGCCGGTCAGG
>NZ_JBFBJZ010000043.1:0-68634 GCF_040686255.1 Kitasatospora sp. NPDC085879 | reverse complement strand
CGGTGCGCGTCCTCACCCAGAACGTCGACGGCCTGCACCAGCGTTCCGGCGTGCCGGAGCGCAAGGTCCTCGACCCGCCCGGGGCGGCTCTTCGGCGTTCCCGGGCACACCCGTGGGGCGGTGCGGGCGCACCGGCGGGGCGGCGTGGGCACACCCCGGAGCCGGTGCGGGCCGTTGACAAGGGCAGGGCTCCGCGGGGAAGCTAAGCAAGCGCTTAGTCAGCGATTCTGTCCGACCAGTCCTTCCCGAGGCGAGGGCCCATGAGCGACACTCCCGAGACCCCACCCGGTCTCGACCTGGACCGGCTGCGCGAGCGGCTCGACGCGGACCTGCCGGGCACCGTCACCGGCCCCCTGCGGGCGCGGCTCTTCGAGGGCGGCAAGTCCAACCTGACCTACCTGCTGGAGGACGGCACCGGCCGCTGGGTGCTGCGCCGCCCCCCGCTCGGCCACGTGCTCGCCACCGCCCACGACATGACCCGCGAGCACACCGTGCTGGCCGCCCTGCACCCCACCCGGGTGCCCGTCCCGCGCCCGCTGCTGCTCGTCGAGGACAGCGAGGTGATCGGCGCGCCCTTCTACCTCATGGAGTACGTCGAGGGCACCCCGCACCGCGACGCCGCCGCCCTCGGCGCGCTCGGCACCGAGCGGGTGCACGCCCTCGGCCTGCACCTCGTCGACACCCTGGTCGACCTGCACGCGGTCGAGCCCGAGGCGGTCGGGCTCGGCGCCTTCGGCCGCCCTGAGGGCTTCCTGGAGCGCCAGCTGCGCCGCTGGGGCAAGCAGCTGGACGCCTCCCGCAACCGCGAGGTGCCCGGCATCGACGAACTGCACGAGCAGCTCGCCCGCACCCTGCCCGACTCCCCCGCACCCGCCCTGGTGCACGGCGACTACCGGCTGGACAACGTCCTGGTCGGCCCGGACGACCGGATCCGCGCCGTCCTCGACTGGGAGATGTCCACCCTCGGCGACCCACTCACCGACCTCGGCCTGCTGGTGATGTACACCGAGCTCGCCCGCCGCTTCGACGGCGTGCTGCCCGGCGCCGCGCTCGCCCCCGGCTTCCCGGAGACCCCCGAACTGGTCGCCCGCTACGCCGCGGCCTCCGGCCGGGACGTCTCCGCGCTCGGCTGGTACACCGGCTTCGCCTCCTTCAAGCTCGCGGTCGTGCTGGAGGGCATCCACTACCGCTGGACCCAGGGCGGCACGGTCGGCGCCGGCTTCGACCGGGTCGGCGAACTCGTCCCACTGTTCGTGCAGTTCGGCCTCACCGCACTCAAGGAGCGCTGACCCGTGGACTTCTCCTTCGACACCCGCACCGAGGAGCACCGCTCCCGACTCCTCGACTTCATGGACGAGTACGTGTACCCGGCCGAGCCGGTGCTCGCCGCCCAACTCGCCGACCCGGCCCGCGAACCGTGGACCATCCCGGCGGTCGTCGGCGACCTCCAGGCCGCCGCCAAGGAGCGCGGTCTGTGGAACCTCTTCCTGCCCGGCGAGTCCGGGGCCGGCCTCACCAACCTCCAGTACGCGCCGCTCGCCGAGATCACCGGCCGCTCGGTGCTGCTCGCCCCGGCCGCGCTCAACTGCGCCGCCCCGGACACCGGCAACATGGAGGTGCTCGACCAGTTCGGCAGCGAGGAGCAGCGCAAGCAGTGGCTGGAGCCGCTGCTGGCCGGCGAGATCCGCTCGGCCTTCGCGATGACCGAGCCGGACGTCGCCTCCTCGGACGCCTCCAACATCACCACCCGGATCGAGCGGGACGGCGACGAGTACGTCGTCAACGGCCGCAAGTGGTACATCACCGGCGCGATGAACCCCAACTGCCGGATCTTCATCGTGATGGGCAAGACCGACCCGACTGCGGCCAAGCACCGCCAGCAGTCGATGATCCTCGTGCCGCGGGACACCCCGGGCGTCACCGTCAAGCGCGGCATGACCGTCTTCGGGTACGAGGATCAGGACCACGGCGGCCACGCCGAGGTGCTCTTCGACGACGTCCGGGTGCCCGCCGCCAACCTCGTCGGCGAGGAGGGCTCCGGCTTCGCCATCGCCCAGGCCCGGCTCGGACCGGGCCGGATCCACCACTGCATGCGGGCCATCGGCATCGCCGAGCGGGCTCTGGAGCTGATGTGCCGGCGGGCCGTCGACCGGATCGCCTTCGGCCGGCCGCTCGCCGACCAGGGCGTGGTGCAGGAGTGGATCGCCGAGTCCCGGGTGCGGATCGAGCAGGCCCGGCTGCTGGTGCTCAAGACCGCCTGGCTGATGGACACCGTCGGCAACCGCGGCGCGCACACCGAGATCCAGGCCATCAAGATCATCGTCCCGCAGACCGTCGAGTGGGTGCTCGACAAGGCCGTACAGGCCCACGGCGCCGCCGGTGTCAGCCAGGACACGCCGCTCGCCCAGCTCTGGGCCGGCAACCGCACCCTGCGGCTCGCCGACGGCCCCGACGAGGTGCACCGGCGCTCGCTCGCCCACCGCGAACTCAAGCGCTACCAGCAGAAGGAGGGCTGAGATGGCCGTCCGCGAAGAGGACATCCGGCAGCGCGTGGCGGACCTGCTCGCCGCACACGACCCCGCCACCACCGAGCGGCTCGCCTTCCTGCGGGCCCGCTTCGACGCCGGCCTCGCCTGGGTGCACTTCCCCGAGGGCCTCGGCGGCCTCGGCGCCCCGCGCGCCCTGCAGGCCGTGGTGGACGCCGAGTTGGCCGCCGCCGGGGCACCCGGCAACGACCCGCGGAAGATCGGCATCGGCCTCGGCATGGCCGCCCCGACCATCCTCAAGTACGGCACCGAGGAGCAGAAGCAGCGCTTCCTGCGGCCGCTCTGGACGGGTGAGGAGGTCTGGTGCCAGCTCTTCTCCGAACCCGGCGCCGGCTCCGACCTCGCCGCGCTCGGCACCCGGGCCGTCCTGGACGGCGACACCTGGACCGTCGACGGCCAGAAGGTGTGGACCTCCAGCGCACACACCGCCCGCTGGGCCATCCTGATCGCCCGCACCGACCCGGACGTGCCCAAGCACCAGGGCATCACCTACTTCGTCTGCGACATGACCGACCCCGGTGTCGAGGTGCGCCCCCTGCGGCAGATCACCGGCGAGGCCGAGTTCAACGAGGTCTTCCTCACCGGCGTCCGCATCTCCGACGCGCACCGGCTCGGCGCCGTCGGCGAGGGCTGGCAGGTCGCCCAGACCACGCTCAACAACGAGCGGGTCGCCATCGGCGGGCAGGCCGCGCCGCGCGAGGGCGGCATGGTCGGCGTCGTCGCCGAGACCTGGCGGGCCCGGCCCGAGCTGCGCACCCACGACCTCCACCAGCGCCTGCTCAAGGGCTGGGTGGACGCCGAGGTCGCCCGGCTCACCGGCGAACGGCTGCGCCAGCAGCTCGCCGTCGGCCAGCCCGGCCCCGAGGGCGCCGCCATGAAGCTCGCCTTCGCCCGGCTCGCCCAGGAGTTGAGCGGACTGGAGGTCGAACTCCTCGGCGAGGACGGCCTCGCGTACGACGACTGGACGATGGTCCGGCCCGATCACGTCGACTTCACCGGCCGCGAGGCCGGCTACCGCTACCTGCGCGCCAAGGGCAACTCCATCGAGGGCGGCACCTCGGAGATCCTGCGCAACATCATCGCCGAGCGCGTCCTCGGCCTGCCCGGCGAGCCGCGCGCCGACAAGAACGTGCCCTGGAAGGAGCTGCCGCGATGACCGTCGCCACCGGCCCGGCCGACCTGCTGTACTCCGAGGTCGAGGAAGAACTGCGGAGCAGCGTCCGGGCGTTGCTCGCCGACCACTGCCCGCCCGAGGCGATCCTCACCCGCTGCGAGGGGCCTGTCCCCTACGACCCGGCGCTGTGGCGCAAGCTCGCCGCCGATCTCGGCGCCGCCGGCCTCCAGGTGCCCGAGGCACTCGGCGGCGCCGGCGCCTCGCTGCGCGAAACCGCCGTGGTTCTGGAGGAGTTGGGGCGCAGCGCTGCTCCGGTGCCGTTCCTCGGCAGCGTCGTGCTGGCCACGACCGCGCTGCTGGACTGCCCCCATGAGGACGGGCTGCTGGCGGCCCTCGCGGGCGGGGAGCGGACGGCGGCGCTCGCCGTACCGCTGTCCACTGCGCCCGGCGCGGTGTTCCCGGCGACCGTGCGGGTCGACGGGGCGGGCACACTGAACGGACGGGTCACCTCGGTGGCCGAGGCGCTGGTGGCGGACCTGCTGCTGGTGCCCGCGATCGGGCCGGACGGGGCCGCGCTGTACGCGGTCGACGCCTCGGCGGCCGGGCTCACCGTGGCGCGGCGGACCTCACTGGACCTCACCCGCCCGCTCGCCGACCTGGCGCTGACCGGGGTGCCGGGCCGGCCGGTCGCCGTGGGGGCGGTGGCGGAGGCCGCGCTGCGGCGGGCGCTGCTCACCGGGGCCGGGCTGCTCGCCTCCGAGCAGGTGGGCATCGCCGAGTGGTGTCTGTCCACGACCGTGGCGTACCTGAAGGAGCGGACCCAGTTCGCCCGGCCGGTCGGCTCGTTCCAGGCGCTCAAGCACCGGCTGGCCGATCTGTGGCTGGAGACGGTGGGGGCGCGGGCCGCGGCGCGGTATGCGGCGGACGTGCTGGCGCGGGGCGACGCCGACGCGGAGGTCGCCGTCGCGGTGGCGCAGGCGCACTGCGGGGCGGTGGCGGTGCGGGCGGCCGAGGAGTGCGTGCAGATGCACGGCGGCATCGGCATGACCTGGGAGCACCCGGCCCACCTCTACCTGAAGCGCGCCAAGGCCGACCAGATCGCTCTCGGCACCCCGGGTACCCACCGGGCGGCCCTGGCCCGTCTGGTGGACCTCCCGGCACCGGTCGCCGGCTGAGCGCCGCGCGGTGCACCGCGTTCGCGGTCCGGCGCAGGGCATCCCTGCGCTCGCGCCCGGAGAGGCGGTCGAGGTAGCGGCGGCCGTGCAGGTGGTCCGTCTGGTGCTGCGGGCAGCGGGCGAAGTAGCCGGCGCCTTCGACCGTGAGCGGGTTGCCGCCCTCGTCCTGTCCGCGGACCACCGTCCGGGCGGACCGCGGCACCTTCATGGTCGCCCCGGGCACGGAGAGAGCCCTCGTCATCGGCAGCACCGGATACCCGTCGGCGGGCTCCCCCTGGAGTGACTGATGGACTGTCATCCACCGTGCTCGGACGGGCTGTCGGGATACTGCCCGACCACGAGGTGCGGACGGCTCTGCTGCGGCTGCTCGCGGAGGAGGGCAGTGTCACGGCCACCGGGGCCGCCAGCTCGGGGCTGCGCTCCTTCCGCCTGCGGCAACTGGCCAGGTACGGCCGGATCGAGGAGGTCGCGCACACCGGGGGCCGGGTCCGTCCCTGGCGCCTCCGGCAGGAGGGCGGGCGGGGGCGAGGGGTTCGCCGAGCCGGCCCGGGGCCTGGAGGACGAGAGCTACCGGCAGTGGCCACGAACGCGGAAACGGGCATCCCGGGGCACGGAGAACCGCGCCCCCGGGATGCCCGTACCACCGCGCCTGCGACGGTGCGCGGTTACGGGTGGATCGTCAGGCGGCCGATGGAGGTGCCGTCGGCGACCTGCTGGACGGCTTCGGCGGCGCGGTCGAACGGGAGGCGGGCGCCGATCAGGGGTTTGACGACGCCCTTGGCGGCGAGGGCGGTGAGTTCGGTGTGGCAGTCGCGGACGGCCTGCGGGTCGTGGGCGTTGTAGAGGCCCCAGTGCAGGCCGAGGATCGCGTAGTTCTTGACCAGGGCGTGGTTGAGGCCGGGGGCCGGGATGGTGCCGCCGGCGAAGCCGACGACGACGATGCGGCCCTCGAAGGCGATGCACTTGGTGGAGCCGGTGTAGGCGTCGCCGCCGACCGGGTCGAAGACGACGTCCGCGCCGCGGCCGCCGGTGGCCTCCTTGACGGCCGAGACGAAGTCGTCGTGGCGGCGGTCGATCACCAGGTCGGCGCCGAGCGCCTGGGCGGCGGCGGCCTTCTCCGGCCCGCCGACGACGCCGATGACCCGGGCGCCGGCGGCCTTTCCGAGCTGGACGGCGGCGCTGCCGACGCCGCCCGCCGCGGCGTGCACGAGGAGCGTCTCGCCGGCCTGCAGCTGGGCGCGGCGGTACAGGCCGAACCAGGCGGTCTGGTAGCCGATGTGGAGGGCGGCGGCCTCGGCGTCGTCCAGGGCGGGCGGTGCGGCGAAGGTGGTCGCCGGGTCCATCAGGGCGTACTCGGCGAAGGCGCCGTCGGGCAGCAGCGGGGTGCCGATGACGCGTTCGCCGGCCCGCTCGCCGGCGGCGATCTCGCCGCAGAGTTCGACGCCGGGGGTGAAGGGCAGCGGCGGGCGGATCTGGTAGTGGCCGCGGCACATCAGGGCGTCGGGGAAGTTGACGGCGGCGGCGCGTACCTTGACGAGGAGTCGGCCGTCGCCGGGTTCGGGGCGTGCGGTCTCGGTCTGCCGCATCACTGCGGCGGGTTCGCCGAGCTCGATGACCTGCCAGGCCTTCATGCGGTGCCGCCCTCCTTCTTCTCGATCTCCTGCTGGAGGTGGTTCATGCCGCCGATCCAGCGGTCGGGGGTGGTGGCGCGGGCCGCGTAGTAGTCGGCGACCTCGGGGTGCGGCAGGATCAGGAACCGCTCGTCGGCGATGGCCTTGAGGGTGGCCGCGGCCGCCTCGGCGGGCTCGATGGCGTTGGGGGTGAGCAGGACCTGTCCGGCGGCGCCGGTGCCGTCCAGCATCGCGGTGCGGACGCCCTGCGGGCAGAGCGCGTGGACCTTGAGCCCGCGGTGCCGGTAGGTGGCGGCGAGCCATTCGGCGAAGGCGAGGGCGCCGTGCTTGGAGACGGCGTACGGGGCGGAGCCGAGCATGGTGAGCAGGCCGGCGGCGGAGACGGTGGCGAGGAATCGGCCCTCGCCGCGCTCCAGCCAGTCCGGGAGCAGCTGTTCGGCGGCGCGGACGTGGGACATGACGTTGACGTCCCAGGCGCGGGCCCAGACCTCCGGTCCGGCGTCGGCGCCGCCGACCGGGGCGATGCCGGCGTTGGCGCAGTAGACGTCGATCCGGCCGAGGGCGTCGCGGGCGGTGGCGATCAGGGCGGCGACGCCTTCGGGGGAGGCGGCGTCGCCGGGGGCGGGGATGCCGCCGATCCGGGCGGCGACGGCCTCGGCGGCCTCGGTGTCGAGGTCGTTGACGACGACCCGGGCCCCGGCGGCGGCGAAGGCGGCGGCGAGGGCCTCGCCGATGCCGCGGCCGGCCCCGGTGACGACGACGCCCTGGCCGGCGAGTCCGGTCGCGGGGGCGGTCACAGGCCACCCCCGAGGGTGACGCCGCCGTCGACGACGAGGGTCTGGCCGGTGATCCAGGCGGCGTCCTGGGAGAGCAGGAAGGCGACGGCGCCGGCGATGTCCTCGGGCAGGCCGAGGCGGCCGAGCGGGTAGGCGCGGACGACCTTCTCCTCGCGGCCCTCGAACAGGGCCTCGGCGAACTTGGTCTTCACCACGGCGGGGGCGACCGCGTTGACCCGGATGTCCGGGCCGAGGTCGGCGGCGAGTTCCATGGTGAGGCGGATCAGTGCGGCCTTGCTCACGCCGTACATGCCGATGTTCTCGGAGGAGCGGATGCCGGCGATGGAGGCGACGTTGACGACCGCGCCGCCGTGCTCGCCCATCCAGGCGGCGTGGGCGCGGCGGGTCCAGGCCAGCGGGGCGAGGACGTTGACCGCGAGGATCTTGGCGGCGACCGCGGGGTCGGTGTCGAGCACCGGGCCGTAGGTGGGGTTGATGCCGGTGTTGTTGACCAGCAGGTCCAGCCGGCCGAAGGACTCCAGGGTGCGGGCGACGGCCTCCTCCTGGTGGGCGGCGTCGTCGGCCTTGCCGGCGACCGCGATGGCGTGGTCGGGGCCGCCGAGGTCGCGGACCGCCTCGGCGAGCGGCTCGGGGTTTCGGGCGGTGATGCAGACCTTGGCACCGCGCTGGACCAGTTCTCGGGCGATGCCGAGGCCGATGCCCCGGCTGGCGCCGGTGACCAGGGCCACCTGGCCCTTGAAGGAGGGTGTCATCGCCGAACCTTTCGCCGTACGTCTCGACATGGGTGGTGACTAAGCGCTTGCTTAGCATGTTGGCGACGGGCCACACTGTCAACAGCCGGCGCACTCCGGCCTTGATCCGTCTGCGAGGATTGACGCCATGACCGACCAAGCGACCGCCGACCTGTGGCCCGGGGAGCGCACCGAGGCCGCCCGGCGACTGCTGCTCGCGGCCGTCGAGTCCTTCGCCCGCCGCGGCTACCACGCCACCACGACGCGGGACATCGCCACCGCCGCCGGGATGAGCCCCGCCGCGCTCTACATCCACTATCCGTCCAAGGCGGCGCTGCTCTCCGAAATCAGCCGCACCGGCCACCGCGCCACCCTCGACCTGGTGGAGGGGGCGGAGGCGGCCAGTGGCGAGCCGGTGGAGCAGATGCGGCGCCTGGTCGAGGAGTTCACGGCCTGGCACGCCCGCGGCCACACGGTCGGCCGGATCGTCAACAACGAGCTGCACGCCCTGCCCGAAGACGCCTTCGCCGATGTCGCCGAGCTGCGGATCCGGATCGAGGACACCGTCCGCCGGATCATCGAGAAGGGCGTAGCCCGGGGCGAGTTCGAGGTGCCGGACGCCCGGACGGCGGCCCGGGCGGTCACCTCCCTGGGCATCGACGTCGCCCGCTGGTACACCGACCGCTCCACCGAGAGCCCGGAGGAGCTGGGCCGCCGCTACGGCGTCCTGGTGCTGCGGATGCTCGGATCGGCGACCGACTGACCGCGACGCACCGGCCGACACCACTGGCGCCCACCAAAAATTAGGCTAGGCTTACCTAACCTGACGAGGAGGGGCGATGTCCGCCGCCGTGCCGAGTGCCGCCGAACGTGTCCGTACGCTGCTGGAGTTCGCCTCCTCGGTGGTGCTGGACGTGCCCGGGATCGACCTGGTCGACCGCCCCGGTCCCCCGCCGCTGGTGGACTGCGCGGTCCTGCCTGACGGGGCGGTAGCGGTGCTCGTCGAGGAGGGCTCCCCGGTCCACCGGATCGCCGTACTGGCCCGCGGCGAGAACGGCCCGGTCACCGCCGAGCTGGACGCCGTGGACGTGGCCCCCGTCGCCATGCCGCACCGGATCCGCGGCCGGGCCGCGGTGCAGGGCCGGCTCGGCGTGCTCTCCCGGGCCACCCCGGCCCGGATCGCCGCGCTCTTCCCGCGCCGCCGCGCCACCGGCCACGCCCTGCTCTGCCTGGAGCCCGAGCACCTCGCGGTGGAGGACCTCCGGGGCTCCGCGTGCTGCATCGAGCCCGCCGACTTCGCGGCCGCCGCGGCAGACCCGCTCGCCGCCGAGGAGGCGCTGCTGCTGCAGCACCTGGACGCGGCCCACGCCGACCAGGTGCTCGCCCTGGGCTTGCGGGCCGCCGGACAGCGCTCGGTACCGCGCGCCGACTCCGTCCGGGCCGTCCGGCCGGTCGCGCTGGACCGCTTCGGCCTGCGCCTGCGGCTCGTCGGCGAGGACGGCCGGGTGCTCGACGCCCGCTTCGAGTTCGGCCGCCCGGTCCGCTCGGCGGAGGAACTGCCGGACGCGATGCGCCGGCTGTTCACCCACGCCACCGCCGACCGCTGACCGCCCGCGGCGGGGGGCCTACTCCTCGCCGAGGGTGTGGCCGGGGCCGATCACCGAGAAGTGGCCGCCCTCGGTGTCCCGCAGCCGGGCCGTCCGCCCGTAGGGGGTGTCCCCCGCGGGATCGGCGACGCTGCCGCCCAGCTCGACCGCCCTCAGGACGGCCGCGTCGGTGTCGGCCACCGAGAAGAACACCTCCCAGTGCGGGGCCTGGCCGCGCGCCGACCGCAGCGCGGCCACATTGCGGCCCTCCGCTCGGAGCACCACCCGCTCGTGCTCGTAGCGGACCTCGAAGTGCTCCTTGTCCCGGGTGTCCCAGCGGAACACCTCCCCGTAGAAGAGCGCGGCGGCGAACGGGTCCGGGGAGCGCAGCTCGATCCAGACCGGCGCGCCCGGCTCCTTCATCCAGGTCTCGACCCCGGGCTCGCCCTCCCAGATGCCGAACACGGCGCCCAGCGGGTCGGCGGCCAGCGCCACCCGGCCGGCGTCGAAGGCGAGCGGGCCGACCGCGAGGGTGCCGCCGCGCTCCCGGACGCCCTCGGCGGCGCGGTCGGCGCTCTCGATCCCGAAGTACGTCGTCCAGGCCACCGGCGGCTGCCAGTCGCCCGCCATCACACCGAGCCCGGCCACCTCGACCCCGTCGACGACCGCCCACAGGTACTCGCCCCAGCGGTCCGGGCCGGGCTCGAAGGTCCATCCGAGCAGCGGGCCGTAGAAGGCCTTCGCGACACCGAGGTCCCGGGCCATCAGGCTGACCCAGCACGGCACCGCCGGCACGCACCGCACCCTGGCCCTCTGCTCACCCATGCGGGCTTCTCCTTCCGGTTCGTGGCCCTGCTCAGCCTAGGGCGTGTCCGGTCGCTCGCGTCGGATCAGCGCGCCAGTCCCGCCGGGTGCCTGCCGCCGCACCGGGTCCGCGCGGGTCCGCTGCGGCGCGCACGGGGTGTCGGCGGCGCGGTCGCGGCGGCGGGCGGGCATGCTCCCTGGTGGCGGGCCCGGCCGGCGGGCGCAGGAGTCGAGCGAGGGAGTGGGCATGGAGCAGCCGTACGTCGTCGTCGGAGCGAGCCTGGCCGGGGCCAAGGCCGTCGAGGCGCTGCGCGCCGAGGGGTACCGGGGGCCGGTCGAGCTGATCGGCGAGGAACCGGACCTGCCGTACGAGCGGCCGCCGCTCTCCAAGGGCTACCTGCAGGGCAAGACGCCGCGCGCCGACTTCGAGGTGCACCCGGCCTCCTGGTACCGCGAGAACGACGTCGCGCTGCGGCTGGGCACGGCGGTCACCGCGATCGATCCCGAGGGGCACACGGTGAGCCTGGCGGACGGCGGCCGGCTGGGCTTCGCCAAGCTGCTGCTGGCCACCGGCGCCTCGCCGCGGCGGCTGCCGGTGCCCGGCGCCGACCGGCCCGAGGTGCTGACGCTGCGCCGGGTCGGCGACAGCGAGCGGATCCGGGCCCGGCTGACGCCGGGGGCGCGGATCGCCGTGGTCGGCGCGGGCTGGATCGGCCTGGAGACCGCCGCCGCGGCCCGGCTGGCCGGCGCCGAGGTGACGGTGCTGGAGGTCGCCGAGCTGCCGCTGCTGCGGGTGCTCGGCCGGGAGGTCGCCCAGGTCTTCGCGGACCTGCACCGGGCGAAGGGCGTGGACCTGCGGTTCGGCGTGCAGGTCGCCGCGGTCGAGGACGGCGGGGTGCGGCTGGGCGACGGCTCGCTGGTACCGGCCGACACGGTGGTCGTCGGCGTCGGCATCTCCCCCAACACGCAGCTCGCCGAGGCCGCCGGGCTGGACGTGGACAACGGGGTGCGCACCGACCGGCACCTGCGCACCTCGCACCCGGACGTCTTCGCCGCGGGCGACGTGGCCAACGCCTTCCACCCGCTGTTCGGGAAGCCGATCCGGGTCGAGCACTGGGCGAACGCACTCAACCAGCCGGCCGTGGCGGCGATGTCGATGCTGGGTCGGGAGGCGGTGTACGACCGGGTGCCGTACTTCTTCACCGACCAGTACGACCTGGGGATGGAGTACACCGGCTACGTGGAGCCGGGCGGCTACGACCGGGTGGTGTTCCGCGGGGACGTGCCGGGGCGGGAGTTCATCGCCTTCTGGACGTCCGGCGGGCGGGTGCTCGCCGGGATGAACGTGAACGTGTGGGACGTGGTCGACCCGATCCGCGAACTGGTGCGCTCCGGGCGGCCGGTGGACGAGAGCCGGCTCGCCGACCCGGACGTGCCGCTGGCCGAACTCACGGGCTGACCGCGGCCGGCCCCTGATCGTCGGTGGCATGACCTAGGGTCGGGGCGGACACCGTCGCCGGGGAGGGACCGCCATGCCGCACCGAGGACTGCTGCCGCCCGCGGGCCCGGCCCGCGGGCTGGCTGGCGCCCAGCTGACCAACGCGCTCGGAGACGGCGCCTTCCTGGTGACCTCGGCGCTGTACTTCACCCGGGTGGTCGGCCTGTCGGCCTCGCAGATCGGCGTCGGCCTGACCCTCGGCTGGGCGGCCGGCGCCCTGGCCGGCGTGCCGCTCGGCCACCTCGCCGACCGGCGCGGGCCGCGCGGGGTCGCGGCGCTGCTGGCGGTGGCCACCGCGGCCGCGGTCGGGGTCTTCCTGCTGGCCGGGTCCTTCCCGGTGTTCGTGGTGGGCGCCCTGCTGTACGGCTGCGCGCAGAGCGGGCTGGGGGCGGCCCGGCAGGCGCTGCTGGCCGGCCTGGTGGAGCCGGGCCGGCGCACCGAGGTGCGGGCCTACCTGCAGTCCACCGTCAACGCGGGCCTCGCCGTCGGCGCGGCGACCGGCGGTGCGGCGCTGCACCTGGACACGCCCGCGGCGTACCGGGTGGTGCTGGGGCTGGACGTCCTGAGCTTCCTCGCCGCGGCGGTGCTGCTCGCCCGGCTGCCCGCGGTGCCGCCCACGGCGGCGGTGCCGGGCGAGCCCCGGCTGGCGGTGCTGCGCGACCGGCCGTACGCGCTGGTGGCGCTGCTGAACACGGTGATGCTGCTGTACATGCCGCTGCTGTCGCTGATCGTGCCGCTGTGGATCGTCGAGCGGACGGCCGCGCCGGACTGGCTGACCGCGGCGCTGCTGGTGCTGAACACGCTGACGGTGGTGGTCTGCCAGGTGCGGGTGGCCCGGCGGGTGGACGGGCTCGCCACCGCGGCGCGCTACGTCCGGTGGGCCGGGGTGCTGCTGCTGGCCTGCTGCGCGGCCTTCGCGCTCTCGTCCTCCGGCGGTTCGGCCCGGTCGGCGGCGGCGGTGCTGCTGGTCGCGGCGGCGCTGCAGGTGGCCGGGGAGATGATGCTCGCCGCGGGCTCCTGGGAGATCGGCTTCGGGCTGGCCCCGGCCGACCGGCAGGGGCAGTACCAGGGCTTCTTCGGTTCGGGGGTGGCGGTGGCCCGCATGGTCGGCCCGGTGCTGCTCACCTCGCTGGTGCTCGGCGGCGGGACGGTCGGCTGGCTGGTGCTGGGCGGGATGTTCGCGCTGGCGGGGGCGGCGACGGCGCCCGCGGTGCGCCTCGCCGAGCGCTCCCGGGCGGCGGCCGTGCCGGCCGGGAGCGGCGACGTGGTGCCCGGGGCGGACGCCGAGCCGGCGGTCGGGGCCGCAGGGTAGGCGCCGACCGGGCGGCGGGTTACATCAGCGGGTGGTCGGGCGCCTTGGCGCTCTGCTTGAGCTCGCCGTGGGCCTTGGTCAGCAGCTGCATCGCGAGGTCGTTGAGCGCGCGGGCCCCGGCGACCTCCTCGCCCACCCTGGGCTGCGGGCTGTCGGCGTGGTGCCGGGTGCTGAAGCCGTGCGAGCGGATCTCGCTGCCGTCCGAGAGACGGACGAGCGCGACCGCCTTCGTCCGGTCGCCCTCCTCCTGGAACTCCAACTCGATGTGCCATCCGACGAGTGTGTGCATCATGGCGGCCACCTCCTGGGTTTCCCCTCCAGCGTGCGCCGCGCGCCGGAGGGCCGCCAACTTGGGCCGCCGGCGCCTCACCGGGCGGGCGGGGCCGGGTGACCGGCGGCCGGGTCGGGCCGCTCGCAGTCCTCCCGTCCGGTGTCGTCGTGCACGACCTTGACCGGGCGCTGCGGGCCTCCGGGGACGACGCGCTGCGGGCGGCCGCAACGCGGGCAGAGCAGGGCTACAGGTGACATGGCGGCGTCCGCGTCCGGCGTCCGGCGGTCCGGGCCGGGCACGGCCTCCTTCCGATCCCAGTGTGCGCCCGAGCCGTGCCCCGGATCGCCTCCAACGCGCATTGAACGCGTTCAGTTGCGGCCCGTAGAGTCGGCAGCGAACCGCCGCCCCTTCGCACGGAGGCCCGATGACCCTCACCTACCCGGAGGTCGGCGCCACCGCCGGCCCCGGCCCGCTGCCGGCCGGCTACCACCACCTGCGCCACCGCACCGCGGTCGGCCGCGGGGCCGCGGACTTCACCTTCGCCGGCAGTGCCGTCACGGGCTGGCGGATGCACCGCGCGGCCGGGGTCCGGATCACCGCCGACGGGCCGCGGGCCCTGCCCGGCACCCGGGTGACCTGCCGGATCGGCCTCGGACCGCTGGCGCTGACCGCCCCCTGCGAGGTCGTGCTGGCCGTCGACGAGCCGCGGCGGGCGGGCTTCGCCTACGGCACCCTGCCCGGCCACCCCGAGTGCGGCGAGGAGTCCTTCCTGGTCGAACTCGGCGGCGACGGCACGGTCTGGTTCACCGTCACCGCCTTCAGCCGCCCCGGGCGCCGCCTCACCCGCCTCGGCGGCCCGCTGGTCCCGCTCTTCCAGCGCCTCTACGCCCTGCACTGCGGCCGCACCCTGCGCCGGCTCACCGCCCGCCGCACCGCGCCCCACCGCTGACGGCCCGCGGGTGGCAGCCCGCGGCGGGCGGTGCGCACGCTGGTGGGCGGGGCGCGCCGCGCCGGATGGGAGCGATCATGGTGGACACGGACGTACTGGTGGTCGGGGCCGGGCCGGTGGGACTGACCGCCGCGGCCGAGCTGAGGCGGCACGGCGCAGAGTGCCGGATCGTCGACCGGCTGGCCGCGCCGCACGGCTACGCCAAGGCCGTCGGCGTGCAGCCCCGGACACTGGAGATCTGGGACACCATGGGCCTGGCCCGGCAGGCGCTCGCCGCGGCGCTGCCGATGCGCGGCCAGCTGAGCTGGATCGACGGCGAGCAGAAGCCGCCGATCGAGCTGCGGCTGCCGCCCGAGGTCCCGTACGGCTTCGCCGTGCTGCCGCAGTACGCCACCGAGCAGCTGCTCGACGAGCACCTGCGGAGCTTCGGCACGCGGGTGGAGCGCGGCCTCGAGCTGGTCTCCTTCCGGCAGGACGCCGACGGCGTGGACGCCGTGCTGCGGACTCCCGGGGGGACGGAGGACGTCCGCTGCCGGTACCTGGTGGGCTGCGACGGCGCGCACAGCCTGGTGCGCAAGGGGCTCGGACTGGACTTCGGCGGCGGCGCGTTCACCGAGTCGTACATGCTCGGCGACGTCGAGCTCGACTGGGACATGCCCGCCGGGTACGGGGTGCGGGTGGTACGGCACGCGCCGGACGGCGGGCCCGACGACCTGCTGGTCGCCATCCCGCTGCCCGGGCAGGGCCGCTACCGGCTCTCCATGGTCGCCGACCCCGAGCTGGTCGAGCGGGCGAGCGGCCCCGACGGGGTCGAGCACGGCCTCGACGCCGGCGGCCTCCCGGAGCTGCGGCACCTGCAGGCCGTGGTGGACCGGCTCTCGCCGCAGCCGGCGACCGTCTCCGCGCTGCGCTGGTCGTCCGTCTTCCGGATCAGCCACCGGCTGGTCGAGCGGTACCGCGAGGGCCGCGCCTTCCTCGCCGGGGACGCCGCCCACATCCACCCGCCGACCGGCGGCCAGGGCATGAACACCGGCCTCCAGGACGCCTACAACCTGGCCTGGAAACTCGCCCTGGTGCTCCGCGGCGCCGCCGGGGACGAGCTGCTCGACAGCTACGACGCGGAGCGCCGTCCGATCGGTGAGGAGGTCGTCGGGCGTACCGTCCGGCACGCCCGGCAGGGGGTCGGCACCGACGGCGGCACCGTGGAGAGCGTGCTGCTGCGCGAGGCGCAGCTGCTCGTCGGCTACCCGGACAGCCCGCTGCTCGGCCCCGACGGCGCGGACGCCGACGAGGACCTCCCCGTCCGTCCCGGCGACCGAGCACCCGACTGCGGCGGCCTCGCCCAGCCGCTCGCCGCCTTCCCGCGGCGGCTGTTCGACCTGATCCGCGGACCGCACCACACCCTGCTGCTGCACGCCGGGCCCAAGGTGCCGGCCGGGCTGCTGGCCGTCTGCGCGGACGCCGCGCGCGACGCGGCCGGCGGCGAGCTCGACGTCTACGCGGTGCTCACCCCCGGCACCGACCCGGCCGGGCTGCTGCTGCCCACCGTCGGCGACGAGCGGGGGGAGTTCGGCCGGGCGTACGGGGCCCGCGACTCGGAGGCCCTGCTGATCCGCCCGGACGGCTACCTCGGCGGCCGGGTCCACCCGCTCGACCCGGACGGGCTCACCGCGCTGCTGCGCCGCACGTTCGTCCCGTCCTGAGCGCGGGCCCGCCCCGGCCGGGTGGGCGCGGTGCCGGTCGGGGCGGGGTCGGTGGCTGCCGGGTGCGCCCCGCGGTTCAGGCGGTCTTCGCGGGGACGGACACCAGCAGTTGGTTGCCGTCGAGCGTGCGGACCTCGAAGTGGTCGATGTCCCCGGGTGCGAGCGCGGCGCCGCCGGAGGTCTGCAGGGCCTCGCTGCCGTAGCCGGTCGGCGGCACGGACCAGGTGGTGACGGTCTGGCGCTCGCCGGTGCGGGAGACCGCGACCAGGTCGCAGTCCTTCGGCCCGCTCACGTTGGACAGCGCCAGGCTGATGCTGCTGCCCCACTTCTTCGGCTCGACGCCGACGTGGGCCGAGACCCCGGTGGCCGGGTCGGTCGCGGCGAACTGGGCGGTCGCGGCGGGCGGCGGGGTGTGGCTGTCACCGCTGGTCGCGGCCAGGGTGGCCAGCGGGCCGCCGACCACCAGCACCGCCGCGGCGGCGACCAGCGCCAGTCGGCGCACGCGGTTGCGCCGCCGGCTCGCGGAGACCTCGTCGACCAGCCGGTCCAGCAGCTGCGGCGAGGGCTGGGTCGCGACCGGCCCGGCCTCCGCGAGTTCGGCCAGCAGGGGTGCGACACCGGAGAGTTCGTCGATCTCGGCGGCGCAGACCGCGCAGCCGGCCAGGTGCTGCTCGAAGCGTTCGAGGTCCTCCGGGTCCAGGACGCCGAGGATGTACGCGCCGACGTCGACGTGTTGCCCGTGGTGCGACGTCACGATGTCACTCCTCGTTCCTCCAGCGCGATCTTCAGGGCGCGCAGCCCGTAGAAGATGCGCGACCTGACCGTCCCCGCCGGGATGCCGAGCTCCGCGGCGGCCTCGTTGACGGTACGCCCTTTGAGATACGTCTCGACGATGACCTCGCGGTGCGCTTCGGTCAGGTCGTCGAGCGCGTCGGAGATGGTCATCAGCCGCAGTGCCTTCTCGAGTTCGTCCTCGGCGGGCAGCAGCTCCAGCGGCGCGGGGTCGACCTCGCGCGGCCGGGCCATGCTGCTGCGGTGGCCGTCGATCACGATCCGCCGGGCGACGGTGACCAGCCACGGGCGCAGCGACCCGGTCGCGGTCTCGTCCAGGCGGTGGATGTTGCGCCAGGCGCGGACCAGCGTCTCCTGCACCACGTCCTCGGCACGCTGCCGGTCGCCGCCGACCAGGCGCAGCACGAAGCCGAGCAGCGGGCCGGCGTGGTCGCGGTAGAGGGCGCGCATCAGCTCCTCGTCGGGCGCCGCGGCCGGGCCGCCGGACGGCGGGCCTCCCGCGTCCGCCCTCCGTCGGTACGGATGCTCGGTCACGGCGCCATCCTTGCGCACGCGCACCTCCAGGTCGAGACGTTGCCCGCGCCGGGACGGGGTCGGGACGGGATCGGAACAGGTTCGGGACGGGTTCGGGACCGGAGTCGGTCCGAGGGTCGGTTCGGGCGCCGGTCCGAGGGCCGGTTCGGGACCGGTTCACGGCTCGCGGCGGGTCCGGGCGGGTCGGCGTGCCCGGCTCGTCGGGCCCTCAAGTCGGGGGCGGATCCTGTCGATAACGGGATTGGGTGCGGCGCGGGCGCCCGCGCCGCACCCGACCCCGGCGCCGTGGGGCCGCCCCTGGGCGGGGGGGGGGGGGGGGGGGGGGGGGCGCGCGGGGCCGGGGGCCCCCCGGCGGGGGGGGTTTACCTTCTTTTTTTGGTGGTGGGGGGGGGGGGGCCCCCCCCCCCCCCCCCCGACCCCGTCGCCGTCGGCCGGCCCGCTGCGGCGGGCGGCCGGCGGGGTGGGTCAGTAGCCGCCGCCGGTGGACGGCGAGGCGGCCGCGGCCTTGGCGCCCATCGGGGTGACGGCCCACCAGGTGCCGCCGACGCCCTGGCCCTTGGTGTCACCGGGCTTGGTGTCCGGGGCGTAGCGGTACAGCGGCCAGCCGTTCAGGGTGAGCTGCTTGCTGCCGTCGGCGCGGGTGACGCTGGAGACGATCTTGGCGTCGACACCCTTGAGCTGCGGGTTGTCGCTCGCCGCGACCGGCGGCCAGAGGGTGGCGCACTGGCCGTTGCAGTTCGAGACCGGCGGCTTGGCGGTGTCCTTGTCGAAGCGGTACAGCGTGTAGCCGTTGCCGTCGGTGACGATGGTGCCGAGCGTCGCGGAGGTGGCGGTCTGCAGCGCCGTACCGCCGCCGGCGGGCGTCGCCGCGGTCGAGGAGGGCGACGACGGGCTGCCGGGCGCGGCGGGCGCGCTCGACGCCGGGGCGTTGTTGCTGCCGCCCGAGTTGTAGCTGCCGCCGGGGTCGCAGGCGGCGACCAGGGCGATCACGGCGGCGGCCGAGGCGGTGAGCAGGGCGGTACGGCGGAATTCGGGCATGGCTGTTCCCCCACGGTGCGTGTGTCGTGTGATTCGGGCGCCTTCCCCGCGCCCTCACCGTGGAATACGGGCGCCGCGGGGGATCGACTCAACGCCGCGCGAATTTTTTTCGGAATACCTCGGCGCCGGGCCGGGTTGACGCCACCGGACCACTCCGGAAGGGCAGGTAGGACACCATGAGCACGGTCGAACTGACCACGGCGAACTTCGACGAGATCGTTCCCGGCGCGGAGGGCAAGGACTTCGTCCTGATCGACTTCTGGGCGGCCTGGTGCGGTCCGTGCCGAATGTTCGGGCCGGTCTTCGAGAAGGCCTCCGAGCGGCACCCCGACCTGGTCTTCGCGAAGGTCGACACCGAGGCGCAGCAGGAGCTCGCGGCGGCCTTCGACGTGCAGTCGATCCCCACCCTGGCGATCATCCGCGAGGGCGTGCTGGTGTTCGCGCAGCCCGGCGCGCTGCCCGAGCCGGCCCTGGAGGACCTGATCGGCCAGGCCCGGGAGCTGGACATGTCCGAGGTGCACGCCAAGGTGGCGAAGGCCCGCGCCGAGGCGGAGGCCGCCTCGCAGGCCTGAGCCGGACGTACGACGGCGGCGCCCCCGGGTCACCGGACCCGGGGGCGCCGCCGTGTGCGCGGCCGGCTCGACCGGTTCAGTGCGCGGTGCGGGCGGCGAGGCCGTCGAGGAGCAGGCGCAGGGCGAGGGTGAAGCCGCGGTCGTCGAGCCCGGGGCCGCGGGCGGCGGACGCCTCCAGGGCGCCGGCGAGGGCGGGGTGGCGGGGGCGGTACTCGGCGGGGCTGCGGGTGAAGCCTGCGGTGAAGGTCTCCAGGGCGGAGCCGAGCACGAGGTAGTCGAGGGCGGCGGCGGCCTCGGCGGCGTCCGCCGGGTCGAGGCCGGCCCGGGTGAGGGCGGCGAGCAGCGCGTCGTAGGTGAGCAGCTGGCGGTCGGCCTCGACGCGGCGGCGGGCGAGCAGTGCGATGGTGTTCGGGTGGCGCAGGAAGACGGCGCGGTAGCCGTGCGCGTAGCGGGCGAGGCCGCGGCGCCAGTCGGGGTCGTCGAGCGGGGTGAGGTCGATCTCGGCGTTGACGAGTTCGGCGATGTCGTCGAGCAGTTCGTCCTTGCCGGCGACGTGGTTGTAGAGCGAGGCGGCCTTGACGCCGAGGCGGTCGGCGAGGGCGCGCATGGTGAGGCCGTCGGGGCCGGCGGTGTCGACCACGTCGAGGGCGGCCGCTGCGATGGCCTGCCTGTCCAGCAGCGGCCTGGTCGGTCGCCCCACGTGTCCCGTCCCCTGTTCGCGCGTACCGGTCGAGCGGCCACATTACAGCCTGGTGTCGGCCTCTTCCGCTACCGGCCGGTCGGGGCTACGGTCCATAACTAACTAAGTTAGTTTTTGGATCGCGACGGCAAGGCGGACCGCATGACGACCACTCCCCCACGACGGCACAGACCCTCCGCACCGGACGCGCCGGTTGCACCGCAAGCACCGCACGCACCCGGCGGGCCGGCCGACGCCGACCGGCTGGCGGCGCTCGGCTACCGGCAGGAGCTGCGACGCAGCCTCGGCGTGCTCGGCAACATCTCCATGGGCTTCGCCGTGGTCTCCCCCGTCGTCGGCCTGTACGCCGTCGCCCAGGTCGGCATCGGGGTGGCCGGCGGCGCCTGGGTGTGGGCCCTGCCGGTCTGCCTGCTCGGGCAGCTGCTGGTGGTCTGCGTGTACTCGGAGCTCGCCTCGCAGTGGCCGCTGGCGGGCGGCGCCTACCAGTGGAGCCGCCGGCTCGCCGGGCCGACCTTCTCCTGGCTGACCGGCTGGCTCTGGCAGTTCGCGGTGATGTTCGCCAACACCACCGTCGCCTACCTCGCCGCACCCTGGTTCTTCGCGCTGTTCGGCGCCACCCCGACACCGCCGCAGCTGGTGCTGACCGCGCTCGGATTCATGCTGTGCTGCACCCTGGTCAACGCGTACGGGATCACCCTGCTGCGCCGGTTCGTCTCGCTCGGCATCGCGGCGGAGGCGATCGCCTCGGTGCTGGTCGGCCTGGCGCTGCTGCTGTTCTTCCGCAAGCACGGGCTCGGCCTGCTCACCGACACCCTGGGCGCACCGGCGGCCACCGGCACCGGCACCCTGATGTCCTTCCTCGCGGTGGTCGCCGTCGGCGGCTGGGCGTTCATCGGCTTCGACGCCTGTGTCTCGACCGCCGAGGAGACCAAGGACGCCGCGCGCCAGGTACCGCGGGCGATGCGGTGGTCGCTGCTCGGCGTCGGACTGGTGGTGATCCTCAACGCGGTCGCCGTCCCGCTGGCCCACCCGGACCCGGCGGCCGTCGTCGCCGGCACCGACCTCGACCCGGTCACCACCGCGGTCACCGCCGGTTTCGGCGACTGGTCCGCCAAGCCGTTCGTGCTGGTGGTGCTGGTCAGCTTCACCGCCTGCCTGATGGCCTCGCAGGGCGGCGCCGCCCGCGGGCTGTACTCGCTGGCCCGCGACGGGGTCTTCCCGTTCTCGGCGCAGGTGCGGAAGGTCAACCGGCACCAGGCGCCGATCGGCGGTCTGGTCGCGGCGACCCTGGTCAGCTGCGCGGCGCTGCCGCTCGGCCTGGAGTCCACCGCGATCGGCTCGCTGATCGCCTTCGGCACCGCGGCCACCTTCCTGCCGTTCTTCCTGCTGACGGCGGTGGCGCTGGTGGCCCGCCTGCGGGGCACCTGGCGCCCGGCCGGCGAGGTTTCGTACGGGCGCTGGGGCACCGCGCTGAATCTGCTCGCCGTGCTGTGGACCGGCCTGGAGGTGGTGAACATCTGCTGGCCGCGGGCGCTGCTCGCACCGCCGGGGGCGCCCTGGTACCAGGTGTGGGCGGCGGTGCTCGGCACCGGCGTGGTGACGCTGGTCGGGGTCGGGTACCTGGTGGTGCGGCGTCCGCAGCGGCTGATGCGGGAGCAGGGGCCGGCGGAGCGGGACGACCTCCTGCCCCTGAGCGCACACTGACGGACCGGCGGCAGCGTTGGTGCGGGCCCGGCCGGGGGCGAGCGGGCAGGATGGTCCGCAGGTGAAGGCGGCCGGGGAGAGCGAGGGTGCACGTGGCGGCGGACGAGTACGACGTGGTGGTGGTCGGCGGCGGCTCCACGGGCGAGAACCTGGCGGACCGGACGGCTGCCGCCGGGCTGCGGACGATCGTGGTGGAGGGCGGGCTGGTCGGCGGCGAGTGCTCGTACTACGCGTGCATGCCGAGCAAGGCGCTGCTCCGCCCGGGAGCGGCGGCCGCGCACGCCCGGGCGGTGGCCGGGGTGTCGGTCGGTGACGGGCTGGACGCGGCGGCGGTACTGGCCCGGCGGGACCGCTTCGCCGACTACTGGACGGACGACGACCAGGTGGCGTGGCTGGACAGGGTCGGCATCGAGCTGGTGCGCGGCCACGGGCGGCTGGTCGGCGACCGGGCCGTGCAGGTGGACGGCGGGCGGGTGCTGACGGCACGCCACGCGGTGGCGCTGTGCACCGGCAGCTCGCCCGCCCTGCCGGAGCTGCCCGGGCTGGCCGAGGCCCGGCCGTGGACCAGCCGGGAGGCCACGTCGGCGCAGCGGGTGCCGGCCCGGCTGGCGGTGGTCGGCGGCGGGGTGGTCGCGGTCGAGATGGCCGCCGCCTGGCGGTCGCTGGGCAGCGAGGTCGTACTGCTGGCGCGCGGGCCGCTGCTCGGCCGGATGGAGCCGTTCGCCGGGGAGCTGGTCGCCGACGGGCTCCGGGCGGCCGGCGTCGAGGTGCGGCAGGCGCGGGTGGCCGGGGTGCACCGGGAGGGGGACGGCGAGGTGCGGATCGATCTTGCCGAAGGCTCCGCCGTGACCGCGGACGAGGTGCTCTTCGCGACGGGCCGCCGGGCCAACACCGCCGATCTGGGCCTGGAGACCGTCGGGCTGGAGCCGGGCTCCTGGCCGGCGGTGGACGACAGCTGTGCGGTGACCGGGGTGGCCGGCGGCTGGCTGTACGCGGCGGGCGACCTCAACCACCGGGCGCTGCTGACCCACCAGGGCAAGTACCAGGCGCGGATCGCCGGTTCGGCGATCGCGGCCCGGGCCCGCGGCGAGCGGGTGGACGGCGGCCGCTGGGGGGCGCACAGCGCGAGCGCGGACACCGCCGGGGCGCCGCAGGTGGTGTTCACCGAGCCGGAGGCGGCGTCCGTGGGGCTGACGCTGGCGGCGGCCGAGGCCGCGGGGCTGAACGTCCGCGTCGTCGACTACGACCTGGGTTCGGTGGCCGGGGCCCGGCTGTACGCCGACGGGTACACCGGCCGGGCCCGGATGGTGGTCGACCTCGACCGGGAGGTGCTGGTCGGCGCGACCTTCGTCGGCCCCGGGGTCGCGGAGCTGCTGCACGCGGCGACGGTCGCGGTGGTCGGCGAGGTGCCGATCGCCCGGCTCTGGCACGCGGTGCCCGCATACCCGACGGTCAGCGAGATCTGGCTGCGGCTGCTGGAGGCCTGGCGCGACGGGGCGTGACGGCGCGGGCGGTCGCCGGGTGGTCGCGGACGGTCGCCGGGTGGTCGCGGACGCGCACCGGCGCGGTGGCGTGCGCCGGTGCCGGGCGGGGAGGAGACTGGCGCGGGGGCCGCGATCGTTCACCGGATGGTGCGCATGTCCGAGGTGTTGCTGGCCGTCGGAACGCAGAAGGGCCTGTTCCTGGGCCGCAGTTCCGACCGCGAGAAGTGGGAGTTCACCGGCCCCCACTTCGCGATGAACGCCGTCTACTCGGTCGCGGTCGACCGCCGCGACGGCCGGGTGCGGCTGCTGGCCGGCGCGGACTCCAGCCACTGGGGCCCGTCCGTGTGGTGGTCCGACGACCTCGGCGGGACCTGGCAGGAGCCGGCCCGGCCCGCGGTGCGCTTCCCCGACGACACCGGCACCTCGCTGGAGCGGGTCTGGCAGCTGCAGCCGGCCGGCGAGGCGGCGCCCGGCGTGGTGTACGCGGGGACGCAGCCCGCCGCGCTGTTCCGTTCCACGGACCGCGGCGAGACCTTCGAGCTGGTGCGCGCCCTGTGGGAGCACCCGCAGCGCGCCGAGTGGAACGCGGGCTTCGGCGGCCAGGGCATGCACACCGTGCTCGTCGACCCGCGGGACACCCAGGCCCTCACCGTCGCCGTCTCCACCGGCGGCGTCTACCGGACGAAGGACGGCGGGGCGAGCTGGTCCCCGTCCAACGCCGGCATCCGCGCCGAGTTCCTGCCGGACCACTACCCGGAGTTCGGGCAGTGCGTGCACAAGGTGGCCCGGGACGCCGGCGAGCCCGACCGGCTCTACCTGCAGAACCACGGCGGCGTGTACCGCAGCGACGACGACGGGGCGAGCTGGACGGACATCGGCGGCGACCTGCCCGCGGTGTTCGGCTTCGGCCTGGCCACCCATCCGCGCACCGCCGGCACCGCCTACCTCTTCCCGCTCAACGCGGACTACTCCCGGCTGCCGGTGGACAACCGCTGCCGGGTCTTCCGCACCCGCGACGCCGGCGAGACCTGGCAGCCGCTCTCCGACGGGCTCCCGGACGAGCCGCACTACGGCGTGGTGCTGCGCGACGCCCTGTGCACGGACGACGCCGACCCGGCCGGGGTGTACTTCGGCAACCGCAACGGCGAGGTCTACGGCAGCGCGGACGAGGGCGACCACTGGTCGCTCGTGGCCTCGCACCTGCCGGACGTGCTGTGCGTGCGCGCCGCGGCCCTCGACTGAGCTTGCCCCTCCTCGCCCCTCCTCGCCCCGCCAGGAAGCCCGACCATGAGCCTGAGCATCCGCAACCGCATCCCCGGGACGGTCACCGGGATCACCACCGGCGCCGTGATGGCCACCGTACGGATCGACATCACCGGAGGCCGGGAGCTCACCGCGGCCGTCACCGCCGAGGCCGTCCGCGAGCTCGGCCTGCAGACCGGCAGCCCGGTGCACGCCCTGGTCAAGGCCACCGAGGTGGCGCTGGCCACCGGTCCGATCAGCGGGCTGAGCATCCGCAACCGGCTGCCCGGGACGGTCTCCGAGGTCACCACCGGGCCCGCCATGGCGGGTGTGCGGATCGCCGTCGAGGGCGGCGTGGAGCTGACCGCGGCCATCACCGCGGACGCCGCCGACGAACTGCGGCTGACCGCCGGCACGCCCGTCATCGCGCTGATCAAGTCGACCGAGGTGTCGCTGGACGCCGCCTGAGGCGCTCCCCCGCCGACGGGCCGGTGCTCAGTGCACCGGCTCGCCGAGCCACACCTCGGTGATGCCACTGACGTAGCGGGCACCGCAGACGTCCGCCGGGACGACCAGTTGCGGCCCCGCCTCGTCCAGCGGGCTGCCGTCGATGCTGGTGGCCAGCAGCACGTGCTGGTTGCCGAACTCCGGATCGATCTCCGCCCAGGAGAGAACCGCCCGGTGCCCGTCCGCGCCCGTCACGTCCAGCAGCAGCTGCGGGCGCTGCTTGCGGCCGCGGAAGTCCACCCGGGGGCGGGCCGCACGGAGCACGTCCCACAGCTTCGGCCCCTCGAAGCCGTGCCGCTGCGGGCCGCTGCCCAGGCAGTCGAAGACCACCTCGACCCGGTGCGCGGGCAACGCGCGCAGTTCGGCCACGGTCAGCTCCAGCGGGGCGTCCAGGCGCCCGGTCAGTCGCACGGCGGGTCTGGCGGCACGAGGCATCGGCGTCCCTTCCGGCCGCGCCCTGCGGCCCGGCAGGGGTGGTACCCGCCACACCTCGCAGCTACCCGCATGAAGTGCGATATTCACCGGCATCTGCCATGTATAGCCGACCTCCCACCTGGCATCTGCGGCCGCCTCGGCAGGCCGCGGCGCGCGGCGCAATCGGGCGGACGCCCGGGCCTCCACGGCCCCGCCGAGCCGCCGGCTGGACGATCGAACGAGAGGGGAACCAACAGGCCAGGCTTGCATTTACGATGCTTTGGCGCGGCTCCGCCTGGCAATGGCGAGGCATGGCGGGCGCGGAGCGACAAGGAGCGAGAGATGATCGTCGGTGACCTGCTGGAGCTGGACGGGCTGGGCATCCATGTCGCCTGGGCCACCCCGGAACCACTGGGCCGGCCGGTGGCCGGCGTGACCTCCACCGACCTCCAGGACCCGGCCCGCTACCTGCAGCCCGGCGAGCTCGTCCTCACCGGGCTGGTCTGGTGGAACGCCGGCGACACCTCGGCCGCCGTTCGCTTCGCCACCTCGCTGCCCAGCGCCGGGGTCGCCGCCCTGCTGGCCGGCGAGGGCACCCACGGCACCGTCCCGGAGGCGCTCGCCGAGGCCTGCCGCACCCACCGGATCCCGCTGCTCTCGGTGCCCGCCGGCACCAGCTTCCGGGCCGTCACCGACCGGATCTACCTGCGGCTCTGGGGCGACCTGCAGGCCTCCTCGCACGGCACCGCGACCGTGCCGGAGGGCGTCCGGCGGGAGCTCGCCGCCCTGCTCCAGGGCGACGCGCCGCCGCAGCGGCTGCTCGACCTCGCCGCCGCCCGGCTCGGCCTGCCCGACTGCTCGATCACCACGGCGGGCGGGCGGGTGCTCGCCCGGACCGGCGAGAGCCACCCGGCCGAGGAGGGCGACGCGGCCTGGTCCGTCCCGATCGGCGCCCGCGGCGGATCGCCCTTCGAGGGCTGGCTGCTGCGGCCGCACACCCGCCCCGCCGCCCCGGCCGCCACCGTGCTGCACGGGGTCGCCGACCTGCTCGGGCCCGCCGCCGCCCGGGCCGCCGCCGAGGCCGCGGCCCGGCGCGGGCACGCCGCACGGCTGTTCGAGGCGCTCGCCCAGGACGCGACCGGGCCCGCCGACGCGCTGGCCGGCTGCGGGCTCGCCGAGGCGGCCGCCCTGACCGCGGTGACCACCCGGATCGACGGCGCACCGGCCGGCTGGGCCTGCGCCGCGCTCGCCGAGGCCCTGCACGAGACCGGGGTGCCGTTCCCCGCCGCGCCCGACCGCCGCGGCGGGGCCTGCGCGCTCACCGCCGCCGCACCCGCCGAGGCCGCCCGCGCGCTGCGGGCCGCGCTGCCGCGACTGCAGGCCCGGCTGGCCGGCCGGCGCAGCCTGCGGGCGGGTGTCGGGCCGGCGGCGGCGGCTCCGCGGCCGTGCTGCGCGGGGCCTGGTCGAGGCCGCGTACGCGCTGGAGTCGGCGCCCGCCGGGACGGTCGCCAGCAGCGCGGAGACCGACTCGCTCGCGGCCCTGCTGCAGGGCACCCCGCCCGAGGTGAGGGCCGCCTTCCACCACCGGCTGCTCGCCCCGCTGGCCGCGCACGACCGGGCCAACGCCGTCTCCCTGCTGGGCACCCTGGACGCCTTCCTCGCCCACGACTGCCCCTGGACCCGCACCGCGGAGGCGCTCCACCTGCACGTCAACACCGTGCACTACCGCCTGCGCCGGGTCGAGGAGCTCACCGGCCGGAGTCTGGCCCGCCTCCAGGACCGCCTCGACCTCCGCGCCGCCCTGCTCTGCGCCCCCCGCTCGGAGCCGGTGCCGGCCGCCCGCCCCCACGCCTCCGTCGGCGCGATGCGCCGCTGACCCGGGCCGTCAGTCGCCGCGGGGGCGCAGCCGGGCGGCGACGGTGCCGAGGCTGTCGGCGAGGGCGGTGAGCTGGGTGGGGGTGAGGACGTCGATCAGGGCCTCGCGGACGGCGGCGACATGGCCGGGGGCGGCGGCGCGCAGCGCCTCCCAGCCCTGGTCGGTGATCTCGGCGAAGACGCCGCGGACGTCGCTGGGGCAGGACCGCCGGGAGACCAGGCCGGCGCGCTCCAACTGGCCGACCTGGTAGGTGAGTCCGCTCTTGGAGGTGAGCAGGAGGTCGGCGAGCTCGGTCATCCGCAGCGAGCCGTCGGGGGCGGCGGAGAGCTGGACGAGGATCTCGTACTGGGTGTGCGAGAGGCCGGCGTCCTCCTTGAGCTGGCGCTCCAGGTGGCGGGCGACCAGGTTGCTGGCCGCGACGAAGCCGCGCCAGGCGGCCATCTCGTTCTCGTTCAGCCAGCGTGGTTCGTTCATGGGTCGATCCTACCGCTGTTGTTCAAATTTGAATGAGGGTGTACCGTCGACAGAAGATGGTTAAAATTTGAACCACCGGTGACAGGCCACGGAGGACGACCACCATGAGCACCGCAGCCCCCGAGCGCATGCCCACCCTCTACCTCTCGCACGGCGCCCCGCCACTGGCCGACGACCCGGTCTGGCCCGGCCAGCTCGCCGCCTGGTCCGCCGACCTGCCCCGGCCCACCGCGATCCTCATGGTCTCCGCGCACTGGGAGGAGGCCCCGCTCGCCCTCGGCGCCACCACCGCCGTACCGCTGGTGTACGACTTCTGGGGCTTCCCCGAGCACTACTACCGGGTCCGGTACGCGGCGCCCGGCGCGCCCGCGCTCGCCGACGGCGTCCGCAAGCTGCTGCGCACCGCCGGCATGCCCGTGCAGGACATCCCGGACCGCGGGCTGGACCACGGCGCGTACGTGCCGCTGGTCGAGATGTACCCGGACGCCGACATCCCGGTGCTGCAGGTGTCGCTGCCCACCCTCGACCCGCAGCGGCTGATGGAGATCGGCCGCCGGCTCGCCCCGCTCCGCGACGAGGGGGTGCTGATCGTCGGCAGCGGCTTCTTCACCCACAACCTGCGGGCGCTCAGCACCGACGGCCGGGTCTCCTCGGTGATGGCCGAGTTCGACGACTGGGGCCGCCGCGCCCTGGAGGCGAAGGACGTCGACGCGCTGCTCGACTTCGAGCACAAGGCGCCCGCCGGCCGGTTCGCCCACCCCCGCACCGAGCACTTCGCGCCGCTGTTCGTGACGCTCGGCGCCGGCGAGGCCGAGCTCGGCAGCCAGCGCAGCGTGATCGACGGCTTCTGGATGGGCCTGGCCAAGCGCTCGGTGCAGATCGGCTGAGCCGCCGGCCCCCGGACGCCTCACCGGGCGCAGGTGAAGCGCTCGCCGACGTGCCGGGGCTGCTCGATCTCGTCGACCAGGGCGACCGCGAAGTCGGGGATGCTGATGATGCTCCGGCCCTCGGCGTCGATCACCAGCCGGTCGGCGTCCGTCCGGTAGGCGCCGGTGCGCTCGCCGGGGACGAGGTCGGCCGGCGGGCTGAGCACCGTCCAGCGCAGGTCGGCCACGGTGCGGTAGTAGGCGAGGGCGTCGCCGTGGGCCCGCATGACGTCCAGGACGCCGGCGGGCAGGCCGGGGGTGTCACAGACCCGGACACCGGGCGCCGTCTCCAGGCTGCCCGCGCCGCCGACGACGATCAGCCGCGGAGCGGCCGAGCCGAGCGCCCGCAGGCCGCCGACCAGGGCACGGGCGGCCGGCTCGACCAGCCGGCGGGTGCCGGGGCCGTCCCCGCCGCCGACCGCGCTGACCAGTACGTCCTGCCCCTCCGCGACCCGGGCGACGTCCTGGGGGTCGAGCACGTCGCCGCCGACGACCTCCGGGCTCAGCCCCTGGTAGCGGGCGGGGTCGCGGACGGCCGCGGTGACGCGGTGCCCGCGTGCGAGCGCCTCGGTGACGATGCACCGGCCGATCGACCCGTTGGCGCCGAAGACCGCGATCCTCGCCATGGTGTGCCCGCCTCTCCGTCCGGCCGCCTGTCACCCCCAGCATGGGTCCGCGCCGCCCGCCGGGACGGTGCGACGCGCGGCGCCGCCGTCCGCCCGTCGCCGGTCGGCGGCCGGTCCCCCGATGCGCGTAACACCCCCGATCGGGGGTGTCCGGGGGCCGGGGCTGCGGGCACAGTGGCCCCATGCAGACTCCACTCTCCGTGATGGACTTCCTCGACCGGGCCGAGCTGGTCTACGGCGACCGGGTCGGGATCGTCGACGAGCCGCTGCAGCCCGCCGCGTCCTGGGGCGAGCTCAGCTACCGGCGGACGGCCGAACTGGCCCGCGCCCAGGCCGCCGGCCTGGACCGGCTCGGGGTCGGCCCCGGCGCCCGGGTCGCCGTCGTCTCGCAGAACTCCGCCCGGCTGATGACCTCCTTCTTCGGGGTGAGCGGCTTCGGCCGGGTGCTGGTGCCGGTCAACTTCCGACTGAAGGCGGAGGAGGTGGCGTACATCGTCGAGCAGAGCGGCGCCTCGGTGCTGCTGATGGACCCGGAGGTGGCGGACGCGCTGGCCGGGGTGCCGGCCGAGCACCGGTTCGTCCTCGGCGCGGAGAGCGACCGCGAGCTGTACGACTTCGACCGCGCACCGGTGCGGCACCCCGTCGCCGAGTCGGACACCGCGACGATCAACTACACCAGCGGAACGACCGCGCGCCCCAAGGGAGTCCGGCTCACCCACCGCAACCTGTGGCTGAACGCCACCCTGATGGGCCTGCACTTCGGCGCGAGCGACCGGGACGTCTACCTGCACACCCTGCCGATGTTCCACGCCAACGGCTGGGGCCTGCCGTACGTGGTCACCGGCCTCGGCGGCCGGCACATCGTGCTGCGCAAGGTGGACGGCGCCGAGATCCTGCGCCGGGTGGACGAGCACGGGGTGACCTTCCTGTGCGGCGCACCCGCCGTGGTCGCCGCGGTGCTCGCCGCCGCCGAGACCTGGGACGGGCCGGTCCCCGGCCGGGACAGAGTGCGGATGGTGGTGGCCGGCGCTCCCCCGCCGACCTCCGTGGTGCAGCGCGTCGAGGCCGAACTCGGCTGGGAGTTCATGCAGCTCTACGGCCTCACCGAGACCTCCCCGGTGGTCACCGTGAACCGCACCCGCGCCGAGTGGGACGCCCTCGCCCCCGCCGACCGCGCCGAGAAGCTGGTGCAGGCCGGCGCACCCGCGCTCGGCACCGAGCTGCGGATCGACGGCGACGGCGAGGTGCTGGTCCGCTCCAACACCGTGCTGGACGGCTACTGGGAACGCCCGGACGAGACCGCGGCCGCCCTGCGGGACGACTGGTTCCACACCGGCGACGGCGGCACCCTCACCGACGGCTACCTCACCATCTCCGACCGCAAGAAGGACGTCATCATCACCGGCGGCGAGAACGTCTCCTCGATCGAGGTCGAGGACTGCCTCTACGGCCACCCGGCGGTCGCCGAGGTCGCGGTGATCGGCGTGCCGGACGAGAAGTGGGGCGAGACGATCAAGGCACTCGTGGTGCTCCGGGACGGCGGCAAGGCCGACGAGGCCGAGCTGATCGCGCACTGCAAGCAACGGCTGGCCGGCTACAAGGCGCCGACCTCGGTGGAGTTCCGCACCGAACTCGCCCGCACCGCCACCGGCAAGCTGCAGAAGTTCCGGCTGCGCGAGCCGTACTGGTCCGGCCGGGAACGCGGCGTCAGCTGACGGGCAGCCAGTTCCACCGGTCAGCCGACGATGCCCCATTCGCGGGCGGCGACGGCCAGTTCGACCCGGTTGCGGGCGCCGAGCTTGTGCATCGCGCTCTTCAGGTAGCCGGTCACGGTGTGGCCGCTGAGGCCGAGGCGGGCGGCGATCTCCGGGTTGGTCCGGCCGGTTGCCGCCCAGCGCAGCACCTCGTGCTCGCGCGGGGTCAGCCCCGCCTCGGCGAGGCGGCCCGCCGTCCGGCCGCCCCAGGCCGCCGCACCGGCCAGCGCCCGGGTGGCCGTCCGGGCCAGCTCGGCGACCGAGCCGATCCGGACGTCACCGAACGGCACCACGGCGCGCAGCGCGGCGTACACCACGCCGTGCACTGCGCCGTCGTGGACGAGCGGCACGCCGAGCATCGCGTACAGGTCGTCGGCGCCCACCGCCGCGTCGTAGTGGTGCGAAATGGTGGTCGCGGCCCGGTAGTCGGGCACCCAGGCGGGCACCCGTTCGGCGAGCGCCCGGCCGCCGAGGCCGGTACCGGAGGGCACCCGGAGGTTGTGCAGCAGGTCGGCCCGGGTGCCTGCCCAGTGGCGCAGCACCATGGCGTCCCCGCCGTCCGGCACGCCGACCAGGCCGACGTCCGCGCCGCAGTCGGCGACCACCCGGCGGGCCAGGTCGGCGAGCACCGCGGAGCGGACCAGCTCGGCGGCGCGCGTGTCCGGGGGTTCGGGGGCTGCGCTCCTCACCGGGCGATTCTCACACGGGCCCCCTGGCTTGGGGAGATCTGCGGCAGCAGGATGGGGCCTGCCCGCACCACGGGAAGCCTGCACGGCGAAGCCTGCACGACCGACAAGGGGAGACGGATGGCCGACATCACCGCACTGCTCGCGGACCTCGCGGCGGAGAGCGCCGAACTCGACGCCCTGGTGGCGGACCTGGACGCCGCCGGGCTGGCGGCGGCCACCCCCGCCGAGGGGTGGACGATCGCCCACCAGCTGGCCCACCTGGCCTGGACCGACCAGTGGTCACTGCTCGCGGCGCGCGACCCGGAGCGGTTCACCGCGGAGGCGCAACGGGCCTTCGAGACCGGGTTCGACGTGGTGGAGCGCGGCGCGGCGGAGGGGGTCGGCGAGCCGCCGGAGGTGCTGCTCGGACGCTGGCGGACGGGCCGGGCGGAACTCGCGGCGGCACTGGCGGCCGTGGAACCGGACACCCGGCTGCCGTGGTTCGGCCCGCCGATGAAGGCACCGTCGATGGCGACCGCACGGCTGATGGAGACCTGGGCACACGGGCAGGACGTCGCCGACGCGCTGGGCGCCGTCCGGCCGCCGACCGCCCGGCTGCGGCACATCGCGCACCTGGGAGTACGGACCATGGGCTTCGCCTTCTCGGTGCACGGCCTGCCCGCGCCGCAGGTGCCGGTGCGGGTCGAACTCGGCGGCCCGGCGGGCGAGTCGTGGACGTGGGGTGCGGAGGACGCGGCCGACCGGATCACCGGGCCCGCGCTGGACTTCTGCCTGCTCGCCACCCGGCGGCGGCACCCCGACGACCTCGCGCTGACCGCGGTCGGCGACACCGCGCGGGCCTGGCTGCCGATCGTGCAGGCCTTCGCCGGCCCGCCCGGGAAGGGCCGCGAGCCGCTGGGCTGACCACCACGGGCCTGCCGGGCTGCCGGCCGGCAGGCCCCGCCTGCGCGGCCCGTCGGCGTGTCCGGTTGACGGTGCGTCACCGACCGGATGCGGTTACGGCGGTGAAACCGCGGCGCGCCGGTGCGCTTAACCCCTCGTCCCTACCCTCGCCGCACAACCCGAGGACAGACGGGAGCGGTGACATGACCGACACGACCAGCCCGCACGCCCCCACCCGACCCGACGACGGCGGACGGCCGCGCACCGGGCCGCGCCGCTCGTACCGGGGCAGCGCGGCGGACGAGTCCCTGGAGGACTACTCGCTGCGGTACGCGCCGCACTCCTTCCGCCGCTGGTCGCCGACGGCGGTGGCGTCCACCGCGCTCGGCGGCATCGCCTATCTCGCGGACTACGCGATCGGCGCGGGCATCGTGATGTCGTACGGCTTCACCAACGCGCTGGCGGCGATCCTCACCGCCGCCGTGGTGATCTTCCTGACCGGCATCCCGATCGCCCGGGCGTGCGCGGCGAACGGCGTCGACATGGATCTGCTGACCCGCGGCTCGGGCTTCGGCTACCTCGGCTCGACGCTGACCTCGCTGGTGTACGCGAGCTTCACGTTCATCTTCTTCGCCCTCGAGGGCTCGATCATGGCGCAGGCCCTCCACGAGGTGCTGCACGTCCCGCTGCCGGTGGGCTACCTGCTCACCACGCTGATCGTGATCCCGATCGTGTTCAAGGGGATGAGCTGGATCGCCCGGATGCAGGCCTGGACGCAGCCGGTGTGGATCGTCGGCCTGGTCGCGCCGTTCGTCGTGCTGGCCTTCCACTCCCCCGAGGTCTTCGGCGACTTCACGCACTTCGGCGGCACCGACGGGGTCGGTTCCGGGTTCACCCTGCTCGGCTTCGGGCTGGGCACCGGCGTGGCGCTGTCCCTGATCGCGCAGATCGGTGAACAGGCCGACTACCTGCGGTTCATGCCGAAGCGGACGGCGGAGAACGCGCGCCGCTGGGACCTCGCGGTGCTGGCCGCCGGCCCCGGCTGGGTGGTGATCGGCGCGTTGAAGCAGCTCGGTGGCGCGCTGCTGGCGTTCGCCGCGCTGGGCGCGGTCGGCGAGACCAAGGCGCTGGAGCCGATCGCGCCGTACGTGGAGTCACTGCGGCCCTGGCTGGGTGCGGCGGCGCTGCCGGTGGCCGGCCTGTTCGTGATCGTCTCCCAGATCAAGATCAATTCGACCAACGCCTACTCCGGCTCGCTCTCCTGGTCGAACTTCTTCTCCCGGCTGACGCACCGCCACCCCGGCCGGGTCTGGTACATCTTCCTCAACTGCGGCATCGCACTGCTGCTGATGGAGATGAACATGTTCAGCGCGCTGGGCAGCCTGCTGGGCTTCTACTCCAACGTCGCGATCGCCTGGATCGGCGCCGTCACCGCCGACCTGGTCGTCAACAAGCCACTGGGACTGAGCCCGAGGCACATCGAGTTCAAGCGCGCCCACCTGTACGCCGTCAACCCGGCCGGGTTCGGGGCGATGTGCGTGGCCGCCGCGGTCTCCATCGCCGCCTTCTTCGGCTGGTTCGGCACCTACGCGAAGGCGTTCAGCCCGTTCATCGCCCTGGCACTGGCGATGGTGCTCAGCCCGCTGATCGCCAAGGCCACCAAGGGCCGCTACTACCTGGCCCGGCCCAACCCGGACGCCGGCAACGCCGACGCCACCGACACCCGGGTCTGCACCGTCTGCGAAACCGCGTACGAGGTGCCGGACACCGTGCACTGCCCGTTCCACGAGGGCACCGTCTGCTCGCTCTGCTGCAGCCTGGACGCCGAATGCCACGACGCCTGCACCCGCGCCCCGGGCGCCGGGCCCGTCCTGATCGGCATGCCGACCGCCCGGGAGTGAGCCCTCAGCGGGCTCGGCCGAACGGCTCGGGCTCCGGGTCGCCCGCCAGCCGGGCGTGCAGGTGCTCGTCGTGGTGGCGGCCGTCGCCGTAGCGGTGCGAGGCCCGCAGGGTGCCCTCCAGCGGGAAGCCGCACCGCTCGGCGACCCGGCACGAGGCGGTGTTGCCGACGGCGTGGCACAGCTCGATCCGGCGGGCACCCGCGGCGGTGAACGCCCAACGGGCGGCCGCCGCGGTGGCCCTGGTCGCCACGCCGCGGCCGCGGGCCTCCGGCAGCAGCCGGTAACCGATCGCGGCCTGGCCGTCGGCCCGGTTCGGCCAGTACAGGCCGACGGTGCCGAGCAGCGCGGCGGAGGCCGCGTCCAGCACCGCGAAGCCCGCCACGTCGCCGCTCGCGCCGTCCGCGGTGTGCCCGAGGATCCACGCCCCCGGGTCGGTCTCGCGGATCGGGTTCCAGAGCGCGACCTCCTCGTCCGCGATGATCCGGGCGACGTCCGGCGCGTACCGCAGCAGCCCGGCACCCCACGGCAGGAGGCGAACGTCCCCGAGGTCGAGCGGGGCGGGGACGAATCCGGGTTCGGTGAGGGTCATGGCACCCAGTGGTACCCGCCCCGGCCGCCCGCTGCCAAACGGATTCCGGGGCACTGGGACGATCTCGGGCATGGAGTTCGACGACACCGCCGCCCTGCACCGGATCAGCACCGAACGGCTCGGCGAGGAGGCGGGCCGGCAGTTCGCCGCGCTGGCCCGCCGGGGCTTCCGGCTGGAGCGCGCGGCGGGCAGCGCCCCCGCCACCGGCCGCTGCCGACTCGGCGGCCCCGCCCAGCTGGAGCCCGGCACCCCGTGGCCCGTCCACGACGGCATGCCGCTCTCCCTGCTGGCCGTCCTGGACACGGACGCGCTCGCCCCCTGGCTGGGCGACCAACTGCCCGTCCGGCCGGGCCTGCTGAACTTCTTCCAGCTCGACCCGGACATCCCGTACGAGGAGTACGCGAAGCTGGACACCTCCTCCCCCGCGATGTACCGGGTGCTCCCTGCCGACCCGGCGCGGGCGGTGGAGACGGACGCGCCCGCATCGGCGACCCGGTGGCCGGCCGTCCCGCTGCACGCCGCCGGGGTGGTGATGCTCCCCGACTGCTGGGACGTCGAGGACGAGGACGTCACCTTCGACCGGGACGTGCACTGGGGCGCCCCCTCGCTGATCCTCGGCGCCATGGACGGCCTGGACGGCAACACCGCCGACCGCCACCGTGCCTTCGGCTGGCCGGACACCTCCTACGGCTCCGCCGTGACCGTGCGCGACGCCGACGGGCCCGCCGTCCACCTGCTCCAGCTCACCGGCGACGCCGAGCTCGGCTGGGGCTGGGGTGATGCCGGGTCGCTCTACTTCACGATCCCCGCCGGGGCCCTCGCGGCGGGCGACTTCACCCGGGCCGGGGCGGAGGTGCGGTGCTGCTGAGCCCCCGACCCGGCGCGGTCGGCCGGTGTGCGAGAGTGGCGCGATGAGGACGATCGGACTGATCGGCGGGATGAGCTGGGAGTCGACCGCCGAGTACTACCGGCTGCTGAACGAGCTCACTCGGGAGCGGCTCGGCGGGCTGCACTCGGCGAAGTGCGTGCTGTACTCGGTGGACTTCGCGGAGATCGAACGGCTGCAGACCGCCGGCCGTTGGGACGAGGCCGGCGAGGCGCTGGCCGGGGCGGCGCGCTCGCTGGCCGCGGCCGGCGCCGAGCTGCTGCTGATCTGCACCAACACCATGCACAAGGTGGCCGACCGGGTCGAGGCGGCGGTGGACGTGCCGCTGCTGCACCTCGCCGACACCACCGCCGGGGCCGTCCGGGCCGCCGGGCTGCACCGGATCGGCCTGCTGGGCACCGCGTTCACCATGGAGCAGGACTTCTACCGTGGCCGGCTGGCCGGGCACGGCCTGGAGGTGCTGGTGCCGGACGCGGCCGGACGGGCCGAGGTGCACCGGGTGATCTACGAGGAGCTGTGCGTGGGCGTGGTCCGCGAGGAGTCCCGCGCCGCGTACCGGGAGGTGATCGCCGGCCTGGTGGCCCGCGGCGCCGAGGGCGTGGTGCTGGGCTGCACCGAGATCGAGCTGCTGGTCGGCCCGGAGGACAGCCCGGTGCCGGTGTTCCCGACGACCCGGCTGCACGCCGAGGCGGCGGTGGCGGCGGCCCTGGCCTGACGCGCCCCAGGGTGGCCCTTTGTCCGGTCGGGTGCCGGGCGCAGGTCTCACAGCCCGATCCGCAGCGGGTCGAGGCGGGTGGCGACCAGGTTGGTGGCGCCGTGGTGGCGTTCCACGTGGCCGCGGACGAGCAGGCCGGCCCGGTCGAGGGCGGTGCGGCGGCGGGACTCCCAGACCGGGCGGCTGCAGATGACGTTGATCAGGCCGGTCTCGTCCTCCAGGCTGATGAACAGCACTCCGCCGGCCGTCGGCGGCCGCTGGCGGTGCGTCACCAGTCCGCCGACCACCACCGGTGTGCCGGGCGGGACGGCGGCCAGCTGGACGGCGGTGAGCGCGCCGCCGCGGTTCAGCGCGTCCCGCAGGTGCTGCACCGGGTGGCTGGTGGCGGAGGCGCCGACCGCCCACAGATCGGCAATGGTCTCCTCGACCGGGGTCATCGCGGGCAGCGGCGGGGCGGTGGCACCCGGCGCGGTGCCGGGGATGGTGTCCGGGCCCGAGGTGGCGTACACCCCTGCCGTCCAGAGTGCCTGGCGGCGCGTCAGTCCGAAGCAGCCGAAGGCCCCGGCGGTGGCCAGCGCCTCCAGCACCGGGGTGGGCAGGGCGGTGCGACGGGCGAAGTCCTCCAGGTCGGTGTAGGGCTGCCCGGCGACGACGAGTTCGGCCTGCGCGGTGCCGAGGCCGCGGACGGCGGAGAGGCCCAGCCGGATCGCCGGCTGCGGTTTGCCGGCGGTGCGCGGCGGCGGGGCGGAAGGCTCGTCCTCGGGCTCCAGGACGGGTCCGGCGGCGGAGGCGTTGACGTCCACCCCGCGGACCCGCACCCCGTGCCGCCGGACGTCGGTGATCAGGCTGAGCGGCGAGTAGAAGCCCATCGGCTGGTTGGCCAGCAGGGCGCAGGTGAAGGCCGCCGGGTGGTGGTACTTCAGCCAGGCGCTGGCGTACACCAGGTAGGCGAAGCTGATCGCGTGGCTCTCCGGGAAGCCGTAGTTGGAGAAGGCCTCGATCTTGGTGTAGACGTCCTCGGCGGTCTCGGCGGGGATGCCGCGCTCGGCCATGCCGCGCAGCAGCCGGTCGCGGAGTTCGGCGACCCGCTGGTGGGAGCGTTTGGCGCCCATCGCCTGCCGTAGCCTGTCCGCCTCGGCGGGGCTGAACCCGGCGCAGTCGATGGCGAGTTGCATCATCTGTTCCTGGAACAGCGGGACGCCGAGGGTCTTGCCGAGCGCGCGTTCCATCAACGGGTGCGGGCAGTGGGCGGGTTCGGTGCCGGCCCGGCGCCGCAGGTAGGGGTGGACGGAGCCACCCTGGATCGGCCCGGGCCGGATCAGTGCGACCTCGACCACCAGGTCGTAGAAGTGCCGGGGCCGCAGCCGCGGCAGGGTGGCCATCTGGGCGCGGGACTCGACCTGGAAGACGCCCACCGTGTCGGCGCGGCAGAGCATCTCGTACACGGCCGGGTCGTCGTCGGGGATGTCGGCGAGGGTGTAGCGGTCGCCGGAGTGGGCGGCGACCAGGTCGCAGGTGTCGTGCAGGGCGGAGAGCATGCCGAGGCCGAGCAGGTCGATCTTGACGAGTCCGGCGCCGGCGGTGGAGTCCTTGTCCCACTGGAGGACGGAGCGGCCGGGCATCCGGGCCCACTCGGTGGGGCAGATCTCGCCGACCGGCTCCCGGGTGAGCACCATGCCGCCCGAGTGGATGCCCAGGTGCCGTGGCAGGCCGAGGAGTTGGCCGCCGAGGGCGAGGACGTCGGCGGGGATGAGGGCGTCGTCGGCGGGGGCGGAACGGAAGTCGACCTGCTTGGTGAAGGCCTCGATCTGGCCGCTCGGGTAGCCGAGTGCCCGGGCGGCGTCGCGCAGCGCGAGCCGGGGCCGGTAGGTGATGACGTTGGCGACCTGGGCGGCGTGTTCGCGGCCGTATCGCCGGTAGACGTACTGGATGACCTCCTCGCGGCGGCGGTTCTCGATGTCGAGGTCGATGTCGGGCGGGCCGTCGCGCTCCGTGCTGAGGAAGCGCTCGAAGAGCAGGCCGTAGTGCAGCGGGTCGACCGCGGTGATGCCGAGGGCGTAGCAGACCGCGGAGTTGGCGGCCGAGCCGCGGCCCTGGCACCAGATGTCCTGCTGGCGGCAGAAGGCCACGATGTCGTGGACGATGAGGAAGTAGCCGGCCAGGTCCAGCTGGTCGATGACGTCGAGTTCGCGGGCGAGTTGGCGCAGCGCGGGTTCGTTGCCGGGGCCGAAGCGGGCCGGCCCGCCCTCGACGACCAGGGCGCGCAGATGGCTGATCTCGGTGTGCCCCTCGGGTACCGGGAAGCCGGGCAGCCGGGGTTCGAGGCCGCCGAAGTCGAAGGCGCAGGCCCGGCCCAGGTCGACGGTGGCCTCCCGGACGCCGGGGAAGCGGGCCAGCCGGGCCGCCATCTCGCGGCCGGAGCGCAGGTGGGCGGTGCCGGCGGCCATCGTCCAGCCGGCCGCGTCGCGCAGGGTGCGGCGGTCGTGCAGGGCCGCGAGGGCCTGGGCGAGTCGTCCCTGGGCGGGGGCGGCGTGGTGGGCGTTGTTGGAGGCGACGGCGGTGATCCCGGTGCGGGCGGCGAGGGCGGCCAGCCGGTCGTTGCGCAGGTCGTCGCCGGGCAGCCGCTGGTCGATCAGTTCGACGAAGACGTTCTCCTGTCCGAACGCCTCGGCGAGGGCGTGGAGTTCACACAGCGCCGCGTCCTCCCCGGCGGCGGCCAGTGCGGCCGGCACACGGCCCTTGCGGCAGCCGGTGAGCACCGCCCACTCGCCGTGGTGGGCGGCGGCGAGTTCGGCGAGGTCGTACGCGGGGCGGTTCTTGGCGCCGCCGCGCAGCTGGGCTGCGGCGATCGCGGCGGACAGCCGGCGGTAGCCCTGCGGGGATCGGGCGAGCACCAGCAGGTGGTCGTCCGGGGTGAGCGAGAGCTCGGCGCCGAAGACGGTGCGCACCCCGGACTCCTTGGCGGTCTCGGCGAACCGGACGGCGCCGTACAGGCCGTCGTGGTCGGTGAGCGCGATCGCCTCCACGCCGAGCCGGGCGGCCTCGGCGGTCAGCACCTCGGGGTCGCTGGCGCCGTCCAGGAAGCTGAACGCGGAGTGCACGTGCAGTTCGGCCCAGGCCGGGGTGCCGGGCGGCGGCGGGGGCGGTTCCTGCGGCGGGCGGCGGCGCAGCGGCACCACGGTGCCGCCGGCCGGGGCGGGGCGGCCGGACATCCGGCGGTGGAGTTCGCTCCAGGGGAGCGAGGGGTGGCTGGTGAATCCCATCGGGGGTGGTGCTCCGTCGGTCGTACCGGGCCGGTCTCCCCCTGTGGCCGGTCGGTCGTGGTTCGGTGGTGCCCGGTGGCCCGGGTGCGGCGCGTCCTGTGCCGACGTGTCCCGTGCTGTCAGTCGTAGGCGCCCTCCACGTACCAGCGGCCGCCCTCGACGGTGAGCAGCAGGGCGCGGCCGTCGGCGACGGCGACCTGGAAGCGCGCCCGGCGGCGGGCCAGGGCCGGGTCCCACCAGTGCTCGACGGCGGGCCAGGGCCCGGTCCAGCCGGTGACCTCCAGGACGCGGCCGTCCAGGGCGATCCGGGCCGGCGGGGCGGAGACCTCGGCCCGCCCGTCGACGCCGACCGGCTGTCCGGCCGCGTCCAGCACCGAGACCGGCAGCGGGGCGCGGGGCACCACGGACGGCGCCGGGTCCTGCACCCGGCCCGGCCAGGGGGCGGTGGCACCGGCGGTGTGCCGCTCCCCGGAGTCCTCCGTCCAGGTGGTGCGGGCCGCCCACTCGCCGGGGCCGCGGCCACCGGCCGGCTCGACCCGGCGCAGCCCCGCGTACCCGAGCAGGGCCTGGACGCGGGCCACCGCCCGCTCGACCCGGTCCTCGACGACGGCCTGCCCCCAGAGGGCCAACTGCCGCCCGCGGTCCGGGACGAGGCCGTCCGGGACGAGCCGCAGCGCGGTGAAGCCGCCGGCCTCCTCCGGGAAGCGTCCGGCGCCCTGCCAGGCCTGCAGCTGCCAGCGGACCCGCTCGGCGAGCGCCGCCGAACCCAGCCGCCCCTCGTGCCGCCACAGCCGGGACGCCGTCCCGCCGTCGGCGCAGGTCACCTCGACGGCGACCCGCTGGCAGGCGAGGCCGGCCGCACCGAGCCGGGCGTGCAGCCGGTCGGCGAGCGCCCGCCCGACGAAGACCAGCGGCTCGGAGGACTCCTCCGGCGGGTCGAAGAGCTGCTCGACGGCCAGGTCGGGGCCGGCCCTGCGGGGTGTCAGCGGTCGGGCCTGCAGGCCCCGGGCCAGCCGGTGCGCGGCCGTCCCCGCCGGCCCGAACCGGTCGGCGACCGCCTCGCCGGAGAGCACGGCGAACGCCCCGACCGTGTGGATGCCGAGCCTGCCCAGCAGATCGGCGAGGTCCTCGTCACCGAGCGCCGCCACCGGGTACGGCGCGAGGAACTCGGCCGTCCGTCCCTGCGGCACCAGCACCCCGGCCCGGGCCGCCAGCACCGCCGCGAACAACCCGTCCGCCACCCCGACCAGCCCGGACGGCGGCACGGGGGCGGGCCGGGGGACGGCCTGCGGCGCACGTTCCTCCGCCGCAGGGGCCTGCGGGTGGGCGGCAGGAGCGGCACCGGGGACGGCGTGCAGGGGGACGGCGGGCGCGGCGGCCGGGGCGGGGTGCAGGGGGGCCGGGGCGGGGTGCAGCCTCCGAACGGTGCCGGGCTGTTCGACTCCGTCCCCCGGGTGCGGGTCGCGGCGCCCGGCGGCGGCCCCGTCCGTGCCGGCGGCGGGCTCGTTCTCGTAGGGGGTGCGGGCGCCGGCGGTCTCGTCGGGTGCGGCGAGGGCGGCGGCGACGGCGGCGCGGACTTTGCCGGCCAGGGCCTCCTCGCCGCCGAAGTAGCGGGCGGGGCCCTTGACGGGGATGGCGCAGAGGCCGGGGCGGAGGATCTCGACCCGGGGGGTGAAGGCCTCGACGGCGGCGGCGACCGGTTCGAAGCGCCGGGCCTCGGCCTCCTGGTCGCGTTCGCGCAGGCGCAGTTCGGGGCAGAGCCGCTGGGCGAGCCGGAGTCTCTGTCCGCGCCGGACTCCGGCGCTGCGGGCCTCGTCCGAGCAGGCCAGGACGTGGCCGGAGACTACCACGGCGACCGGCCCGTGGTCGCCCTCGGCGGGTGCGGTGGCGACGACGGGCCAGTCCGGACACCAGACCACGAGGACGCGGGGCACCCGGGGCTGCGGTTCGGCCATGTCAGACCACCGCCATCGCGCCGACGGCCGGCGCCGCGGCGGGCCGGCGGGCCGGTTCGGCCGTCCGTCCGGGCGACCTGTTCGAAGACCCGTCCAGCGGCGCCCCGAGCGGCTGCGGGACGGACTCGACCGGGCGGGCGGTGCCGTGTTCGTCGGGCAGCCAGAGCCGGGCCGTCCGGACCCGGGCGGCCGTGCCGCGGCCCTCGGCGGCGATCTCGACCTGGCGGCCGCGCAGTTGTCCGTACCCGTCGCCGAGGCCGAACCAGCGGCCGGAGCGGACGCTGAGCCGCAGGCCCGCGCCGGGCCAGGGGCCGGCGACCAGCAGGGCGCAGCCGCCGCGCCGCAGGACGGCGGTGAGGCGGGCGGCGAGCTGGGGTGCGACGGGGCCGGTGGGGCGGAGCAGGATCACGCCGACGGCCCCGGCGAGGGCGGAGACCACCTCGGGCCAGTGCGGGCCGGGGTCGTCGGCGAGCAGCAGCCGGTGCAGGTCGAGGCCGTAGCCGGCGGCGGCGGCGAGCCCGAGGTCGGGGAGGCCGATCGCGGCGGCCCAGTCGCCGGCGGCGACTCCGCCGGCGGCGAGCGCCAGCAGGAGTGCGGTGTCGCCGGTGACGGAGACCGCGGTGCCGCGGCGCAGGGCGCCGCCGGGGAGCAGCGGGGCCAGGGCCGGGAGGACCGGCAGCAGGGCGTCCTCGCTGGCCGGCGGGGTCGCCGCCGACCGTACGAACACATTTTCGATAACGGGCACACCCCCAGGATCGAACATCCGTTCGCCATTCTTCAAGTCCGAATCGCCTGAGTGAGCTGCAGAAACACACGGACCGCGACCCTGCGTGTCGGACGGGACGCCGAGTGGCCCGTCGAGCACAGTGGGTGGGGCCGGGGATTGCGGCCGGGCCGCAGCCGGCCGGGGCGACGAGCGGAGGCGAGGAACCGTGGACTGGAAGCTCGAAGTGGTGGTGGTCCCGGTCTCCGACGTGGACCGGGCCAAGCACTTCTACGCCGAGCAGGTCGGCTTCGCGGTCGACACCGACAGCCGGATCGGCGCGGAGGCCCGGATCGTCCAGCTGACCCCGCCGGGCTCGGCCTGTTCGATCATCATCGGCACCGGGGTCAGCGACTCGCGGCCGGGTTCGATGCAGGGCCTCCAGCTGGTGGTGGACGACATCGAGGCGGCCCGGGCGGCCCTCGTCGCCGGGGGCGTGGAGGTCGGCCCGGTGCAGCACTTCGAGGACGGGGTGAAGGCCGAGGGCAAGGGCGGCGACTGGAACTCCTTCGTGTTCTTCGCCGACCCGGACGGCAACGGCTGGGCCGTCCAGGAGCGCCCGGCCGGCACCTGACCCCGGCCCGCCCCGACACGCCCCGCCGCTCAGGCCCGTTCGATGGCGACCGCCGCGGCGTCGTCCTTCAGCCGGCCGCCCACGTGGACCAGCAGGTCGCGGCGGAGCCGGTCGACCAGGCCGGACGGTTCGACGCCGCCCCACCGGGCGGCGCGTTCGGCGAGCGGGTAGAAGGCGCGTTCGCCGTCGCGGGCCTCGGTGACGCCGTCGGTGTAGAGCAGCAGGGTCTCGCCGGAGTGCACGTCGAAGGCGTCCTGCCGGTAGTGCGCGCCCGGCAGGGTGCCGAGTCCGATCGGCGGGGCGGAGCCGCCCGCCTCCAGGGTGCGGACGGGCTTCCCCTGGGAGAGCAGCAGCGGCGGCGGATGCCCGCAGTTGGCGATCCGGACGGGCTCCGCCGGGTCGTCCGGCAGGTCGGTGAGCAGCACGGTGACGAAGCGTTCGACGGCGTCGTCCTCGTCCGGGCTCTCGGCGGTCTCGGCCAGGTGGCGGGCGAAGCTGGCGTCGAGGGCGGCCGCGAGACCGGGCAGGGCGATGTGGTGGTGGGCGATCTCGCGGAAGGCGCCGAGCACCTGCGCGGCGTCCTCGATGGCGGTCAGCCCCTTGCCCCGGACGTCCCCGATCAGCACCCGGGTGGCTCCGGGCACCCGGGTCGCGGCGTACAGGTCGCCGCCGAGCAGGGCCTCGTCCTCGGCGGGCAGGTAGAGGGCGGCGAGCCGGAGCGGGCCGAGCCGTTCGGGCAGCGGTCGCAGCAGTACCCGCTGCACCGTCTCGGAGACGGAGCGGACCCGGGTGAGTTCGCGCCCGCGCCTCTCCCGGACGCGGCAGTACAGCACGATCACCGTGGAGACCAGGATCAGGGCGATGATCTGCGTCTCGTGGTTGGTGGTGAACAGACCGCCGTGGAAGATCCCGATGACCACCTGGGCGGCCACCGCGAGCGCACCGATCAGACCGGTGAGCCAGGCGCCGGCGAAGGAGGCGGTGATGGCGGGGGCGACCACCAGCAGCGGGCCGAGGTGCACGTCGTTCGGGGAGGCCAGGTCGACCACCGAGATCAGCACGATGAAGCCCAGCGGGATCATCACCAGCGCATGGGCACGCTGCCACGCCCCGCGCAGGGCAGCCGGGTGCCGCCGTCCGTGCACCGTCACCCCTCCACCCTGCACCCGGGGCCGTCCGCGCACCTCCGCGACACGGCGGCCCCGTCCGGGCCCCGCAGCCGGCCGCCGGCGTTGACCGTGATCTTGGACAGCGCCTACAGTCGGGACCGCTCCCCGCCCCCAGCCCGCCGAAAGGGCCCTGATGAAGCGTCACGCGTGGCTGGACCGCATCCGGCAGCTCGACCCGGAGACCGACTACGCCGAGATCTACCGGATCAGCAGCTGGCACGAGTTCCCCTGGGACACCAACCAGTCGCTCGGCTTCGCGCTCTACCGGACGTACGCGGTGCCCTCCATCGGCCGCCTGCTGGCCCGCACCGGCGAGTTCACCGAGCGCGCGCAGAAACGGTACGACGACACCGTCCTCATCCTGGAGGCCGTGCTGGAGCACGGCTTCGACTCCGGGCCGGGCCGCGAGGCGATCCGCCGGATGAACGGGATGCACCGGCGGTACGGGATAGCGAACGAGGACTTCGTCTACGTCCTCGCCACCTTCGTGGTGGTGCCCAAGCGCTGGTTGGACGACTACGGCTGGCGCCCGTACTCCGCGCCCGAGATCCGGGCCGCCGTCAACTACTACCGCGAGCTCGGCCGGCACATGGGGCTGCGCGACGTCCCGGAGACGTACGAGGAGTTCGAGCGGCTGCTGGACGACTACGAGCGGGCGAACTTCGCCTTCGACGAGGGCGGCCGGGCGGTCTCCGACGCCACCCTGGACCTCACCGCGAGCTGGTACCCGCGCCCGGTCGGCGCCCAGATGCGGCGCTCCTCGATCTGCCTGCTGGACGACCCGCTGCGGGAGGCCTTCGGCTACCCCCGGCCGCCGGCGGCGCTCACCGCGCTGGTCCGCGGCGGGATGCGGCTGCGCGGCCGGCTGGTCCGGCTGCTGCCGCCGCGCCGCAAGCCGCACCTGGCCCGGGACGGCCGGCAGGTCCGCGGCTACCCCGACGGGTACCGGATCGCCGAGCTCGGCACCTTCGAGGGGCCCGAGGACCGGGGCACCGGCGGCGGGGGTTGCCCCTTCGGCGCCGGGGCGTCCTGACACCCCGGTCCTCCCGGGCGCTGTCGGTGGCCCGTGCCAGGCTGGCGGCATGACCGAGAACCCCGTGCCCGAGAACCCCGCGTCCGCGACCGTGCCCGAGATCCCGCCGCAGAACTACGCCCAGGGCTGGGCCGACGGCGGCGCCCGACCGCCGCTCCCGCTGGTCGGCGACGAGCGGGAGATCCTCACCGCCTACCTCGACCACCACCGCGAGACGCTCGCCCTCAAGTGCGTCGGGCTCACCCCCGCGCAGCTGTCCGAGCACGCCGTGCCGCCGTCCCGGCTGACCCTGCACGGGCTGCTGCGGCACCTCGCCGGGGTCGAGCGGTGGTGGCTGCACCTGCAGTTCGCGGGTGAGGACACGGAGATGCTCTACTACTCCGACGACGACCCCGACCAGGACTTCGAGAGTCTCGACGGCGACCCGGAGAAGGCGCTGGCCGTCTGGCGGGCCCAGTGCGAGCGCTCCCGGGAGATCGTCGCCGCCGCCCCCTCGCTGGACGCCACCGGCGTGCACCGGGCCACCGGGCAGCCGGTCTCGCTCCGCCGCATCCTGGTGCACCTGATCGCCGAGTACGCCCGCCACGACGGCCACGCCGACCTCCTGCGCGAGCGCCTCGACGGCGCGACCGGCTACTGACCTCCGCCGCCGCTGGGCTGCCCCGCGCCCGCGGTCGGCTCCCCGGTGCCGCGGGTCGGGCGCCCGGGGCCCGGGCTCGGCCGGCCCGGGCCGGGGGTCGTCTGGCCGCCGCCCGGGGTGGGCCGCCCGCTCTGGGTGGGCTGTCCGGTGGTCGGCTGCCCTCCGCCCGGGGTCGGCCGGCCGGTCTCCGGGGCCTGCCGGTCGGAGTCGGACGTGTCCGGGGCGGCGGACGGCAGCCGCACCACGGTGAACTCCCCGGCCGGGACACCGTCCAGGACGTCCTCGACGGCGTCCCGCCAGATCGGGCCGGCGACCGTGCCGCCGAAGGCCGCCTGGATCCGCTCGCCGCCCATCCGCTGCCCCTGCAGCGGGGCCGGGTCCACCGTGTCGCTGACGACCGTCGCGGCGGCCAGCTCCGGGGTGTAGCCGACGAACCAGACCTGCCGGCCCTCGTTGGTGGTACCGGTCTTGCCGGCCGTCGCCCGGTCGGACAGGCCGGCGGTGGTGCCGGTGCCGCCGTCCTCGACCACGCCGCGGAGCATCGCGGTGACGGTGTCCGCGGTGGTCTGCGACATCGCCTCGGTGCAGGAGGCCTTCGGCACGGCGAGGGCCTTGCCGTCCGGGCCGGTCACCGAGGTGATCGCGGTCGGCGCGCAGTAGGTGCCGTGGGCGGCGAACGCCGCGTACACGCTCGCCATCTCCAGCGGCGTCAGGTCGTTGCTGCCGAGGGTCATCGACGGCACCACGCCGAGCTTCTCGCCGCCGGCCTGCTGGGTGATGCCCAGCTTGGCGGCCGTCTTCGCCACCTCGCACAGGCCGGTCTCGGCCTCCAGGTTGGCGAAGTAGGTGTTGACCGACTTCTTCATCGCGGCCGGCATGGCGAAGCTGCCGGTCAGGTCGCGGCTGTCGTTGTGCACCTCGCCGCCCTCCGGGAAACGGCCGCCCGCGCAGTCCTTCATCGCCGGCCACGGCATGCTGTAGCCCGAGGTGTAGCTGCGGCTGACCGGTATGCCGTTCTCCAGCGCCGCCGCGGCCACGATCGGCTTGAAGGTGGAGCCGGTCGGGAAGCCGAGGCCGCCGCCCATCCGCTTCGGCACGTTCAGGTTGATCGTGGTCTCGTCCTTGCCCAGCCCGTACGGGCGGCTCTGCGCCATCGCCAGCACCTTGCCGGTGCCCGGCTGGACGACCGACATCACCGCGGCCGGCCGGTCGGACGGCGCGGCGTGCGCGGTGACGGCCTGCTTCACCGCCTTCTGCGCCTTGGGGTCGAGGGTGGTGCGGATCTGCAGCCCGCCGCGCTTCCACAGCGCCTTCCGCTCCTCCGGGGTCTTCCCGAAGGCCGGGTCGGACAGCACCACCCGCTGCACGTAGTCGCAGAAGAAGCCCGCGCCCGTCCCCGCGGTGATGCAGCCCTGGTGCGCCCGGGTCACCCTCAGCTCCACCGGGGAGGCGATCGCCTCCGCCGCCTGCGCCGCGGTGACGTGTCCGAGTTCGGCCATCCGGCGCAGCACGGTGTCCCGGCGCGTCTTCGCCGCGGCCGGGTTGACGATCGGGTCGTAGGCCGACGGCGACTGCACCAGGCCCGCCAGCAGCGCCGCCTGAGGCAGCGACAGATCCTTGGCGTGCACGCTGAAGTACCGCTGGGCGGCCGTCTCTATGCCGTACGCCTTCTCGCCGAAGAAGGTGATGTTGAGGTAGTTGGCGAGGATCTGGTCCTTGCTCAGGGTCTCCTCGACCTTGATGGCGTACTTGAGTTCGCGGACCTTGCGGTCCAGGGTCTGCCGCTGCGCCTCCTGGACCTTCTGCACGTCGTCGCCCGCCTGGTCGACGAAGACGTTCTTGACGTACTGCTGGGTGAGGGTGGACGCGCCCTGCGCGGTGGTGCCGGAGGTCGCGTTGGAGTTGAGGGCGCGCAGCACGCCCTTCAGGTCGACGGCGCCGTGCTGGTAGTAGCGGCTGTCCTCGATGTCGACCAGGGCGGTCTTGACCAGCGGTGACATGGCGTCGGAGGCGACGACCGTGCGGTCCCGGCTGTAGATGGTGGCGATCGTCCCGCCGGCCGCGTCGTAGACGGTGGACGCCTGGGAGAGCGGCGGCGTCCTGAAGTCGTCGGGCAGGCTGTCGAAGTCCTCCACCGCCGACTGCGCGCCGAGCCCGGCGGCCCCCACGGCGGGGAGTGCGAGCCCCGCGACGAGGACGCCGCCCAGGGCGCTCGCCCCGACCAGACGGGCAGCCAGGAGGACCTTCTTGCGGTAACCGATGGAGTTGTGACGCGCCATGGGATCGACCTTAGGCGAACCTTCGCCCACCAAGAACCCGATTTTCTTCCCGCTTTCGTCACAGGTCCGCGACAGGCCCCCCGTACCGGTCGGGCGGCACGCCGGACCGGCCGTGCTCTTGACGCGGCGGCGCCCGGTGGCAAGCCTTGGTCCCGGCAGATCCACCCAGCCCACGCCCGGCCCATGCCCGGCCCAGGAGGTCAACGGTGACCGCACAGGCGTCGCACGCGCACGGCCGCACCGACGTGCCGCTGCTCGACGAGACGATCGGGCAGTGCCTGGACCGCGCGGTCGCCGCCCACCCGGAGCGCGAGGCGCTGGTGGACGTGCCGAGCGGGCGCCGCTGGACGTACGCCGAACTCGGCCGGGACGTCGACCGGGTGGCCCGCGGCCTGCGGGCGCGCGGGGTCGGCCGGGGCGACCGGGTCGGCATCTGGGCGCTCAACTGCCCCGAGTGGGTGCTGGTGCAGTACGCCACCGCCCGGCTCGGCGCGATCCTGGTGAACATCAACCCGGCCTACCGGACGCACGAGTTGGCGTACGCGCTGAACCAGTCCGGGGTGAGCCTGCTGGTCGCCCAGCCCGCCTACCGCACCAGCGACTACCGGGCGATGGTGGCCGAGGTCCGCGAGGAGTGCCCGGGCCTGCGCGAGACGCTGTGGATCGGCGACCCGGAGTTCCAGGAGCTCGACGGGGACGGGGAGTTCCCCGCCGACCTGGCCCCCGACGACCCGATCAACATCCAGTACACCTCCGGCACCACCGGCTTCCCCAAGGGCGCCACCCTCTCGCACCGGAACATCCTCAACAACGGCTACTGGGTCGGCGAGTTGGTGGGCTACACCGAGCAGGACCGGATCTGCCTGCCGGTGCCCTTCTACCACTGCTTCGGCATGGTGATGGGCAACCTCGCGGCGCTCTCCCACGGCGCCTGCGCGATCATCCCGGGCCAGGGCTTCGACCCGGCCGCCACCCTGCACGCGGTGCAGGCCGAGCGGGCCACCTCGCTGTACGGCGTGCCGACGATGTTCATCGCCGAGCTGGGCCTGGCCGACTTCGCGACGTACGACCTCACCTCGCTGCGCACCGGCATCATGGCCGGCTCGCCGTGCCCGGTGGAGGTGATGAAGCGCGTCCAGACCGAGATGCACATGGCCGAGGTGGCCATCGCGTACGGCATGACGGAGACCTCGCCGGTCTCCACCCAGACCCGCCGCGACGACGACCTGGAGCACCGCACCGGCACGGTCGGCCGGGTGCTGCCGCACCTGGAGGTCAAGGTCGTCGAGCCGGAGACCGGCCGGACGGTCGGCCGCGGCGAGCCCGGTGAGCTGTGCACCCGCGGATACTCCGTGATGATCGGCTACTGGAACGAGCCGGAGCGCACCGCCGAGGCGATCGACGCCGAGGGCTGGATGCACACCGGCGACCTCGCCGTGATGCGGGAGGACGGCTACCTGGCGATCGTCGGCCGGATCAAGGACATGATCATCCGCGGTGGCGAGAACGTCTACCCGCGCGAGATCGAGGAGTTCCTGCACACCCACCCGGCGATCGCCGACGTCCAGGTGGTCGGCGTGCCCGACGAGCGCTACGGCGAGGAGATCTGCGCCTTCGTGGTGCTGCGCGACCCGGCCGGCACCCTCGGCCCCGAGGAACTGGCCGAGTTCTGCCGCGGCCGCCTCGCCCACTACAAGACCCCCCGCCACGTGCACGTGGTCGAGGGCTTCCCGATGACGGTCAGCGGCAAGGTGAGAAAGAACGAGCTGAGGGAACAGGCGGCCCGCGCGCTCGCCCGGTGAGCCCCCGGCCGTTACCGCGGGCCGGTCGAGGCCGGGCGGCGCCCCCCGGGGTGCGGGCCCGGCCACCGCCGGTCGCGGTCCGTTACGCTGGTGACGTGCTTCTTCTCGTCAGCCGTCGCCACGTGGACCTGCTCCGCGTCACGAGCATGTCCTGTCGACGCTCCGGCTGATCCCGCTCGTCCTCCGCCCTTCGGGCACACACCCTCCCCCGGCCCCGCTGCACCGGCCACACCCGGCGCGGCAGCGGCAGCGTCCCCGGCGACCGCCGGGCCCGCCGGGGCATTCGACACCCAGGTGATGTCACCCATGACCCAGCAGTCCCCTTTCACCGACCCCGCCGGCGACCACAGCACCGGCCTCCCGGTCATCGACCTCTCGCTCGCCGACGGCAGCGCCGAGGACCGCGCCAGGCTCCGCACGGACCTCCGCTCCGCCGCGACCGGCGTCGGTTTCTTCCAGCTCGTCGGGCACGGCGTGACCCCGGCCGAGACCGCCGCGCTCACCGACGCGATGCACGCCTTCTTCGCCCTCCCCGAGGCCGACCGGCTGGCCGTGAGCAACCTCAACTCCCCGCACTTCCGCGGCTACACCCGCACCGGCGACGAGCGCACCGGCGGCAGCCAGGACTGGCGCGACCAGCTCGACATCGGCGCCGAGCTGCCCGCCCACGTGCCCGCCTCCGGCGAGCCGCCGTACTGGTGGCTGGAGGGCCCGAACCAGTGGCCCGCACGACTGCCCGCGCTGCGCGAGGCCGCGCTGCACTGGATCGACCGGCTCGGCGGCGTCGGCCGCCGGCTGCTGCACGAGCTGCTCACCGCGATCGGCGCCCGGCCCGACTTCTACGACTACGCCTTCGAGGGCCACCCCCACCTGCGGCTCAAGCTGGTGCGCTACCCGGGCACCGCGCCGGACGGCGCCGGGCAGGGCGTCGGCTCGCACAAGGACTACGGCTTCATCACCCTGCTGCTGCAGGACACCGTCGGCGGCCTGCAGGTGGAGCGCCAGGACGGATCCTTCCTGGAGGTGCCGCCGATGGAGGGCGCCTTCGTGGTCAACCTCGGCGAGCTGCTGGAGGTCGCCACCGACGGCTACCTCAAGGCCACCAGCCACCGGGTGGTCAGCCCGCCCGGCGCCCGGGAGCGGTTCTCGGTGCCGTTCTTCTACAACCCGCGGCTGGACGCGCACATCGAGCCGCTGGAGTTCCCGCAGGCCCACCACGCGCCCGGTGCCACCCAGGACCCGGCGAACCCGCTGTTCGCCGAGTTCGGCCGGAACGAGCTGAAGGGCTACCTGCGGGCGCACCCCGAGGTCACCCGCCGCCACCACGCCGACCTGCTGCCGCTCACCGCCGCCTGACGGGCTCCGCCCCGGGGGCGGCCCTGAAGCGGTCCTGAAGGAACGGGGCGGCGGGAGAGAACTGCACACCGACGATCGCGGATTGTTCTAGCATGGTGCGAACAATCCGCGATCGTTCGCGTCCCTGGAGGGATCTCCGTGCCCGCCCTGCCGTTACCCCGGCCGACCCGGCCGTCCCGGACCGCCGTGGTCCTCACCGTCCTGCCACCCGCAGCCGCCGCCGCGGCGGTCCTGCTGGTGTACGCCCGGCTGCGGCCGCGGCTGCCCGAGCCGCTCGCCGTGCACTTCTCCGGCAGCGGCGCCGACGGCACCCTGCCCGCCTGGCGCTTCCTCACCGCCGCCGTCGGCCTGATCGCGATCACCGGCGCCGCCCTCGCCCGCCCGGTGCTCACCGGCGGCCACCCGCCGCGCGCCGGGCGGGCCCTGCTGGCCGGGGGCTGGGCCGCGGCCGCGCTGCTCGGCTCGCTCTGCACCCTGGTGCCGGCCGCCAACGCGGACGCCGCCCGCGCCGCCGACGCCCGCCTGCCGGGCCTCGCCGTGGCCGTCTGCTGCGGTGGCGCGGCACTCGCCGGAGCGGTCGGCCTGCTGGTGGGCGGCCCGGTCGTCCGCCCGGCGCCGCAGCCCGTCGCTCCCCCGGTGCCCGTCCCGGTGGAGCTCACCGCCGGGGAGGCCGTCTCCTGGTCCCGCACGGTCGGCTCGCCTCTGCTGCGCACCCTCGGGCCCGCCCTGCTCGGGCTGGCCGCCGTCCTGCTGGTCGCCGGGGCCGGGGCCGGCGCGCTGCCGATCGCCGTCGTCGGGGCGGCGGCCACGGCCGTGGGCCGGGTCCGGGTCACCGTCGACCGGCGCGGCCTGACCGTCGGACTGCCCCTGGTGCGCCGGCCGTGGCTGCGGGTGCCGCTGGAGCGGATCGCGGCGGCCGACTGCCGGGAGGTGCGGGAGACGGGGGTGTTCGGCGACGAGGGGTACCGGTCCGGGCCCGGCCGCAGCGGCCTGGTACTGCGGGCCGGCGAGGCCGTCGCACTACGGCTCACCGACGGCCGGGAGTTCGTGGTCGCCGTGCCCGACGCCGCCACCGCCGCCGGCCTGCTCACCGCCCTCGTCCGGCAACCCCGTTAGGACCGCCCGTGCTCTTCCGCGTCAACCCCGGCTCGCCGCAGCCGCTGGCCGAGCAGATCGCCGCCTGCGTCCGCCGCGCCGTCGCCGACGGCACCGCGCGGCCCGGCGACCGGCTGCCGCCCGCCCGCGGCCTCGCCGACTCACTGGACGTCAACATGCACACCGTGCTGCGGGGTTACCAGATCCTCCGCGAGGAGGGGCTGGTCGACCTGCGGCGCGGGCGTGGGGCGCAGCTCACCGACGCCGCGTCACCCGGCCGGTCCCGCCTGGGCGAGACGGCCGGGGCGCTGGTCGCCGAGGCCCGCGCCCTGGGCCTTGCGGACGAGGAGGTTCTCGCGCTCGTCCGCACCGCCCTCGCCGGGTCGCCGGGTCCGGCTACTCCTGGTCCTGCACCAGGTGGGCCGGGAAGCCGCCGGTCGCGATCGGACCCCAGCGGCGCGGGGTGATCCGGATCAGCGACTTGCCCTGCCGGCGCATCGCCGCGCGGTACTCGTCCCAGTCCGGGTGCTCGCCGGCGATGTTCCGGTAGTACTCCACCAGCGGCTCCACCGCCTCCGGCGTGTCCAGCACCTCGGCCTCGCCGTCCACCTGCACCCAGGGGCCGTTCCACTCGTCGGAGAGCACCACCACGCTCACCGCGGGGTCGCGCCGGGCATTGCGGGTCTTCGCCCGCTCCGGGTAGGTGGAGACGACGATCCGGCCGGAGTCGTCCACCCCACAGGTCAGCGGGGACGCCTGCGGGGTGCCGTCGGCACGCCGGGTGAGCAGCAGCGCGCGGTGCCGCGGACGGACGAAGTCCAGCAACTCGGCCAGCTCCACCCGGGTGTTGGTGGCAATCGAAGGGCTCATGACCACCAGCCTAGGGCGGACGTGCCGCCGGGGCAGCGGACTCCGACGGGTGTCGGGTGCGCCGCCCCGGGGCGGGGTGCTGGCAAGTGCGTGGTCACTTGGGGTCGCGGTTGAAGGTGGTGGTGGACCAGCGGTAGCCGAGGGCGGTGAGGGCGAGGCACCAGGCGATGGTGATCCAGCCGTTGTTGCCGATGGCGGTGCCGAGGAGCAGGCCGCGGAGGGCTGGCGGCTTCGGCGGTGGGGCTGACCAGGCCCATGCCGACGGCGATCCAGGTGAGTGCGAGGGAGAAGAGTACGAGCAGGCCGAGGGCGGCGAGCCGTTCCAGGGCGGTGGCGTCGGTGGAGCGGAAGCCGATGGCGAGGCCGACGGCGCCGACGACCAGGACGCTGAGGACGGCCTGGATGACGCTGCCGAGGACGTGTCCGATTCCGGCGGCATGAAACGCCGCCTCGACAACAAGGTCGACGACGGCCGCCCTACCTGCGGAAACACCGAACGGGAGACCCGGCACGCACGCACTCGCGAAGGCGCGGGGTGGCACCACATGGCACCACGTGGCGCCAGATGGCGTCACGTGGGCGCTAAGCGGTGCCATGTGGTGCCGCGGGGGTGCGCTGCGCCGGCCGCCGGGACGCGGTGGACCGGCAGATCGGGGCACTGTCACACTGGTGCTGTCACAGCAGGACTGCCGCACCCGGCGGGGCGAACGGGCGGAAGAGGTTGCACCGGATGACAGCAGGCACATCGCGGCTCACCGTCGACGAACTGGCGGCCCGGGCCGGGGTGACCGTCCGCACCCTGCGTTTCTACGCCGCCAAGGGCCTGCTCCCGCCGCCCGAACTCGGCCCGCGCCGGGTCGGCCTGTACGGGCCGCACCACCTCGACCGGCTGGAACTCATCGAGGAGCTCCAGCGACAGGGCCTCACACTGGCCGCGATCGAGCGCTACCTCGCCCAACTCCCCGAGGACATCGGCTCGCTGGACCTCGCCATCCACCGGGCACTGGTCGCGTCCTGGACCCGGGAGGCCGCCGAGGAGGCCGACCGCGGGCAGCTCGCCCGCCGGGTCGGGCGCGACCTCTCCGACGCCGACGTGGACCGGCTCGCCGCCATGGGCGCCCTGCACCGCACCGAGGACCCGGACGTCTTCAAGATCGACCCCGGTCTGCTGCCGCTGGGCGTCCGCATCCTCGACGTGCCGATCCCGCTGGAGACCCTGCTGGCGGCCCGTGCCGTCGTCCGGCTGCACAGCCAGGCCACCGCGCACGACCTGCACCGGCTGTTCCGCGACACGGTGTGGAAGCCCTACCGGGAGAGCGGTCCGGCCCCGGCCGACCTGGACAGGATGAAGAGCCTCACCGACCGCATCCAGCCGCTGGTGGTGCAGGCCATCGTCACCGCCTTCCAGCGCTCGCTGGCGGAGGAGCTGACCGGAAGCGCCGAGTAGCGCCCGGCGGCCGAAATCCGGTCGACAGGGCGGCCCGCCCGGGGTTGGCTCGGGCCATGACCGAACTGCGCACCGCACGCCTCACCCTGCGCCCCTGGCGGGAGTCCGACCTGGCCCCCTGGGCGGCGATGAACGCCGACCCCGAGGTCCGCGAGCACCTCGGGGACGTCCTCACCCGTGAGCAGGCGGACGCCTCGGTGGCGGCCTTCCGGGCGGACTTCGCGCGGCGCGGCTACGGCTGGTGGGCGGTGGAGGTCACGGCCACCGGCGAGTTCCTCGGCTTCGCCGGGCTGGACGACGTGGACGAGGACATGCCCTTCACCGGGGTCGAGGTGGGCTGGCGGCTCGCCCGCACCGCCTGGGGCCACGGCTACGCCACCGAGGCCGGCAGGGCCTGCCTGGACTACGGCTTCGACGTCCTCGGCCTGCCCGAGATCCTCGCGGTGACGACCGCCGCCAACCACCGCTCCCAGGCCGTGATGCGGCGCCTCGGAATGACCCACGACCCGGCCGAGGACTTCGACGACCCGTACGCCCCGGAGGGCAGCCCGCTGCGCCCGAGCGTGGTCCACCGCATCGCCCGCTGACGGGCCGTCGCCGGGGAACGACGGGAACCCGCGGGGAATATTCGGTTGCGCGGTGCGGGGAAGTGGCTAGGGTACTGACGTTCTCGCGGACGCCGTGCGAGGACCCGACGTCGAGGAGGTGTGTCCGGATGGTTGCCGCCGTGTCGCGGCGCGCCTTCGTGTGCGCGCCATACGCCTTCCTCGTCCGTCATCTCCCCACCGGCTGACAGCGCGTCGCACCCGACGCACCCGGTGGGTCACTCCTCAGGAGCCACAGCAGTGCGCGAGCGCTTTGCCGACAGCGATTCCTTCTCCCGCATCCGTCCCAAGGGCGGGTCCCGGCGCGGCCGCAGGTCCGACCGGTTCGACGACTTCGAGCCCGAGTACGTCCCGTTCGAAGCGGCCGGGTTCCCCGAGGCCCTCGACGACCCCGCCTCGCCCTCCCCCGCCGCCGACGGCCCCGCCGAGGGCGACCGCTGGTCCACCTGGGACCGCTCCACGCCCACCGAGAAGGGGCCCGAGCCGCGCCCCGCCTGGGTGGTGACCGAGCTGGCGGCCGTCGACACCGAGCTCGGCATCGTGAAGACCGGCAAGGAGGCCGACGTCTTCCTGCTGGAACGCGGTGTGCCCGGCACCGGGCGGCGCACCCTGATGGCCGCCAAACGCTACCGGGACGCCCAGCACCGGATGTTCCACCGCGACTCCGGCTACCTGGAGGGCCGCCGGCACAAGGAGTCCCGGGTCAGCCGGGCGATGGCCAAGCGCACCGCGTTCGGCAAGGAGGCGATCGCCGGGCAGTGGGCGGCGGCGGAGTTCGCGGCACTGTGCCGGCTCTGGTCGGCCGGGGTGGCCGTCCCGTACCCGGTGCAGATCACGGGCACCGAGATCCTGATGGAGTTCGTCGGCGACGCGGGCGGCACGGCCGCGCCCCGGCTCGCCCAACTCCGCACCGAGGAAGCCGACATCGAGGAGCTGTGGGAGCAGCTCGGCCGCAGCCTGTCGCTGCTCGCGCTCGGCGGCTACGCGCACGGCGACCTGTCGGCGTACAACATCCTCGTCCACCACGGCCGGCTGGTGATCATCGACGTCCCGCAGATCGTGGACCTCGTCGCCAACCCCCGCGCGCGCTCCTTCCTGGAGCGGGACGTGCGCAACGTCGGCGCCTGGTTCGCCTCCCGGGGCCTGCCCGAGGCGCGCGTCGACCAGCTCGTCGAGTCGCTCGCCGCCGACGCGCGCCTGGGGTAGCCCGCCCGGGCCCGGTGGGACTCCCGGCGGGGACTCCCACCGGGTCTCAGGACCCCGCGAGCTGCATCCCGTGCAGCCAGGGCCGGTCCTCGCCCGGGTGGACCTCGGCGGCGAAGTCGTCGGCGAGGGCGGCGATCACGGCCCGGCCCTCGATCCGGGAGAGCCACTCCGGGGGCAGCAGGCCGTCGCCGTGGTGGGCGCCGAGCAGGTTGCCGCAGATCGCGCCGGTGGAGTCGCTGTCCCCGGAGTGGTTGACCGACAGCAGGAAGGCGGACTCGACGGGGGTGCGGTGGCGCCAGTGGTCGGTGCGGGCGAGTGCCGCGTAGACGCCGATGGCGAGGGCCTCCTCGGCCGTCCAGCCGCCGCCGAGGCTCTCGACCGTCAGCGGGGTGGCCGGGCCGGCCTCGGCGAGGGCGACGGCCCGCCGCAGCGCGGCGAGGGTCTCCTGGTGCCCGGGGTAGCGGGCGAGCAGGTCCATGCCGCGCCGCACCGCCTCCGGCAGCGGGTCCCCGGCCACCAGCCGGCTGATCATCGCGGCGAAGGCGCCGGAGGCCAGCTGGGCGGTCGGGTGGCCGTGGGTGATCCGGGCGCAGCGGGCGGCGACCTCGAAGGCCCACTCGTCGCCCCGACCGGTGGCGCCGCGGCCGACGAAGCCGAACGGGGCCGAGCGCATCACCGAGCCGCAGCCCTTGGCGTCCGGGTTGACCGGGCCCTGGGTGCCGTCGACCGGGGCGTGCGCGTCGGGGACGTGGTCCTGCTGAAGCCCGTACTCGCAGGCGCGGCCGGGGGCGCGGCGGGCGTACAGCCACTGCTCGTGGCGGAGTTGTCCGATGCGGTGCCGCAGGCCGTCGGCGGGCGGCGGGGCGGCGTGCTGCTGGGTGTCCAGCCAGCGCAGGTAGGCGTCCTTGACGATGGCGGTCTCGGCGCCGCTGATGCCCTTGGCCATGATGCGGCGGTAGCTCTGCAGCCAGCCCTCGGCGGTGAAGAGGGTCATCTGGGTGTCGTCGGTGATCCGGCCGACCACGCCCTCGCGGTCCGGGACGAGCCCGGTGATGCCGGTCGGGCCGTACTCGGCCTCGACGGTGACCATGGACTTCATCTCGATCGGGTTGCCGAGCGCGTCCCCGATCGCGCCGCCGAGCAGGCAGCCGCGGACCCTCGCCCGGTACGCCGTCAGTTCGTCCCACGACAGCGGCTTCATCCGCGGTCCCCCTCCTCCGGATGATCGTTTCGGAGCAAGGGTAGCCGCCGCCGCGGACACCGCCCCGCCCGAGGGGGGCGGGGCGGTGCGGTCGGGTGTCAGTCCCGGAAGGTGCGGCCGTCGGCGGCCATCTCGTCCAGGAGGGCGGGCGGGGTGAAGCGCTCGCCGTAGGCGGCGGCCAACTCGCGGGCGCGGGCGGTGAATCCGGCGAGGCCGCCGGGGTAGCCGTTGATGTACTGGAGGACGCCGCCCGTCCAGGCGGGGAAGCCGATGCCGAGGATGGAGCCCACGTTGGCGTCGGCGACCGAGGTGAGGACGGACTCCTCCAGGCAGCGGACGGAGTCCAGGGCCTCGGCGAAGAGCATCCGCTCCTTCATGTCCTCGAAGGGGATCTCCTTGCCGGGCCGGGTGAAGTGCTCGCGCAGGCCGGGCCAGAGGTGGCTGCGCTGCCCGTCCCGGTACTCGTAGAAGCCGGCGCCGCCGCTGCGGCCGGGGCGGCCGAACTCGTCGACCATGCGGTCGATGACGGTGTCGGCGGGGTGCGGCTGCCAGCTGCCGCCGGCGTCCTCGACGGCCCGGCGGGACTCGTTGCGGATCTTGCGCGGCAGGGTGAGGGTGAGCTCGTCCATCAGCGAGAGCACCTTGGCGGGGTAGCCGGCCTGGGCGGCGGCCTGCTCGACGGAGACCGGGTCGAGGCCCTCGCCGACCATCGCCACGCCCTCGTTGATGAACTGTCCGATGACGCGCGAGGTGAAGAAGCCGCGGGAGTCGTTGACGACGATCGGCGTCTTGCGGATCTGCCGGACGAGGTCGAAGGCGCGGGCGAGCGCCTCGTCGCCGGTCCGCGGGCCGCGGATGATCTCGACGAGCGGCATCTTGTCGACCGGCGAGAAGAAGTGCAGGCCGATGAAGTCGGCGGTGCGGTCGACGCCTTCGGCGAGCAGGCCGATCGGCAGCGTGGAGGTGTTGGAGCAGAGCAGGGCGTCCGGGGCGACGACGTCCTGGACCTCCTGGAAGACCTTGTGCTTGAGCTCGGGGTTCTCGAAGACGGCCTCGATGACGGCGTCGCAGCCGGCCAGGTCGGCGGCCACGGCGGTGGGGGTGATCCGGGCGAGCAGGGCGTCCCGCTCCTCGGGGGTGGTGCGGCCGCGGGCCACCGCCTTGTCGAGCAGCGCGGCGGAGTAGGCCTTGCCGCGCTCGGCGGCCTCCGCGGTGACGTCCTTGAGCAGCACCTCGATGCCGGCCCTGGCGCAGGAGTAGGCGATGCCGGCGCCCATCATGCCGGCGCCGAGCACGGCGACCTTCTCGACCTTCCGCGCGGGTACGTCCATGGGGCGCCCGGCACCGGAGTTGACGGCCTGCATGTCGAAGAAGAAGGCCTGGATCATGTTCTTGGCGGTCTGGCCGCAGACCAGCTCGGTGAAGTACCGGGCCTCGATCGCCATCGCGGTGTCGACGTCGACCTGGGCGCTCTCCACGGCCGCGGCGAGGATGTTGCGCGGCGCCGGGTAGGGCGCGCCGCCGAGCTGCTTGCGCAGGTTGGCCGGGAAGGCGGGCAGGTTGGCGGCGAGCGCGGGGGTGGCCGGGGTGCCCCCGGGGATCCGGTAGCCCTTGACGTCGAAGCGCTGCACGGACTCCGGGTGGGCGTCGATGAAGGCCCGCGCCTTGGCGAGCATCTCCTCGGGGGTGGCGGCGAGTTCGTCGACCAGGCCGTGCTGCAGGGCCTGCGCCGGACGGTACTGCTGCCCCTGCAGGAGGACCTTGAGCAGGGCGTCGGTGATGCCGAGCAGCCGCACCGTGCGGACGACTCCGCCGCCGCCGGGCAGCAGGCCGAGGGTGACCTCGGGCAGGCCGATCTTGGTGGCGGGGGTGTCCAGGGCGACGCGGTGGTGGCAGGCGAGGGCGAGTTCCAGGCCGCCGCCGAGGGCTGCGCCGTTGATCGCGGCGACGACCGGCTTGCCGAGGGTCTCCAGGGCGCGCAGGGCGCGCTTGATCCGCATGCCGTGCTCGAAGGTCTCGGCGGCCTGGTCGGGGCCGACGGAGGAGAGCAGGTGGAGGTCGCCGCCGGCGAAGAAGGTCTTCTTGGCGGAGGTGACGATGACGCCGCGCAGCCCGTCCTCGGCCCTGAGCCGGGCGACGGTCTCGTCGAGGGCCTCGGTGAAGGCGGCGTTCATGGTGTTGACGGACTGGGCCGGGTCGTCGAGGACGAGGGTGACCACGCCGTCCTGGTCCTGCTCCCAGCGGATGGCGGTTGCTGCAGTCATGGGGAAGTCTCTCCAGGGAGTGGGGTGGTCAGATGCGCTCGATCACGGTGGCGACGCCCATGCCGCCGCCCACGCAGAGGGTGGCCAGGCCGTAGCGGAGGTCGCGGCGCTCCAGTTCGTCCACGAGGGTGCCGATGAGCATGGCGCCGGTGGCGCCGAGCGGGTGGCCGAGGGCGATGGCGCCGCCGTTGACGTTGACCTTCTCGTGGCCGAAGCCGAGTTCGCGCATGAAGCGCAGCGCGACGGCGGCGAAGGCCTCGTTGATCTCGACGAGGTCGATGTCGTCCGGGGTGAGCCCGGCCTTGGCGAGGGCCTTGCGGGTGGCGGGGGCGGGGCCGGTGAGCATGATGGTCGGCTCGGAGCCGGAGACCGCGGCGGAGACGATCCGGGCGCGCGGGGTGAGGCCGTACCGCTCGCCGACCTCGCGGGAGCCGATGGCGACCAGGGCGGCGCCGTCGACGATGCCGGAGGAGTTGCCGGCGTGGTGGACGTGGTCGATCTTCTCCACCCAGTGGTACTTCTGCAGGGCAACGGCGTCGAAGCCGCCGGCCTCGCCGATCACGGCGAAGGACGGCTTGAGGCCGGCCAGGGTCTCGACGGTGGTGCCGGGGCGGATGAACTCGTCGCGGTCGAGGACGATCAGGCCGTTGCGGTCGCGGACCGGTACCACCGAGCGGTCGAAGTGGCCGTCGGCCTGGGCCTTGGCGGCGCGGGCCTGGGACTCGGCGGCGAAGGCGTCGACGTCGGTGCGGCCGAGGCCCTCGATCGTGGCGATCAGGTCGGCGCCGATGCCCTGCGGGACGAAGCTCGTCTCGTAGGCGGTCATCGGGTCCATCGCCCAGGCGCCGCCGTCGGAGCCCATCTTCACCCGGGACATCGACTCGACGCCGCCGGCCAGGATGAGGTCCTCCCAGCCGGACCGGACCTTGGCGGCCGCCAGGTTGACCGCCTCCAGACCGGAGGCGCAGAAGCGGTTCTCCTGGACGCCGGCCACGGTGTCCGGCAGGCCCGCGGCGATGGCGGCGATCCGGGCGATGTCGGAGCCCTGGTCGCCGATGGGGCTGACCACGCCGAGCACGATGTCGTCGATCGCCGCCGGGTCCAGGGTGGGGAAGCGGGCCTGGAGCTCGTGGATCAGGCCGACCACCAGGTCGATCGGCTTGGTGCCGTGCAGGGAGCCGTTGGCCTTGCCGCGCCCGCGCGGGGTGCGGATCGCGTCGTAGACGAACGCTTCAGTGGTCACGGTGGGTGCCTTTCGCGGTAGGTGACCGGGGCGGTCAGCCGAGGAGGGAGCGGCCGATGATCTCTTTCATGATCTCGGTGGTGCCGCCGTAGATGGTCTGGATGCGGCCGTCGGTGAACGCCTTCGCGACCGGGTACTCCGCCATGTAGCCGTAGCCGCCGTGCAGTTGCAGGCAGCGGTCGGCGGTGCGCTTCTGCAGTTCGGTGGCCCACCACTTCGCCATCGAGGCGTCGACCGGGGTGAGCGCGTACCGGTTGTGCTCGGTGATGCAGCGGTCGACGAACGTCCGGGTGACGGCGCACTCGGTGGCGAGTTCGGCGATCTCGAAGCGGACGTGCTGCAGCTTGGCGAGCGGCTTGCCGAACGCGGTGCGCTGCTGGACGTACCGGGTGGTGAGTTCCAGCAGGTGCTCGGCGCCGGCGATGGCGGAGACCGCGATCGTCAGGCGCTCCTGGGCGAGGTTCCGCATCAGGTAGACGAAGCCCTGGTTCTCCTCGCCGAGCAGGTTGGCCTTCGGCACCCGGACGTCGTCGAAGAACAGCTCGGCGGTGTCCTGGGACTTCTGGCCGATCTTGTCGAGGTTGCGGCCGCGCTCGAAGCCGGGCATGCCGCGCTCGACGACCAGCAGGCTGAGCCCGTGCGCACCGCCCTCGGGGGTGGTGCGGGCCACCACGACCACCAGGTCGGAGATGATCCCGTTGGAGATGAAGGTCTTGCTGCCGTTGAGCAGGTAGTGGTCGCCCTCGTCGACGGCGGTGGTGCGGATGCCCTGCAGGTCGGAGCCGGCGCCGGGCTCGGTCATCGCGATCGCGGTGACGATGTCGCCGCTGCAGAAGCCGGGCAGCCAGCGCTCCTTCTGCTCCTCGGTGGCGAGCGAGGTCAGGTACGGGCCGATGATGTCGTTGTGCAGGCCGAGCGCCAGCCCGCTCACCCCGGCCCGGGTGAACTCCTCGGCGAGCACGGCCGGGAAGCGGAAGTCGGCGGTGCCGCCGCCGCCGTACTCCTCCGGCACGGCGAGGCCGAGCAGCCCGTGCCGGCCGGCCGCCAGCCAGGCCTCGCGGTCGACGATGCCGGCCTGCTCCCAGCGCTCCTGGTGCGGCAGCACCTCCTTGGCGAGGAACGCCCGGACGGTCTCCCGGAAGGCCTCGTGCTCCTCGGTGTAGATCTCGCGCTGCACCTGCTGCTCCTCAGTGGTGTGGACGGTCGGTGCCGGCCCGCTCGGACGCGCTGTCCTGCGGGCGGTCGGCGAGGGCGGGGACGTTCCAGTCGCGGGCGACCGCCGCGGTGTCCGCCCCGGGCAGCGCGGGCGGGCGGCGCAGCGCTCCGGGGGTGGCGGAGAACCGGGGCGCCGGGGCGGGCTGGACGAGCCCGTGGTGCTCGGTGTAGCTGCCACGGGCCTTGAGCTGGGGGTGGTCGGCGGCCTCGCCGAGGGAGAGGACGGGGGCGGTGCAGGCGTCGGTGCCCTCGAAGACGGCCGTCCAGTCGGCGCGGGTGCGGGTGGCGAAGCGCGCGGCGATCAGGGTGCGCAGCTCGGGCCAGCGGGCGACCTCGTGCTGGCCGGGGGCGTCCGGGCGGAGGCCCAGCAGCCGGGCGAACTCGGCGTAGAACTGCGGTTCCAGCGCGCCGACGGCCATGTGCCCGCCGTCCGCGGTGCGGTACACGGCGTAGTAGGGGGCGCCGCCGTCGAGCAGGTTGGCGCCGCGGGTGTCGTGCCAGTGGCCGGCCGCCTTCAGGCCCCAGAGCATCGCGGTGAGGTGGGCGGATCCGTCCACGATGGCGGCGTCCACGACCTGGCCGGTGCCGGTGGCGCGGGCGTGGTGGAGGGCGGCGAGCAGGCCGACGACCAGGTAGAGCGAGCCGCCCGCGTAGTCGCCGAGCAGGTTGGCGGGCACTCCGGGCGGTCCGCCGGCCTCGCCGGCGACCAGGCCGAGCACGCCGGCGGTGGCGATGTAGCCGATGTCGTGGCCGGCCCGGTCGGCGAGCGGGCCGTCCTGGCCCCAGCCGGTCATCCGGCCGTAGACGAGGGCGGGGTTGCGGGCGAGGCAGGCTTCGGGGCCGATGCCGAGGCGTTCGGCGACGCCGGGACGGTAGCCCTCGATCAGCAGGTCGGCGCGTTCGACGAGGTCGAGGACGGCGGCCGGACCGTCCGGCGCCTTGAGGTCGACGACGACGGAGCGCTTGTTGCGGTTGGTGACGTCGAGGGCGGGCCCGGGGCCGAGCGGGGGCGGGCCGGGGCGGTCGACGCGCACCACGTCGGCGCCGAGGTCGGCGAGCAGCATGGCGGCGAACGGGCCGGGCCCGAGGCCTGCCAGTTCGACCACGCGCACACCGGTCAGCGGGCCGTGGGCGGCGGGGAGGGTCGCGGCCGTCTGGTTTGACAGTTCAGCTGTCACAGTCGCGATGATAGACATGTGACCCGCCGGTAACAAGGGTCCGCCCGGACCGGCCCGCCGCCGCCCCGCCACGCTTGCGGGCCTCGCCCGGCAGGCGGATTCTGGGGCTGACGACCGACGCCCGAGAAGGTGATCCGCATGCGCAACCACTGGATCGTCGATCTGAACTTCGAGGAGGACGAGAGCCGGACGAGCTGCACCGCCTCGCTCAGCGGCTTCAGCGCACCGGGTGTGCGCGGCATCGGCATCGCCCGCCGCAACCCCGACGACTCCCCCGACTCCACCATCGGCGAGGAACTCGCCGCCGCCCGCGCCTGCTCCAACCTCGCGCACCAGCTCATCGACAAGGCCGCCAACGGGATCGAGACCCGCACCCACGAGTCCACCCGGCTGACCTTCTGACCCGCTCCCCGCTCTTCCGACCCAGCAGTCCCCCGGCGGGTCCGGCGCACCCGCGCCGGACCCGTTGACGTGCCCGCGCCCCACCCGTAGCGTCCGCACCAACCCTCGGAGGCACCACCACACTCCTCCGGGTCTCTGCGTGTCGCAGTACCCCCGGTACACACCTCACGCAGAAGGGACGCCCCCGTGGCCTCCACTCCGCGCCGCAGCAGCCTGGTCGCGATACTCGCCGCCCTGCTCGCCGCCGTGCTCCTCCCGCTGTCCTCGCTGAGCGCCCACGGCGCCGACACGCCGCTGCGCGCCCTCGCGTCGGCGGACGGCCGCCAGATCGGTGTCGCCGTCGCGGACAACCGGCTCACCGGCTCCACCGCCTACAGCTCGCTCGTGACAGGGCAGTTCAACTCCGTCACGGCCGAGAACGCGATGAAGTGGGACGCCGTCGAACCCAGCCGGGGCAACCTCGACTGGGCCGCCGCCGACCGGCTGGTCGCCACCGCCCGGGCCAACGGCCAGGTCGTCCGCGGCCACACCCTCGCCTGGCACAGCCAGGTGCCCGGCTGGATCACCAACGGCGGCTTCGGCGCAACCCAGTTGCGCACCCTGCTGCAGCAGCACATCGCCACCGAGGCCGGCCGGTACGCCGGGCGGATCTACGCCTGGGACGTCGTCAACGAGGCCTTCAACGACAACGGCACCCGCCGCAGCAGCATCTGGCAGGACAACCTCGGCGACGGCTGGATCGCCGACGCGCTGACCTGGGCCCACCAGGCCGACCCGGCCGCCAAGCTGTACATCAACGACTACAGCGTCGAGGGCGTCAACGCGAAGAGCACCGCGCTCTACAACCTCGTCAGGTCGCTGAAGCAGCAGGGCGTTCCGATCGACGGCGTCGGCTTCCAGGCGCACCTGGTGCTCGGCCAGGTGCCCGCCGACCTCACGACCAACCTGCAGCGCTTCGCCGACCTCGGCGTGGACGTCGCCGTCACCGAGCTGGACGTCCGGATGCAGACCCCGTCCAACGCCACCACCCTCGCCACCCAGGCCGAGGACTACCGCAAGGTGGTCACCGCCTGCCGGGCCGTCGCCCGCTGCGTGGGCGTGACCGTCTGGGGCCTGGACGACGCCGACTCCTGGGTGCCGGGCGTCTTCTCCGGCTACGGCGCGGCCACCCTCTACGACGAGAACCTGCAGGCCAAGCCCGCGTGGGCGGCGGTCGCCGCGGCCTTCGGCGGCTCCACGGCCGGCCCGTCCCCGTCCACCTCGGCCTCGCCGTCCGGCTCCGCGTCCCCCGGCTCCTCGCCCAGCTCCTCCCCCGTGCCGGGCGGCTGCACCGTCGCGTACCGGATCGGCAACCAGTGGACGGGCGGCTTCACCGCCGACGTCACCGTGACCAACCAGGGCACCACGGCGATCGGGCCGTGGCAGGTCGGCTGGCAGTTCGCCGCCGGCCAGCAGGTGACCCAGGGCTGGAGCGCGGTGTTCACCCAGTCCGGTGCCACGGTGACCGCGGCCAACCCGTCCTGGGCGGCCACCCTCGCCCCGGGCGCCTCCTACGGCTTCGGCTTCAACGGCAGCTGGGGCGCGAGCAACCCGGTGCCGACCGCCTTCACGCTGAACGGCGCGGTCTGCACCGTCGTCTGATCCTCCGACAGGACGGGTGGCCGGCTCCCCCCACAGGGGGAGTCGACCACCTCCTCTCCTCCGATGCGCGCCCCGGGCCGGGAGTGGCAGGGTCGGGGCCATGGACACCACCGGCCCCACCGCACCCGCGGCCCGCGCGTCGACCGCAGTGACCGCTCGCCGTCGCGGCGTGCCCAGCGCACTGCTCGGGCGGCGGGCCGCGCTGCGCTGGGTCCATCTGGTGCTCGGCGGCGCGCTGCTGATGCCGTTCTGGCTGCTGGCCACCGTCGTGGTCGGGGTGCTGCTGCCGGGCGAGGGACCGCGGCACTCCGTCGTCACGGACCTGCTGGCCCTGGCCGGGGCGCTCCCGGTGGCCGCGGTGACGGGGCTCGTCCCGACGGTGCGGGCGTTGGAGAGCGCCGCCGCCCGGGCACTCTGCGCGGGCGCGGCGGCCGCCGAGCTGTCCGTGACGCCCTCGCGTTCCTGGGCCGCCCGGCGGCGCACCGCCACCTGGTTCACCCTGCACCTCTTCCTCGGCGGAGTGGCATCCGGCATGTCCCTCGCCGTCCCGCCCGCCGTGGTCGGGCTGCTGTTCATGCCGAACGGCGCCTGGCGCCGGCTCTGGTTCGGTGCGCACCCGCCGCCCGCGCCGCTCCTGGCCCTCGGCCTGCTGGTCCTCCTCCTGGGGACGAACGCGGCGGCCGGCGCCGTCCTGGCCCGCGCGGCCCGCCCGCTGCTCGGCCCCACTCCGGCCGAGCGGATCGCCGCCGCCGAGCAGCGGGCCCTCGACCTCGCCCGGCGGAACCGACTGGCCCGCGAACTGCACGACTCCGTCGGGCATGCGCTGAGCGCCGTGGCGATCCAGGCGTCCGCGGCCGGCCGGGTGCTCCGCAGTGACCCGGAGTTCGCCGCCGAGGCGATCGCCGCGATCGAGGCCGTCGCCCGCGAGGCCGTCGGCGAACTCGACACCGTCCTCGGCCTGCTGCGCGAGGACGCGACGGCCGGGCCCGCACCGGCCGCGCCGGACGACCCGGCCGGGGCCGCGGCCGGACACGGCCCCGGCCTGGACCGCCTGGACGCCCTGCTCCGACAGACCGCACGGGCCGGGGCGGCGGTGGAGACCCGACTCGGCCCCGGCCTCGGCGAGCTGCCGGCCGCACTCTCCCGGGAGGTCTACCGGATCACCCAGGAGGGCCTGACCAATGTGCTGCGCCACGCCGGGCCGGTGCCCGCCAGGCTGCGCATCGTCGTCGACGACGGGGAGCTGGAACTGGACCTGACCAATCCGCCGGGGGCCGGACGGCCGACCAGGGCGGGCGGCGGACGCGGACTGCCCGGGATCACCGAACGGGTCACCGCGCTGGGCGGCCGCAGCAGCGCCGGGCCCGATCCGGCCGGCGGCCACTGGCGGCTCGCCGTCCGCATCCCGCTCCCCGCCGACGGCCCGGCCTCCCCGCGGCACACCGCGGCCCGCGCGGGGCAGGAGGCGGGCGCATGATCCGGATCGTGGTCGCCGACGACGAACGGCTGGTGCGCACCGGCCTGCGGGTCGTGCTGGACGCCGAAGCCGACCTCACCGTGGTCGGCGAGGCCACCGACGGCGCCGCCGTCCTGCCGCTGGTCCGCGAGCTGCGACCGGACGTGGTGCTGATGGACGTCCGGATGCCCGGAACGGACGGCATCCGCGCCACCGAACTGCTCACCGCCGAGCCCGAGCCGCCCCGGGTCCTCGTGGTCACCACCTTCGAGCACGACGACCACGTGTACGCGGCGCTGCGGGCCGGCGCGGCCGGATTCCTGCTGAAGCGGGCCCGCGCGGAGGAGATGGTGCAGGCCGTCCGAACGGTCGCCGGCGGCGACTCCCTGGTGTTCCCGGCGACGGTGCGCCGGCTCGTGCCGGACCCGGGGCAGCAGAGCACCGCCGCCGGGACGGAGCAGGCGGCGGCCCCGGGGCTGCCGCAGCGGCTGACCGGGCGGGAGCGCGAGGTGCTCCGGCTGATGGCGGACGGGCTGAACAACGCGGAGATCGCCGAGCAGTTGGTGGTCAGCCCGGAGACGGTGAAGACGCACGTCGGGAGCGTTCTGGCGAAGCTCGGCGCCCGCGACCGCACCCAGGCCGTGGTGATCGCCTACCGGTCCGGATTCGTGGCCGCCGGGTGATCCACTGCGCTCGCGCACGCGGCTTCCACAGCAACCCTACCGGCGGGTAGAGTGCGGCGACCGGTCCGCCTTTCGACCCATCCGTCCCCGGGCAGGCCGTGTCCGCACTCCGACGAGAACTGGTGAACCATGACAGTCCGGACCAAGCCCGCCCTGTGGTGGCGGATGGCCATCGTGCTCTCGGCCGGCCTGGGGCTGGTCCTCAGCAACAGCTCACTGGTGTACTTCACCGTCGAGAGCAATGTCGTCGTGCTCGGCTACTTCATCTCCGCCGTGTACTGGATGATCAAGCGCGACACGGTCGACGCGCCCGCGCCCCGGCTGCGCGGCGCCGCCACGCTGTACATCGTCATCACCGGTCTGGTCTCGCACATCCTGCTCCAGCACGGCGAGAGCCCGCTGCCCGGCCTGGTCTCCGGCCCGGACCGGCTGCAGCACTGGTCGAGCTTCTTCCTGCACTACGTCACCCCGGTGCTCGTCGTGGGCGACTGGCTGTTCCTCAAGCCCCGCAACGCCTCCCGCTGGAAGGACCTCCCGCTCTGGCTGGCCTTCCCGCTCGGGTACGCGCTGATCACCGAGGCACGGGCGATCCTCTTCCCGTCCTTCCCGCTGAAGTACCCCTACTTCTTCCTCGACCCGAGCACCGACGGCTACGGCTGGGTGGCCGGCCAGATCGGCCGGCTCACCGTCGAGTTCGTCGTCCTCGCGGCCGTCGTGGTCGGCCTCGACCGGCTCGGCACCAAGCTGGTCGGCGGCCGCCGGCCCGCCGCCGAGCCCGAGGCGGCCGTGGAGGGCTGACCGCCGCACGGTCGGCGCCCTCGCGGCGCCGACCGCCGCGAGCCCCGGGGGGGGGGGGGGGCGGGGCGGCGGGG